>NZ_JAUJTZ010000004.1:0-302596 GCF_030433455.1 Yersinia sp. 22-579 | reverse complement strand
TTTGACTGACATAAACACTCCTTCATTAGGCCTCCATTATGAGGCAAAAAAGTGTCTACGAAACCCGGGTCTATTCACTTCTGTTCAAGTGGATCAATCCCCTGGGCAATTTGCTGACGCATGGCATGTGCTTGTTTTACTACATCAGCGATGCTGATTTCTGGATAGGTACCCAAGCCAGCATTACGACGTTTCTTTGTTACTGGGCTTATGAAGCGTAAGACCCATTTTCCATGACCTTTGCTGGAGGAAGGATGCAGTGTCAGACCGGTAATACCACCGTGAGGGAAGGGAGTGTCATCTGGTTTGATCTGGCGAGCTTTGGTATCGGTGAGAGTAGCCATCAGTGAATCTCTTAAAATTCCAGTATGCCATTGAGTATGCCATTAATGATTAGGTAGGGTTGTTTTCATTTGTACTGGATTGAGGTGGTTTTTATATAACCTTTTGTTTTATAGTTTAAAATTGAAATGTATTGTTCCGCATTAGAAATGTTTTTAGCGGACTCCTCCTCCGCCATCTTCTCTTAGTGTTTCTTACTTCGTAGTGCATAACTTCATATCATTTTAACCAATATGTCAGCTTGCGTTGTTGAGCTAACTGGGTTTTCTCATTAGATTGCCACTTCTTCGAATAATAAAATCGTCGCTAAGAGCAGCTTCCGAGAGGCGATATGATGACCCGATTCGGAAGCCGCATTAGACAGTTGCTTATTATACTCAAAATTCTTATTTCATTATAAAGTCATACTGAATATTCACTTTGCTATCGTAGTAATCCAAACGATCGCCCAATACGCTGCCATTACGATGTTCCCGGGCACGGTTAAGTGCGACAAATACTTTTAGCCCCTGTAATCTCCCTTGAGCCGCTTGCCAGCCAAAAAGCAGGTTCGTCCCAGCACCGCGGATTTGTACATCATGCTGATAGGTTTCATAACCATTGGTTAATGTCTCAGCAATGCCGATAAAAGAATTGCCGGGTAGATTAAGTGTTGCTCCCAATTGATAAGACCACATATCGCTATGATTTCGGTCGATACTGAGATCAAAAGGGTATCCCAGATCGGTATCAATCCCCGCAAGCCGGTTTAATTTACCTCCTGTTTTTCCTATCCCAAAAAATAATGAGCCGACAGGGTGGATATAGCTAAGCTGCCCACTGAGTAATGATGTGTCCTTCGGCCCATCTAGCGCAGCAGTTATCCCATCCAGATTGGCATAAAAAGCGGTAAATTCAGCTTTAAACTTATCTTTTCGCCCCGAATCAAGTGGTAAGCATGTCGCTGTTTTAGCCATTAACTGCATGGCGACATCTTCCTGCCATGAGCCGCTGGTGGCGTAATAATGGCATGAGTCATGAAATACCAGTGATGTTATATATTGTGGACGAAAAATATTGTGTTGATAATTGGTTGGATCTATTGGGCCGGTTCGGTGAACACCTTCCGCGACATCGGAATAATAATATACACCATAACGGTACATCGCATAAATATCGTAATTCCTATCGATACTGTATTTCATTAATACAACATCGGATAATGTCGGAACGGTACGTTGAGATGATGCATTAATAATCGGTAGATCTTCCTGACCACTATACAGCGAGTCGGTGACCATTCTACCTGCTTTAATAGACAGTTTTTCTGAAAACTTTAATTTCAACGCCGCAGTATAACGGCCAAAACTATCATGCCCGTCGAGATACCAACGGGTGCTCCAATTATCACGAGCACCTAATTTATAAACGTAAAAACCGCCGACATCTACACCGATAATATCCTGATAATAACGACTGTTATATTCCAGTGCTGCACCCTGTACCCATGCATAAATATCTTTTTCACTACCTGCGCTGGCTCTTTCTGCGCGACGGAAATCATTCCTTAACCGCAATCTTAATGCATCCTCTTCATCATAAAAAGAAGCTGCTACCACTTGATAAGATAATAAGAAAACGACCCCTGACAATATAATATTTATCGGAATTTTTTTCATTGAAATTTATTATCCAAAATAGAATGTTATTCGGTTTTTTTACGGTAGATATTTATCTCATGTAAGGAATCCAGGAATTCTTCGCTATTGGATTTGCGTTTATTTATTTCACTGACAATTTCTTGATAACGTTTTTCTGTGAGTGGATATAAACACATGCCTAAAAAGGCTAAGAACATACATAACGCAGGAACTATGGCTACCGCCAGTTTTATTCCAGTAATCGTTTCGGGTGTTTGCACTTGATTTGAAACGTAGCCGGAGGCAACCAGAATAAATGCCGGGAGTGAACCACCCAGCGCCTGACCGCATTTTCGGGTGAATGAAAATAGTGAATAAGTTAACCCTTCTATTCGGATACCGGTTTTATATTCGCCATATTCTACGGTGTCTGCCTCAAGCGCCCACATGACCGTCATGCATAGGCTGGCCCCGAATGATGCACAGGCAAACAGAGCGAATGCGGTATAGACAGATTTATCGAGGAAAAAGAACAGAATAAGATAGCTGACGGAAGCTATAACAGTACCAATAATAAAGGTTGTTTTCTTGCCGTAGCTTTTCACCATTTTGGGAACCAGTGGGGCAGCCAAAATAGCACCGAGGAAGGTTTGAATAAAAATCAGCGTACTGAAATAACTCATATCATTGAGGATATAACGGACATAATACAGACCGGCAGCGCTTAATGAGAATGTACCTGTCAGAGTGAAAATAGCCACGATACAAAGGATTAATAGTGGTTTATTACTTTTCACCGTCTTCATACTGAGTTTCATTGAAGGTTGTTTGACTACACGAGTAATGTTTTCCTGGGTGGAAGCAAAACAAATCCAATATAACGCCACGCCAACAATGGCCAAACCAATAGTATAAGTTGTGTAAGTTGCCTGATGATGGCCGCTGGTATCATTAATTGCCGGAGCAATGACAAATGCCAGTAGCGTATAGGTTAATGAGGCCATGATAGTACGGGCGGCACCTAATTTCGCACGTTCTTCAGGGTGCTGAGTCATGGCTGTTGATAATGAACCGTAGGGGATATTCACCAGGGAATAAGCGACACCTAATCCCATGTAAGTCAGATAAATATAAAATATTTTATAGCTATCATTTAGGAATGACGGAACTGAGAAAACCAATACGCTGAATGTCATCAGCGGGACTGCGCCAAATAAAATAAAGGGGCGGAATTTACCCCAACGAGTTTGGGTACTATCGACAATACGACCGACAATCACATCAGCAACAGCATCAAACACCCTGACAAGTAATAACATGGTTCCCGCTACTGCGGCATTAATGCCCGCAGTATCGGTATAGTAATTTAATAAAAACATAGCGCCCATAGCAAAGGCGAAGTTGTTAGCAACATCGCCTAAACCATAGCCCACAATGTTTTTCCATGTGAGGCTATTCTTCATTTTATATTACTCCGTGATACGCGGCTTTTTAAAGGGTTGTTCCGAAGTCCAGCGTTCACGTAATACGAATGCTGAAGATTTAGGTTTTCTATCGCGAGTAAAGATGCCTTTTTTATTGCCACCTACTCGAATAATATTTTGCGAGGTGGCAAAGTCGGCAAAGTTCCATACATGTTCGCCCACTACGGCACTTACGCGGTCGAATACCCGGTGATACATTTCAAGGAATTGATTCTGGAATTCTTCACTCCACATTTCGTGATATATTGAGTGCAGGCCAGCAAGGGTATCCGCGCCATATTCCGTAATAATAATTGGACGATGCAGTTTCTCTTGCCACGCGCGTAATTCTTTTTCCAGCGCGCGTTCGGCTTTTGCCAAATTTCCAGATTGCATATACCAACCGAAATAGCGGTTTAAACAAACAACATCAAACAGGTCAGTAATGGTGTCGGTTTCCGGCGTACAGAACATCACGTTAACACAGGTAATAGGGCGGGTAGGGTCCAGTTTCCGTGTTGCTTCTGCCAGCGGGGAAAAATAGTCACGTGCACCTTGCGGATTGGCATCTGGTTCGTTGGCAATACTCCACATCACCACCGAAGGGTGATTTTTATCTCTGGCAATCAGTTCCTTAATGGACTGCAAATGTGCTTGTTGAGTTTGCCCATTAATGGCTTCCTCGGAGAATAAGTTTGCTGGTTTTTGGGTCACATCAAAATTAAAGCCTAGCGCCAAGTTCAAACCAACCGCAGGCGTTTCATTAATGATGACGATACCATTTTCATCCGCCCATTCCAGCATCTCTTCGGCATAAGGATAGTGCGACGTACGGTAAGAGTTAGCGCCAATCCATTTCATGAGCGCATGGTCGTGAACCATCAATGCATTATCAAAACCTTTGCCGCGGATATCGGCATCTTCATGACGACCAAAACCGGTGAAATAGAAAGGTTCATCATTGATAAGGAACTGCTCACCAACCACTTTTACCGTACGGATACCCACGCGAAGAGGGTATTCATCGGCTTGCCCGGTAGCGGTGTTGGTCACGGTGAGGGTATAGAGATAGCCCACGCCAGGTTGCCATAAAGTCGGATTTTCAACCGACAAGGTACCTTGCGCGCCATTACCTTGTGCGACAATTTTACCATTGTGATCTTTCAGCGTGACGCTGACTGTATCCGGCGCAGTGACCTGATATAACACATTGGCCTGATGGTGATCGGCTGAAAGCTCAGTTACCACATGAATATCACTGATGAAATTCTGCGGTGTGGTATACAGCATTACACTGCGGTGGATACCAGCATAGTTGAAAAAGTCATGGAAATAGAGTTGCTCACGTTTACCTTGATCATTTTCAACAATCATACCTGGCGGGATGGTTTGCCAGTTCAGTTCATTATTGACACAGACAGTAATTCGAATGGTTTCGCCGGATTTAATCAGGGAACTAATATCCTGTTCAAACGGCGTATACCCGCCCTGATGCTCCATCACTTCATGGTCGTTAACCCAAACTTTGCCGTAATGTGTCACGGCATCAAAACGCAACACGACTCTGCGTTTGTCCCAGCCATTCGGGATGGTAACTGTTCGTTGATACCAGACATTTCCCACATGTTGGCGAATATCTGCATCGGCAAATTGCTCGTTAAAGCTACCGGGCACAGCAATTGAGCGGCTATCAGCCAAGGGTTCACGCCACCACTGTTCAGACAACCCTTTATTTTGGGTATCAACGACAAATGACCATAAACCATCCAGTGTTTTGATCTCTCTAGCTCGGTTTTCTACAGGACGTAACATCAGTTATTTACTCCGTTCCGTTAATGAAATGACAAACTGGTTGACCAATTTGTCATTAGGTAAACCAAATTGGTCTAATTGGTTTAACAAATATCATGCAGTGGGTAGGAGCGATAACGGGTGAATCTTAGAGTGCTGTGTGGATCATAAAAGTTAATTCTCAATCACCGGAAAGGCGCGACAGGTCACGGTCATGAAATACGCCGGTTGACATTGAACGTAAAATACCCAATCGAACGTTCATTCTAATTTTTTTCACAAAAAAAGACCCTGAAATGAGTACCTAACAAATTGAATTATTTGATATTGAGCAAACCGTTCATCATTGCAGTGAGAGTTGTTCTCAGTTGTTCTGGCGTGGTATTGGTACTTAGATTGGTATCTGCGAGTATGCCGTAAGTCAGTGATAGCAGTAACCCGGAGGCCGCGTTCAAATCGACATCTGGGCCGATAATGCCTCGCCGCTGGCTGATTTTTAGATGGGATATTATCAACTCAATAATGGCATCGTATTTGCGATGTAACATAGCGGCGACCACGGGATTGCGCATACCTTCAGCCATAATTTCCAGCACTAATGAGCGTTGGGTGCGATCCTCCTCTAACACCGCAATCATATTGTCGATAGTTTTCCGGACAATATCATCGCCTAATGTTTCTTCTGCAAAGCGCGCAAAGGCCCGGCTCTGATCTTCGAGGATGATTTCCTGAATCAAGGCTTCTTTACTGGGAAAATGGTGATAAAGGGTTCCGGGACTCATATCGCAGGCTTTACAGATGCTTTTCATCGATGCGCCGTGGAAGCCATCTTTGGCAAAGCAGGTTCTGGCGGCAGCTAAAACACGGCTTTTAGTGAGAGATTGTGGCTTGATATCAGCGGTAGTCACGATTCCTTATTCCTTTTTAGGCCGTAATATTAATGCTACTTAATGAGCGGAGCATTCTGACATACTAGTGAGGTTAGATAATAACCCTATTTTAAATAAGTACTTTTAACGCTAAATCGGCCCAATGGTTGATGGTTTGTATTATAAGACAGCCGATAAAGTCAAATGAAGGGAAATGTCCCGTTGGGGTATAGTGGCCTAAGCCACCGAAGTGCTCTTAGGTGCGGTAAACCCTCTACTCACTGCATTATCAATAGTTCTGCTATTAACGGTGAAAACAGGCGGATCGTAAAGATGCCGTAAACCCTTCGCTGGGGGCTCGAGCCGCGCCATCCCTGGCGCGGACGCTTTACTCTTCTGCCTGTCTTCACCTTGTAAAATCAAGGTGTTTAGGTTTGTCAGTAACCTGATACCTCTAAAGAGGTATGCGTTTGATTTTATGTAAAAAATGATCAATTGGCTGCGTTTTTTTTGAGCTGGTTCATAAAAACAAATACCCACACAAAAATTGTTTGATCTAAAACAAGCATTCTCACTACAACAAATCATTTGCTGAAAATCCTCCTTACTATCTCCTTAACCCCACTGGGTGATATCTGTCATGGGTGTCTCTGGCCGAGTATTTTTCATCTGATTGCGGGTTTAAAAATAAAAAAATGACTGACTGGTGCAAGCACTGGCAGCGTCCGGTATGGAAAACACACTGGGGTAACTATTGTGAGCAAATTTATAAGACAGATGTCGGTAGGGATATTGGCTCTTTTGGCTGTAGGGGGGGTATTTTCGTTGTCGGCAGCACCTACGCCGCCGATCGAGGCCCGCAATGATAAGTTCGCGCAACAGCATGTCGATCAGTTCACATCCTGGTTGAAAACCAAAGAAAGTGGGCCGCGTGAAGATGCTTTGGCTGAAGACCCGAATCTGGTGATTCTGTGGGCCGGTTACCCATTTGCCAAAGATTATAATAAACCGCGTGGGCATGCTTATGCGGTCACTGATGTGCGGGAAACGTTGCGAACAGCCGCTCCCAAAACAGCAGAGGATGGCCCATTACCCATGGCGTGCTGGAGTTGTAAAAGCCCGGATGTCGCCCGTTTGATTAATGAGCAAGGGGAGGAGGGGTATTTTAAAGGGACTTGGGCCAAAGGTGGCCCGGAAGTGGTTAATCAGTTGGGGTGTGCCGATTGCCATGATACTGCCTCGGCCGACTTTGCGGCAGGTAAACCGGCGTTAGTGCTATCACGGCCTTATATCGAGCGCGCGCTGCAATCTATTAATAAACCCTTCGAGCATGCCAGCCGTCTGGATCAACAATCCATGGTATGCAGCCAGTGCCATGTTGAATATCACTTCGCCGGTAAAGATAAAGCGGTGAAACTCCCGTGGGACCAAGGTACTGACGTGGAGTCAATGGAGAAGTATTACGACGAAATTGCTTTCGCTGATTGGGTTCATCCACTGTCAAAAACGCCGATGCTGAAAGCTCAGCACCCAGAATATGAAACCTGGCGTGCGGGTATTCACGGCAAAAATAATGTCAGTTGTATCGACTGCCATATGCCGAAAATCCAAAACGCGGAGGGTAAAGTGTACACCGATCACCAGATCCGCAACCCCTTTGATAGTTTCGAAACCACCTGTGTTAATTGCCATACCCAAGATAAAAAAACCTTGCAGGATATTGTTGCTGAACGCAAAGCCAGCATTCAGGAACTGAAACTGAATGTTGAGAAACAGTTGGTTCATGCGCATTACGAGGCGAAAGCCGCGTGGGATGCGGGAGCAACTGAGCAAGAAATGAAGCCAATCTTGCAAGATATTCGCCATGCGCAATGGCGTTGGGATTACGCCATCGCCTCCCACGGTATTCATATGCATGCACCAGATGTCGGGCTGCGTGTGCTCGGTGGCGCATTGAATAAAGCTGCCGATGCCCGTACCAAGCTGGCGCGCCTGCTGGCTACTAAGGGAATTAGCCACGAAATCCCGCTGCCGGATATATCCACCAAACTCAATGCGCAAAAAGCACTGGGGATGGATATGGATAAGCTGAACAGTGAAAAGCAGGAGTTTCTGCAACAGGTGGTACCCGCTTGGGACGAGCAAGCCAAAAAAGCCGGCCGTTTGAGCCAGTAAAAGGCGTTCCGGTGGGGTAAAAATACCTGCCGGGGCTATTCCAGAGACAAACTGGCTCTTGATTGGAGCCGTAGCAAAGGTGGAATAACTATGCGCGTTTTACGTTCATTCTGTTCAGCGATGTTGCTGGCAGTGTTGACTCTCTACACGCTGCCTACATTCGCCACAACACCAGTAGATACACCGCTAACACAAGGTTCGCGTCATGTGGTCGAGCCACAACGAAACCCGGATGCAGCTTGTGTTCAATGTCATAAAGAACAAAAAGATGAGTTACACGGAAAACATGCCGGGGCCATTAACCCGAATACCCAATTGGCGGTAACTTGCACTAATTGTCATGGAAAAGCGGCGATACTGCATCGTAATGGCATCAAAGATGTGATGCGCTTTAACAGCGATATGTTGAATGCAGATAAGGCGATGTTTAGCGTTTCACAACAAAACAGTGTCTGCATGAGTTGTCATCAGCCAGAGAAATTGCGTGAAGCCTTCTGGCCACATGATGTACATATGCTGAAACTTTCCTGTGTCAGTTGTCATCAATTGCACCCTAAAACAGATCCGATGCACGGCCTGGATGATAAAGGGCGGGTCAAAATCTGTGTCGATTGCCACCGCCGTCAGCAGGAACTGATACCGAAGGACGCGCCATGAATACCAATCGTCGTCATTTTATTGTCAGTATGGGGGCGCTGATTTTCATGACTGGCTCATCCGGGCGTTCATTAGCGCTGAGCGGCACGATTGACGGAGTTCGTTACGGTATGCTGCATGACGAAACCCGCTGTATTGGGTGTACTGCATGTATGGATGCCTGTCGTGAGGTGAATCATGTGCCAGCGGGCGTTTCTCGATTAAATATTATCCGTAGCCAACCTATTGGTGAGTTCCCTGCGGTGAAATACCAGTTTTATCGCCACTCTTGCCAGCATTGTGATAAAGCCCCCTGTGTGGATGTTTGCCCTACCGGGGCCTCTTATCGTGATAAAGCGACAGGGATCGTTGATGTCAATCCTGACCTTTGTGTCGGGTGCCAGTATTGTATTGCCGCGTGCCCGTATCGGGTTCGTTTTATTCATCCGGTGACGAAAACCGCGGATAAATGTGATTTTTGTCGGAAAACCAATCTGAAGCAGGGTAAACAGCCGGCTTGTGTGCTGTCGTGTCCAACCAAAGCACTGACCTTTGGCAATCTGGACTCACCTGACAGCGAGTTGGTGAAGCTACTGCATCAGCGCACGGTGTATCGCGCCAAGTTACATCTGGGAACACAGCCGAAGCTTTATCGTGTTCCTTTCCAGTATGGGGAGATAACCGGATGAGTTCTGCACTGAATACGCCATTTCATTTTGAGTCATTAGTCTGGGATTGGCCGATTGCTATCTATCTGTTTTTAATTGGTGTTTCTGCCGGCATGGTGGTGGTGAGCCTGTTAGTTAAGCGGCGAGTCTTAGGTGGTAATGCTGCGCAAAGTGGCTTGTTGAAATCGACCGCGATTATCGCACCACTGGCGGTTGTTCTGGGTTTGTTTATCTTGATTCTGCATCTGACCCGACCGTGGACTTTCTGGAAACTGATGTTTTTCTACAGCACCAGTTCGGTTATGTCGCTGGGAGTGATGTTATTTCAGATCTATATGGTGGTGTTATTAGTTTGGCTGGCGGTGCTATTCCGTCATTGGATAACAGCATTATTACAGCCTTATCCTAAGCTGAGCCGGGTAAGTACGTTGCTGAATAAACTGGCCCCGATTGAACCTAAACTTGAGCCGCTGATGATGTTTTTGGCAGTGGCGTTAGGGGCTTATACCGGCTTTCTGTTATCTGCCTTGAAAACTTACCCGTTGCTGAATAATCCAGTGCTTCCGGTGCTATTCCTGTTCTCTGGTGTTTCTTCCGGTATTGCCGCCATGGTGCTGTGTTCAGTGGCATTTTTTAAAGAACCGCTCCATAGCCCGGCCTTGGCGTTTGTTCATCGGCTGGAAAAACCGGTGGTGTGGCTGGAACTTTTTCTGTTGCTGGCATTTTTTACCGGACTATGGTTTGGCGGTGGTCAGAAAGAGGTGGCGGTGACGGTCGCATTAGGTGGCGGTTTCTGGGCTTTGATGTTCTGGTTCTGGGTGATTGGTTGCGGCATGGTGCTGCCATTGGTTCTAAACCGTTATTGCAGCCATAACGTGCGCCACCGGGTTTCATTCCTGCTTACGGTTTCCGGTTTAAGTTTATTCGGCGTATTTGTTTTACGTTTCTTCATTCTTTATGCCGGCCAGATGACGGTCGTGTGATGGATAAAATAGTGTGGTGGATACAATAGTATGACAGCTGAATTGGGGCTGCTTTTACTGCTGGCGGCAGCGTCATTGGCGCTGTTGCTCGGCTGTTTGCCCTTTATTGCTTTGCATGGTCGGCGGATGCCTTTGCTATTCTGGTTGCCGTCGCTCAGCTATGGCGTCGCCTTATTTATCACACTGGCAATGTTGGCTCTGGGCTGGTGCTTCGTCACCGATGATTTCTCGGTATTGTATGTTGCTCAACACGGAAACAGTCAGCTTCCGCTATTTTATAAAATTGCAGCAATCTGGGGCGGGCACGAAGGCTCGATGTTATTTCTGTTGTTTGCCCTTAGCTTGTGGAGCGCCGCGCTAGCCTTGTCACGTCGCCATTTTCCGCTGCGCTTTTTCGCTCGCTCGCTGGGAGTGATGGGCTGGTTACTGGTTATTTTTAGTATATTTATCCTCTTTTTCTCCAATCCCTTTGCACGATTATTCCCCACACTCGGGGAAGGGCGCGATTTGAATCCGATGTTGCAGGATTTGGCGTTGATATTTCATCCTCCACTGCTTTATCTGGGTTACAGCGGTTTTGCTGTTGGTTTTGCTTTTGCGGTCGCGACCTTACTTGAAGGCAAAAGTGATCAGAATATAGCTCGCTATAGCCGCCCGTGGATATTGGCGGCCTGGAGTTTACTGAGCATCGGCATTCTACTTGGGGCGTGGTGGGCATACAGTGAATTGGGCTGGGGAGGCTGGTGGTTCTGGGACCCGGTAGAAAATGCCTCATTACTTCCCTGGCTCACCGGCACGGCATTGTTGCATGTTTTGGCGCTCAATGAACGACGCGGTTTGTATCATCAATGGGGTATATTGCTGTCATTAGTGACATTTCAGCTCTGCTTGCTAGGGACTTTTATTGTCCGCTCCGGCGTGTTGACCTCAGTCCATGCCTTTGCTGTTGATACCGCCCGTGGTGAGGCCCTGCTGGCACTATTTGGCATCGTAACATTGGTTTCATTGATGTTATTTGCACTACGGATTCGAGGTAATACTCGCGCGGCTGACTTCAACCTTTTCTCACTGGAAACCTTATTGTTAGCGGCGCTGGTATTATTAAGCATTGCGGCAGTCACGGTATTGATTGGTACACTATATCCTTTGATTTTCAGTGCATTGGGACGAGGTTCGCTCTCTGTTGGTGCGCCTTACTTCAACCTAACGCTAACGCCTTTTATGTTACTGCTGTTATTGCTGATGGGGTGGGCCCCTTTTGCCGATTGGCAGCGAAGCCGCAAAACTACGCGCTGGCGTCTGGCGGTTCCCGCGCTGCTGGCTATCCTGGGCGCGCTCTTAAGTTCGGGTTTGTATCAATCCTCATGGCAGCCAGAAATGATACCGGGTATCACATTGGCGCTTTGGGTGTTATTTGCGCCGCTGTTTGCCCCCAAGATACGTTGGCGATCATGGCTGATTCATGGCGGCGTCGCCATTAGCTTAATGGGCATGCTATTTGCCTCGTATCACTCAGTCGAGCAGGGCAGCCGCATGTCCGTTGGCCGACAAGTCACATTGGCTGGTTACCAATTTACTTATCAGCAAACCGAATTACTGGTTGGCCCTAATTATACCAGTGAGCGGGCACATATTGCCGTTAGCCAGAATGGGCAACCCATCACTATGCTGCTACCTGAGCGGCGGCACTATACAGCGCGTGAGACGTTGATGATTGAGCCAGCCATAGCCAGTGGCCCTTTTGCTGATTTCTATGCGGTGCTAGGTGATAGTTTGGGTTCTGGTGAATATAGCGTGCGTTTATATCATAAGCCGATGGTCAGTTGGATTTGGGGCGGCGCGTTGATAATGGTGTTCGGCGGCGTGTTGGCCCTGTGGCGAAGAGGCAGAGCTGCCAGTGATATTGCGGAGGATAAATGAAGCAACGGTGGCCTTGGTTGTGTGTTCCGATGCTGGCCTTTGTTTTGGGACTGGTACTTTATAGTGGCTTAAATCGTGACCCACATCATGTTGAGTTGGCAGAGAAAAATCTGCCATTCCCGGAGTTTTCCTTATCTGAATTACAGCAACCAGCGGAAAAAATAACGCGGAGTCAACTGTTGGGTAAAGTGACTGTAATCAATGTGTGGGCCAGTTGGTGTGCCAGTTGCAAACAAGAATTGGCAGTATTAGGCCAGATTGCCAGTAGCTTAAATCAAGTGCAGTTTTACGGGTTGAATTACCGCGACGATCGTCAGGCAGCATTGAATACACTTCACCGTTACAGCAACCCATATCAAAAGAACCTTTATGATCCGCAAGGGGTGTTAGCGTTGGCGATGGGGGTGTATGGCACCCCAGAAACCTGGCTTATTGATGCTGATGGAGTTATTCGCCAGCGCTATGTGGGTGAGATGACGCAGGAGATATGGCAGCAACAGTTTGCGCCATTGCTGGCGCAGTGGTCTAAGGTGGGCAGCCTATGAAAGCCATATTTCTGGCGTTATCACTGCTATTCTCACCGTGGGTATTAGCCGATTTGGTAGATACCTACCATTTTAGTTCGCCGCAAAATCAGCAGCAGGCCCTGGCATTGGCAAAAGAGTTACGTTGCCCTCAATGCCAGAATCAGAACTTATTGGAGTCGACCTCACCTATCGCGCAGGATTTGCGTTTGGAAGTTTACCGCTTGGTGGAGGCGGGGCGCAGTTCTCAGGATATTATGGCTCTGATGACCCAGCGCTACGGTGATTTTGTGCTGTATCGGCCCCCGCTGCGCAGTGCAACATGGGTGTTGTGGTTTGGGCCGGGCGTGCTGCTACTCTGCCTGTTAGGCGCTCTGGTATTGCGAATATGGCGGCGCTCAGCCTCTGGTGCGGGAGGGGGCAACTGATGATTTTAGCGATAGGGCTGGCGATAGTATTACTCGTCATTCTAATAGGGATGTGGTGGCCTTGGCTGAGGCAATATGGTCGCCTGAGTTGGCGTTGGCCGTTGGGATTTAGCCTTTTGATTCCGATACTTATCCTCTTGGGATATCAACAATTGGGTCACTATTCCTCAGTGCAACAAGAGGCTTTACGGCAACAAGAAGCTGCACGTCTGAACTCGGTGGTGGATAAACAAAGCAGCGATCCGACATTATTTCTTTTACAGCAGCGTATCCGCCAATCACCAGATAACGGCGAGCTATGGTTTAGTTTGGCACAGCACTATTTGTATCGGAATGAGTTTGAGGACGCGCTGGTGGCATTACAGCAGACAGAGCGCTTACAAGGGGTCAGCGCGGCACTTGATGCTGCACGAGCGACGCTGTTTTATTATCAGTCAGGACAGAAAATGACTGATGATGTGGTCTACTGGTTGCAGCAAGCGCTGGCAAAAGATCCTTTGCAATATACGGCGTTGATGTTGCAAGCCAATGATAACTTTACTCATGCACGCTACGCGCAAGCCATCGCGATTTGGCAACAGTTACTTGAGAGTGATAATCCCGATATTGATCGTGCGGTGATTATTCGCGCGATGACTTTTGCGCGCGCGATGCAGCCGTCATCTTAGATAAACCCTGTTGTGCTCCAAATAATAGGCAAAAAAAAACCCTTACCAATCTCATTTGGTAAGGGATGCCAATTCGGCCAACACCAGGGAAACATTATAACCGTTTATTTATCATACGATTTATTTAGGTTACTGACATGACTTAAGTCAACTTTACTCACATTACATTAATATGTTTAATGTTTATATGTGTTTGAAGAATATTTTTTAGGTTTTTTTGTTCGATGAGTCTCTTTGGCCGACAACGCGAGTCCATTAAGACGAAAGATGGTCAGATAAACAGCAGGCTGCGCCGATGAAATCATCAGAGATGATCTTTCTCAGAAAAAGAGTATGTATTGAGGAGGGGGATGACATCTGATTTGATAGCCATCTGAATGTAAAAGCATCCAGATGGCAGGGTGAAACTGGTACTTGGTGAATCTGAAGTGCCCTGGTGTTGGCGAAAATATATTCTTTTCAGACTAACTTTCTTAACGGCAGTGCGCTAAGATACTAGTTCTATTATATTAAAATCTAATTCTGCGAAGCAAAAACAGTTTAATTAACATAGGGGTATAATAATAGCTAGCCTTAGGTCTAGTTATCTAAACTATACTTTGGTCTAGGTTTTTTCTTATCGGGCATCAATTTCATATAAGAAATGTTTGTGAGGGTATGTTATACCGCATTTTCTATTGAAAACAATGCGATAAAATTGTATTGTTACATTATACACAGAGTAAAATTGGCCTATTATGATAATTGACTATTTTGATAACGAAAGTATTAATGAAGATATAAAGAACTATATTCAACGCAGAATAAAGGCCTATGGTGATCTTCGTTATTCTTATTTAGTCATGAATAAGAAAACCCCTCTGCATCCCACTATTATCTCTAATTATCCATTAGATTGGGTAAGGAAATATAAAAAGAACAGTTATCATCTTATTGATCCGGTTATTTTGACGGCGAAAGATAAAGTTGCCCCTTTTGCCTGGGACGATAATTCCGTTATCAATAAAAAATCGACGGATTCCGCCGTGTTTAAGTTGGCCCGAGAATACAATATTGTTAATGGTTATACTTTCGTACTCCATGATAATAGTAATAATATGGCAACGTTAAATATCTCCAATGGAAGCGACGATAGTATCTCTTTTGATGAAAGCATTGAAATAAACAAAGAAAAAATTCAAATGCTACTCATTCTCACACATGAAAAGATGTTAGGTCTTTACCAGAGCAATAGCGATAAGAATGAAAATCGAAACCCAAAAATAGAGCGAGACATATTCTCGCCGAGGGAAAATGAAATTCTATACTGGGCCAGTGTTGGTAAAACTTATGCCGAGATCTCAATTATATTGGGAATAAAAAGAAGCACAGTTAAATTCCATATTGGCAATGTTGTTAGAAAGCTGGGTGTTTTAAATGCCAAGCACGCAATAAGGCTTGGCATTGAGTTGAAGCTAATTAAACCTATTTAACAATACCAGGCACGACCATTGGCCAGGTTCCAAGAGTGGTTGGTTCAACTTGATGTATTCTCAATACTTTATTTATCAGTTGTTGTTGGCTATCATTATCAATACCCAGGTGTAAAAGATAAATAACTTCATTTTTCTCTGATTCACCTTGGTTCAATACCGTAATATTCCAACCCGAGCGTTTCAGTAGTATAAACATTCCTCGGCTGACTACTGTGAGTATCCCTTTATGCCCACGATCCCTGGCGTAATTCACCATAGCAAGAAACAGTATAGTACTAAGGGAACTGTTATTACCCACCATATCTCTTGCTAATGCTTTTTCAACAAAAAATCGGCTGGATTCAATAAAGCCATCAATAGGTAAGCTCACATCAGAAAAATAAGGAGCAAATGGCCCTGTAATCATGGTTGGATATTTCATGTCAATAAAGCGAACACTGCAAACAATAGTATCGTCTATTGTTCCTAATATATAATTAGTGTTCTCATCATCATATTGGTCGCTTTCTTTGCCATCAATACAGGTTACTTTCCAGTCCAGTCGATCTTTAAATGTTATTTTTCTAAGTGAGAAGATCTCGTCTAACTTCCTTTCAGGCATATTATTAAAATTTACGTTAAAGAGTTTTAACATAATAAAAACCAAAGTTATTTAATTAAAACAACATCGTACACGATCTCTATCTATGAGTGCAAACATTGAACGAGACTTAGCTAGTGTAGTAATAGCGCACTCACTTTCTCGCTATAGTACGTTTATTCTACAAACAGAGTGTCGTATTTAAATATTTTTGGCTCATGATGAGCTATAGATGCGGGGTAACAGGATTGTCGGGATCTTTTTAGGAGAAAAGTGACATTAGACAAGATTTTTATACAATAAATGGTTATAACGAAACAATGTTTCATTTTTTGTCTGAAAAGGATGCTGATGTGGACCGCAGTCCTCCACTTTTTACTAATAAAAAATTTGTTTTTCTCGTCGCAACATTTTGTTGTTTGTTGTGGGGCAGCGCCTATCCGGCCATAAAAAATGGCTATGCGCTGTTCCATATTGCAGCTGATGATATTCCGAGCAAGATGGTGTTTGCCGGGTATCGTTTTTTATTGGCAGGTTTGGTATTACTGCTTTTTGCTGTCGCTAGCGGTAAGGCTATTGGTCGCCTTAAGAAGAGCCAATATAAGCAGATTGCTATTTTAGGGCTTACACAGACAACCTTGCAGTACGTTTTTTTCTATATTGGCCTGGCATACACCACTGGGGTTAAAGGTTCTATTATGAATGCGACGGGCACATTTTTTAGTGTCCTGTTGGCGCATTATATTTATAAAAATGACCGGCTGACCTTCAATAAAATCATTGGATGTGCCTTGGGGTTTGCCGGGGTCATGGTGGTAAATTTTGGCTCGGGCTTGATGGACTTTAATTTTTCCCTGATGGGCGAGGGGTGTGTTGTGTTGGCTGCATTCATCCTTTCTGCCGCCAGTATTTATGGTAAACGTATTTCACAAACTATGGATACCACAGTAATGACAGGCTATCAGTTAGCCATTGGTGGGTTAGTTTTAACTCTGGGTGGTTATCTGTTTGGTGGATATTTGAGTGATTTTGGCTGGCAGGCTTTATTACTACTGGCCTATCTGGTGCTGTTATCGTCCGCAGCGTTTGCGCTTTGGAGTTTATTGCTTAAATATAACCGGGTCGGCATGGTGGCCCCATTCAATTTCCTTATCCCAGTTTCTGGCGCGGTGCTGTCGGCTATTTTCCTGAATGAAAGTATTTTGGAATGGAAATATGCTATTGCACTGGTGTTGGTATGTGTGGGTATTGTGTTAGTTAACCGAATTAAGCAGGGCAGAAGTTAGCTGTTGTGACTGCATGAGATAGTGTCGCGGCAATAATAGTGGTGTGCTAACCGGGCTAATAAATGTTGGTTAGCACACCCATAGGGTAATAATGAATACTGCCATTATCAGGCTTTATCGGTCACTATTTTAACTCCGACCCGGCTCACGCGGTCAGATTCCATTTCGGCAATGGTCCACGTCAGGCCATCCCACTCAATCTGGTCACCAATAACCGGTTCACCACCAAAGAGATAGAGCACGAACTGGCCGAGTGTTTGTTGTTTATCGACGCCCTGTTCCAGATTAAGACCATAAATCTGAGATATATCATCAAGCTTTGCATCTGCATCGAGAATAAAGTCGCCAAAGAAGCGCTCATCCAACTGGATGCTGGGTGACTGGCTAAACAATTTTCCTAGTGCGGGCAAGTGATGCTCCTGACCAATAACGCACAAAATATCGCCTTCTTTCAAGCGGGTATTGCCGTTGGGATGTAATAAGTCTTTGCCACGAAACAGTGCCGCAATACGCGTTTCCTGCGGCATTTTTAAATCACGCAACGCTGCGCCGATACACCACTTATCGGAGCTGAGCTGGTAAATAAACTGCTCCCACTGGTTATTTTTATCAATATCTAAACCAATCCGTGCCACCGGAGCGAGCGCGGGCGGCACCACCAATTTTGTTTTGCGCGCAGCAAATGACAAACTGGTGCCTTGTAATAGCAGCGAAACCAGCACGACAAAAAAGGCGACATTGAAGAATAAATTCGCATGGGGAATACCGGCCATCATCGGGAATACCGCCAGAATAACCGGAACGGCACCGCGTAAACCGACCCATGAAATAAAGATGCGCTCACGCAGATTAAAACTGGGGAAGGGCAGTAAGCCGATAAATACTGACAGTGGTCGGGCGAATAGAATCATCCACAATGAGAGAATTAATGCTGGAATGGCAATCGGCAACAACTCACTTGGGTTAAGCAATAACCCCAATACCAGGAACATGCCAATTTGACTGAGCCACGCCAACCCATCGAAGGTCTGTAAAATACCCGCGCGGTTGCGGATGGGGCGGTTGCCGAGCATCAGGCCACAGAGATAGACCGCCAAAATCCCGCTGCCATTCATCGCGGTGGTGAGTGAAAACACCAGAATCCCGCCACTGACTGCCAGTAATGGATATAAACCGCTGGGTAATTCTATCCGGTTGATAAGTGACAACAGCAAGCCGCCGCCACCCAATCCGATGATAATGCCCAAGCCAAATTGCTGAATCAGATGCACCAAAAACATCCAGCTCAGGCTGGATTCACCGGCGGAAATCATAGAAATCAGGGTAATGGTCAAGAATACGGCCATTGGGTCGTTACTGCCTGATTCTATCTCCAGAGTGGCACTGACTCGCTCGTTGAGGCCTTTGCCACCTAACAGTGAGAAAACGGCTGCCGCATCGGTTGAACCTATAATCGCACCAATCAATAAGCCTTGAATGATATCTAAATCAAATAGCCAGGCGGCGGCCAAACCGGTCAGGCCCGCAGTAATCAACACACCTACGGTTGCCAGCGACAGGGCCGGCCACAATGCGACACGAAAGGAAGATGCTCGGGTACGCATGCCGCCGTCTAACAGAATGACGGCTAATGCCAGGTTACTGACCAGATACGCGACAGGATAGTTATCGAAGGCAATCCCACCGATGCCGTCGGTGCCCGCCAACATACCAATGGCCAAAAAGATGACCAAAATGGGTATGCCCAACCGTGAAGAGAGTGAGCTCAGTAAAATACTGGCTCCCACCAGCACTGCGCCAATCAAAAAAAGGCTGTTAATAGTGATGGCGTCCAATGTGGGAGATCTCCTGATGTGAAAAAGCGGATAGGCCGAAATATTATACACAGATTTAGAGCGGGCAATGGGAAGATATGACCTAATTCAATGTGTTAAATAGGTCTGTATACCCGTCATACTTCAAGCCGCATGTGTGTTGGCTACGTTCGTTACTCGACCCGTCCATGGGCCTCGCCTCTACGAGGCCGCTGCAAGCAGCGTTCAAATCGGTTCCTGACCGATTTGTCACCCGAATCACTTACTACAGTAAGCTCATCGGGATTCTCTCCCTTGCCGCCTTCATGCAACTCGAATTATTTTGGGTATAAATTGGAGAGGATAGAGAGGTATAGCCAGATCGCTCACCTTTCATTGCCCAGCGGGGAATCAAGGGTGAGCGTTGGATGAAAAACTAGTCGCGTTTTAGTGCAGCCAAAGCTCTTTTCAGGGCTTCAAAGGTCACTGCTTTTTCCTGTTCAGGAAGATTATCGACAGAAAGTTGTGAAAGTTCATTGACTAATACACTGCGATCTTTGCCGGTGATCGCGCTATCCAGTGCGCCGCTGAGGCGATTAACCAAGGCCAACAAAGTGCTGAACTCGGTGACTGGCGTAGTTTCAGATGGGGGATTATTCTCAATAGATTCTTGCTTACTCATCACAATTCCTCTTTTTGTTGTCACTGCAAGTGAAACAAATCCTGATAAGGAATATACCCGTCATACTTCAAGCTGCATGTGTGTTGGCTGCCTTCGGTCACCCCAGTCACTTACTTATGTAAGCTCCTGGGGATTTACTCAGTTGCCGCCTTCCTGCAACTCGAATTACTTAGGGTATAACAGGATAGTTGCTCTGAAAGCAGAGCGCACAGTGAAGCATTTGCCATCCCGCATCTACATGATGGCCTGACAGTGTAGCGGTTTTATGACCAAAACGGTATGCGGATGAATCAATCGATTAGCAATAACATTATTCCTTTGCATAATACTTTAATTACGCCGTTTGCTGCTGCGGCTTGCCAGAAAACAAGAATTTCAGCAAAGGAATACGGCGATGTACCTCATACAACATAAACGAAAT
This sequence comes from Yersinia sp. 22-579, assembly GCF_030433455.1. Classification (NCBI taxonomy): domain Bacteria; kingdom Pseudomonadati; phylum Pseudomonadota; class Gammaproteobacteria; order Enterobacterales; family Yersiniaceae; genus Yersinia; species Yersinia sp. 22-579. The sequence goes on along the minus strand of NZ_JAUJTZ010000004.1, from coordinate 282,273 downwards.
CAGGCAAACAAAGGCCATTCCTAGTATGAAACCTAGCCCGTTGTTGTCAATTTGCGGTGTCACGAAGGCACCATAAATTAAGGTCAATGGATGATGCACCAGATAGATGAAAAGAGAAGCGTTGACCAGGTAAGTCACCCGCACGGAAGGGTAGTTGAGTAAGCGATGCCCAAGAGAATAGACCACGTTAGTCATGGTCACACCGATTAACGCTTTGATGATGAGATCCAATTCAAAGGAAAAAAATTCAGCAGTATTAATATGTTGGTTTAAGTAGTAAGCGCCAAACAGCAGTATCGAGGCGATTAATGCTCCCGGTGAGAATGTGAGAAAAACCTGTTTGAGTGGCGGATAGATAAAACTATAAGCACCCAGAAGAAAGAATGGCAGATAAAAAACCGTCTCCATAACAAAGAAATTGAAAACACTATTAAAAAGTATTTCAGGGTTAAGAAGGAATATTATTCTGCGTATTACAGAATAGATGAATATGAATACAAACAATAATAGTGAGATTTTTCCTATGTTATTCATTCTTTTTATCAAACCAGGAACCGAGTGTTGTTTATTCTTCATTTTCTGGAACAGATAAAAACAGAGTCCTGTTAGTAATGCGAGTGTTAACAAAAACCATAAGTGAGAAACAACTTCCCAAATAGCAATATTTATTTTTTGATAAATTGTAAATGAATTCCAATCTTGTAATTTATTGGTGTAATTCTTTAGTAAGAAGAACTGCGGCAAAGTAATGAGGGGGATAGCGGTAATGAGCGGAATAACCACACGCTCCATGCGGACCTGGAGCCAGCGCTGGCGCTCATAGCGCTGATACAACATGAACGAAAAATAACCGGAAATAACAAAGAATACCTGCATGCGAAAAGCATGGATGAAATCATTCAATAGGGTAAATACCAATGAAGAGTGGCTGCTATTCACCGCCCAATGATTGCTGGAGTATATAAGAGAAAGATGAAAAGGAATGCCGAGTAACATCAAATAGGCGCGGATGGCGTCTAAAAAGTACTCCCGTTGGTTAGTGTTTTTTTTCATACATATTCGCTAGTTGTTATCGGAATTAGAATAACGCATCCGATTTTTTCCCAGAATGTTTTATTATCGTAATTATTCATTGGTAACTATATACGTTATCAATGGATCAGTGTGACGAGAAACACTACTATAAGGGTTAATGATTTTCCATAGCGTATTTTAGTCTGGCTTGTGGCTTAGCCACTGGTTTAAACAATGAGCTGGCAGTGTAACTTCGGGTTAAACAATAACCGGGATTTATCTGCTTGACCTGCTGGATAAACCGTCAATAATTTGGCTGTTGTGATTTAGGGGGAGATGTGGGAGTTAATATTTTGTCGAACGTCAATAGAATGTCAAAAGGGTCACGCGCGATCAGCGTTAGATGGCTGGGGGTTACTCTCTTGCTGTCATTATTCACTTCTCAGGCCATGGCTTTTTCGTTAGATGATGTGGCTAAGCAGGCACAAGCCCTGGCGGGTAAAAGTTTCGAAGCGCCGAAAAGCAATCTTCCATCGCAATTTCGTGAAATGAAGTTTGCCGACTATCAGCAGATTCAGTTTAACCATGATAAATCGTATTGGAACAAACTGGACACGCCATTTAAATTAGAATTTTATCACCAAGGCATGTATTTCGACACACCGGTGCAAATCAATGAAGTCACCGCCACCAGTGTGAAGCCTATCAATTATAGCCCAGACTATTTCAACTTTGGCTCGGTCAAGCATGATCCTGAGTCAGTGAAGAATTTGGGTTTTGCTGGTTTCAAAGTGCTATATCCCATTAACAAAGCGGATAAAAAAGACGAAATCGTCAGCATGTTGGGGGCCAGTTATTTTCGTGTGATTGGTAAGGGCCAGGTTTATGGTCTTTCTGCGCGCGGGCTGGCAATTGATACAGCATTGGCCTCCGGTGAGGAGTTCCCACGTTTTCGCGAGTTCTGGATTGAGCGACCAAAGCCTAATGATAAACATTTAGTTATCTATGCATTGCTGGATTCCCCGCGTGCAACTGGCGCTTATAAATTCATTATCTATCCGGGGCGTGACACTACTATTGATGTGCAGGCGAAAGTTTTCCTGCGCGACAAAGTCGAGAAACTGGGGATTGCACCATTAACCAGTATGTTCCTGTTTGGCCCAAGCCAGCCATCTGCGGTGCTGAACTATCGCCCAGCGTTGCATGATTCCAACGGCCTTTCTATTCATGCTGGTAATGGTGAATGGATTTGGCGACCACTGAACAATCCTAAACACTTGTCAGTCAGCACTTATACTATTGAAAATCCGAAAGGGTTTGGTTTGCTGCAACGTGGCCGTGAATTCTCTCAATATGAGGATTTAGACGACCGTTACGATTTACGGCCAAGTGCCTGGGTTGAACCACGCGGCGATTGGGGTAAAGGTAAAGTTGAGCTGGTGGAAATTCCGACGGCAGATGAAACCAACGATAATATCGTGGCTTTCTGGACTCCGGATGTCCTGCCGGATGCCAAAACTTCGCTTGATCTGAATTACCGCCTGCATTTCACCCGTGATGAAGAGAAGTTACATTCACCAGATGTGGCTTATGTAAAACAAACTCTGCGTTCAACCGGTGATGTGAAACAGTCGAATCTGATCCGTGAGCCAGACGGTAGTGTCGCTTTCCTGGTTGATTTTGTTGGTCCAGTGCTGAAATCACTCGATGAAAATGCGCCACTGGCTTCACAGGTCAGTATCGATGACAACGGTGAGTTGATTGAAAACAGTGTTCGTTACAATCCAGTGACCAAAGGCTGGCGTTTGACACTGCGGCTAAAAGTTAAGGATGCCAAGAAACCAATAGAAATGCGCGCTGCGCTGGTTAACGGCGATAAAACCCTGACTGAAACCTGGAGCTATCAGCTACCTGCCAATGAATAAGTCAAATCAATCTCCTGTACAGGATTATATTGCCAACTTGCCCCTGACTGCGCAGCAGCAGGGGGCGTTGCGCGATGCTTTACCCGAGGATGTGCTGTTGACCAGCACACCTGATGCGATACCTCGGGTTCATCAACAATTAGCTGCTGGCACTGCTGACAGTGTGAAATTCAGTGAGCAAGACAGTGCATTGGCTTCGGTCAATGCACGTTTGCAAGCGGCATGGCCTGATGCGTTGGATGATGGCAAGCTATTGGCGCAAGACGACGAAGGGCGCACGGTTATTCATGCCACGCCACCGATCAAGCGCACCAGCATGGCTCCGCAGGCTTGGCGTACCAATCCAGTTGGGCGTTTTTGGGATTCATTACTGGGCCGTAGCCCTGTTTCACGTGCACAAACACATGAACAGGCTCTTGCCGAGAAAAAATGGCGTAGCGTCGGTTCTCTGCGCCGCTATATCTTGCTGATACTGATTGTGTTGCAAACCGCCATTGCGACCAGCTATATGAAGACTATTCTGCCTTATCAGGGCTGGGCATTGATCGATCCTTTCGCCATCTGGCAGCAAAACTGGCAGGTTTCGGTCATGCAGTTGCTGCCTTACTTACTGCAAACCGGTATTCTCATTTTGTTCGCTGTGCTGTTTTGTTGGGTCTCCGCTGGCTTCTGGACCGCGCTGATGGGGTTCCTGCAATTACTGATTGGTAAAGATAAATACAGCATTTCTTCCACTATCAAAGGGGATGAAGCGTTAAATCCGGCACATCGGACGGCGCTGATTATGCCTATTTGTAATGAGGACGTGGAGCGGGTGTTTGCTGGTTTGCGCGCGACTTATGAGTCGGTGGCGGCCACTGGGCAGCTTGAGCACTTTGATATTTATGTGCTGAGCGACAGTTATGACCCTGATATCTGTGTGGCGGAGCAAAAAGCCTGGCTGGAATTGTGTCGTGATGTTGATGGGCATGGCCGTATTTTCTATCGCCGCCGTCGCCGTCGGGTAAAACGCAAAAGTGGTAATATTGATGACTTTTGCCGCCGTTGGGGCAGCCAGTATAGCTATATGGTGATTCTGGATGCTGACAGCGTGATGAGTGGTGGGTGTTTGACCGGGCTGGTGCGGCTGATGGAAGCCAATCCGAATGCCGGGATCATTCAGTCTGCACCGAAAGCATCAGGCATGGATACGCTGTATGCCCGAATCCAGCAATTTGCTACCCGTGTTTATGGCCCACTGTTCACTGCCGGTTTGCATTATTGGCAGCTGGGCGAGTCCCATTATTGGGGCCATAACGCCATTATCAGGGTGAAACCATTTATTGAGCACTGTGCACTGGCACCGTTGCCAGGTGAAGGCTCATTCGCTGGTGCTATACTCTCTCATGACTTTGTCGAAGCGGCATTAATGCGCCGTGCCGGATGGGGGGTGTGGATTGCCTATGATCTGCCGGGCAGTTATGAAGAATTGCCACCTAACCTGCTTGATGAGTTAAAACGCGATCGCCGCTGGTGTCACGGCAACCTGATGAACTTTAGGTTGTTCCTGGTTAAGGGTATGCATCCGGTGCATCGGGCGGTGTTCCTTACCGGCGTTATGTCCTACTTATCAGCGCCGTTGTGGTTTATGTTCCTGGTGTTATGTACTGCGCTGCAAGCAGTGCATACCCTGATGGAGCCGCAGTATTTCCTGCAACCGCGTCAGCTGTTCCCGGTATGGCCTCAGTGGCGACCGGAATTGGCGATTGGTCTGTTCTCCACCACGTTGGTATTACTGTTTTTGCCTAAGTTACTCAGTATCATTCTTATCTGGGCCAAAGGGTCGAAAGAGTACGGTGGGCCGATTCGTCTGTTGCTGTCAATGCTGGCGGAAATGCTGTTCTCCGTATTACTGGCACCGGTTCGAATGCTTTTCCACACGGTGTTTGTAGTGAGTGCCTTCCTCGGCTGGTCAGTGCAGTGGAATTCACCACAACGCGATGATGATGCTACGCCGTGGAGTGAAGCTATGGTGCGCCACGGGCCACAGTTGATGCTAGGTGTGGTTTGGGCCAGTGGTGTGGCCTGGTTGGATCTGCGTTTCTTGTGGTGGTTATCGCCGATCGTTTTCTCGCTGATCTTGTCTCCGGTGGTCTCGGTTCTGTCCAGCCGCCGTACCTTGGGATTGGCTAGCAAACGGGCGAAATTATTCCTGATCCCTGAGGAGTATAATCCGCCACGGGAATTGGTCGCGACGGAAGAGTATCTGAAACTTAACCATCAGCGAGCGCTCAGCGACGGTTTCTTCCATGCGGTGATGAACCCATCCTATAACGCGTTAGTCAGCGCGATGGCAACGGCTCGTCATCACACTCGTGCGATTATCGAACAATATCGTACCGAGCGGGTGGCAGAAGCGCTTGAGGTAGGGCCGGAGAAATTGGCCAAATTGCAGCGCTTAGAATTGCTGAGCGACCCGGTCATGATTTCACGTTTGCACCAGCAAGTTTGGCAGCAGCCGGAACAGTACCCAATTTGGAACGGCCATTATCGCCAACTGGCGCATAATCTGAAGGCTCTCCCCGCCGCGAAATAGCGGGTAGGTCAAAATAGAAAAATGGGCTCAGTGATGGCCCATTTTTTCTGTGAATATGAAATTTTCTGTGAATATGAAGAGCCGATTGAATCCATGTCTACCTTGATCCACCGCTGGCATTCCTTGATGCGCATTATCATCCTCGGGGCCGGGATTATGTTGTTATCCGGCTGCGGCAGTATTATCAGCCGCATCGTGCCGGGGCAGGGGCATGGACACCAATATTACCCCGGTGTGCAATGGGATATGCGCGCAGGGCCATGGAAATATGTCACGGTTATCGATGTCCCATTATCAATGATTGTTGATACCTTTATGCTGCCGATTGACGCTCATCACGGCCCCTATGAATAACAATAGGTGACTTCTGTATGCCATCTCAACCCGCCAAATCGTTTGACTCATCCGTTTTGCCATCAACCTCAGTGATGCGTGTTGCCAGGCCTACTGATAACATTAAATTAATCAGTGAGATGTATTGCCGAGGTTTGGGTTTTTCTGAACTAGGCAGTTTTGCCGATCATCAGGGATTTGACGGTGTCATTTTGGGACACCCACATCACGCGTACCATCTGGAGTTCACTCATCATCGTGGTGTTCAGGTAGGGCGGGCGCCGACGTCGGATAACCTATTAGTATTTTATCTGCCAGACGAGAAGCAATGGCACAGTCAGTGTCAGCAAATGTGTGCTGCGGGTTTTTGTCAGGTGGCGTCTTATAACCCGTATTGGGATGTGAGCGGCAAAACCTTTGAAGATATCGATGGTTATCGAGTGGTGCTACAGCAACGTGAGTGGGTTGTGTAAGTTCAGATTGTATCGTTAATGAAAAAACCTGCCACTGGGGCGGGTTGATTGCAGACAAAACCCAACGACTCGATCTTGCAAGGGGAGAACAGGCAGAAGAGTAAAGCGTCCGCGCCAGGGATGGCGCGGCTCGAGCCTACAGGGAGGTATTTACGGCGTCTTTACGATCTGCCTGTTTTCACCGATACGGGCACTTTGTCATTAATCTCAACCCGCCATTGGGGCGGGTTGAGAAATGCGACAGATTAAGTCTGGTTATCAGGCGGTTTGCTGGCCCTGAGTGTTGTTCATCAACCGGCGAATAGGCACGATAAGCAATATCAATACCGCTGCACAGATAACCAAAGCAATGGAGCAACGAGCAAACAGGGTTGGCAGCATATCAAGTTGATCCGCTTTAACATGACCCCCAATCAAGCCCGCAGCCAGATTGCCCAGTGAACTGGCGCAGAACCACAGCCCCATCACTTGACCGCGCATTCTGTCGGGTGCCAGTAAGGTCATCGTCGCCAGCCCGATAGGGCTAAGGCACAATTCGCCTAATGTCAGCAGCAGAATACTCATCACCAACCACAATGGTGAAACACCCGCGCCACCGCTGCTGAGAACATGTTGTGCGGCGTACATCATCACGGCAAAACCTGCCGCAGCACATAAAATACCAATCACGAATTTAGTGATACTGCTGGGTTGAATCTTTTTCTTCGCCAGTGCTGGCCACGCCCAACTGAATACCGGTGCTAATAGAATGATAAACAGCGCATTAATTGACTGGAACCAGACTGTCGGGATTTCAAAACCCATCACCATACGGTCGGTATAGTCGTTGGCAAACAGGTTAAATGAGGTTGGTTTCTGTTCAAAGGCAGACCAGAAGAAGGCCGCAGAGACTAACAGGATGAAACACACCAATAAACGGGCGCGATCTTTACGGCTCATTTTGGCAAAAGCGAACAGATAGACAAAATAGAGTGTTACGGAGGCGGCAATAACATACACCAGCAAGCTGGCAATCATCACCGGATTAATGGGGATAACGCCCTGTGAAATAAGCGCAATAATCACTACCACCACAGCCATAATGGCGGTAACCCATTTGCCCACCCCCTGACGCTGGTTGGTCGGTTTATTCCAGCTTGAATCCAGACCCACTTCTGCGTCATAGCGCTTCATGGCCGGTATGGCAAAACCACGGAAGATAAGTAATGCCACCAGCATCCCAATCCCGCCAATACCAAAGCCCCAATGCCAGCCGTGGGTACGCAGCAACCAGCCAGAGAGCAGCGGTGCGATAAACGACCCCATATTGATACCCATATAGAACAGTGAAAAACCACCGTCGCGACGGGCATCACCCGGTTTATAGAGGGTGCCGACCATAACCGAGATACAGGTTTTGAATAGACCGGTACCCAGAACAATAAACACCAAACCGATAAAGAACAGGTCATTGCCGAAGAAGGCTGAGAGGGCAATGGACAGATGTCCCAATGCAATCAGAATCGAACCGTACCAAACTGCGCGCTGTTGGCCCAGCCAGTTATCCGCTAACCAGCCGCCGGGTAACGCTGCCAGATACATACTCCCGGCAAAAATCCCGACGATAGCTGAAGCTTGTTCGCGCGGCAGGCCCATACCACCATCAAAAACGGTGGCAGCCATAAAAAGAATTAAGAGAGGACGGATGCCGTAGAACGAGAAACGCTCCCACATCTCGGAAAGAAATAGTCCACTGAGCGGATAAGGATGCCCAAAGAACGTACGACCGCCAGGGGTGTTAGTAGAGGTTTGCATAAAGTCTTCCCATAGAATCGCCTTAAAATGAGCGAATAAACCCGTCATCGAGTGTCATCTCTTTGCACTGTAGTCAGTGGTTTGAGTTAACACGCGTTACAGTAGAATTTAACGCAATAATAACGTCATTTTTTAATTTCCACCGGGGGTTATATCGTATTTTTAGATGAAAAGTCGACATGCATTACAATTATCAATCAGTTTAAACCGAATTTGATGGTTGTTTCCGCTGTTATTATGTGTGTAGTTCGGACGTTCATGCTGAAAAATCGCTCAGCAATGGGCGCTTTTATCAAGAAAAAAAGGGGAGGGTGTATTAACTATCATGTCGCTGTTGGGGGGCGCGTTGCTGTGCCTTTAAAGGTTGGCGTTGCAAACACCAGTAAGAGTAAAGGGCATTAAATAGCACGACTACCGCTGTGACACAGAATACCGCCCGGAAACCGTAGCTGGCAGATACCGCCGCACCGAGTAATGGGCCACTGACATTACCCACATCACGGAATGATTGGTTATAACTGAAAATTCGGCCCGCGACCTGATTGGTACAGTTATAAATCAGCAAAGTTTGCACTGCAGGCAACAATGCACCATCTGTTGCACCTAATAAAAAGCGCAAAATACCCAGTTGTAGCGGGGTTTGAACAAAGGCCATCGGGATAAGAATCAGCACAGATAATGCCAGCATGGCGATCAAAATGCGCTCTGGCCCGATTCTATCCCCCAGCTTGCCTAATCGAGGTGCACTTATCAATGCAGCTACACCGGGTACTGAGGCAATCATGCCACTGACAAAGGCCAGATTATGAATGTCACCGGCCAGTTCACGCACATACAGTGTCAAGATGGGCGCAATCGAACCGGTCGCAATCTGAATGATCATGGTGGTGACAAACAGACTAAGGATTAACTTAGGGTTTTTCAGTGAGTTAAATACCTGTCGTCCATTGAGCATGTCTTTTTTCAACACCGGAGCAAACTGCTCCCTGACATAAAACCAGGTCATGACAAAGCAGGCGAATAACACCCCAGCGGTAATAAAGAACACCGGCCGTAATCCATAATTATCTGCCAGCAACCCACCAATCAGTGGCCCGATTAATGCGCCGCTGACTCCGCCTGTCGAGAGTGTACCCAGTGCCCAGCCACTTTTATTGCGCGGTACTTGGGTGGCAATCAGCGCATTGGCATTAGGAATAAATCCGCCCAACAACCCCAGCAGGGCGCGTAGAGCCAAAAACTGCCAAATATTTTGCGCCATCCCCATCAGCACCATCACAATCCCCATGCCGAGCGCTGATCGCAGTAGCATAATCTTCCGGCCTTTACGGTCGGCAAGGCTACCCCAGAAAGGGGCGGCAATGGCTGAAAACAGGAATGTAATACTGAACACCAGACCCGACCACATGTTTAATGACTGGTGGCCGCTCACCCCTAATTCCTCCACATACAGTGGCAAGAATGGCATGATCAAACTAAATGCCGAGCCGGTTAAAAAACAACCTAACCAGGTGACAAACAGGTTTCTTTTCCAGTTAACAGATTGTGGTGCCGAAGTCATAAATTACCGATTAAGCAAGGGATTGCTTCTCAACAAGCTGATCGCTTTGCGTCTCTTTATTCGTCGATAGGGGCGTTTGAAAGGGGCAACAAAGCACAAGAATAAAACAGTTAGCTTGATAAGTATGCGCTTATAGAGCATTCACATCAATGAGATGAATGTTAGTTTTTATTAAAATGGAAAGCGGGTTTGAAATGCGGGGATATGCTTATTCTATTTGGTAATAATGGAATAAAAAGCTACTGCACCAGCGGCGCAGCGGCTTTTTTATCACATCAGCAGAGTGATGTTGGTTATCAGCGATAAGCTTCATTTTTGGTGACGGAATAACGACCGCTACCCAGCAACATGATAGCAACGCCGCCGAGGAAATACATCGCTTCGTTTTCCAAACCCCATGCACCCACTTGGGTCAGGGTGAAAAACTTACCGGTACCCACCATCAATACTGCAACCAGCAGGTTAACCGCATAAACAAATGCGGCAGGGCGGGTAAACAGGCCAAGAATAATCAGAATAGGGGTCACAATCTCGCCAATGTAAACACCATAAGCGACAAAACCGGGAATGCCCTGTTCCTGTAAAGACGCAGCTATCCAACTGGTGCCGTGCTGAATTTTTGCCACACCATGAAATAACATTAAAACACCGAACGTTAGGCGCAATAACAGTTTGCCGCCGTTCGGGTGATCCGTAAGCCGTGTGAACCAGAGATTGAGAGTTGCCAGCATATATATCCTTATCAAGAAAAGAGATAACCAGAAAATAACTCAGAGAAATTAATTCAGTATCGTCAGACTAGTACTATATTTCTATTGGATAATACTGACAGATTGTATCAAAAAAACTGATGTAAACTAATTCTCATTATCATTGGTTATATTATTTTGATCTAAGCTAGTTACTCATATAGCGAAGGTGCGCCCTCTGGCCGGGTTTTAAAACGCCGGTGGAGCCACATGTATTGATCCGTCGCGCGCTCAATCTCTTTCTCGACCACTTTATTCATAAATGCCGCAGCTTCGACTTCATTATCCAGTGGGAAGTTATCCACCGCTGGCTGTAAAAGCAGCTGATAGCCTTTCCCATCCGGTAGTCGGCGCGGGGTGAAAGGAATAATGGCCGGTTTACCCATGCGCACCAGCAGATAAGTCCCGGTGGTGGTGGCGGCTTGATCAACGGCAAACAGCGGCACAAACACACTGCTGCGTGGGCCGTAATCATGGTCTGGTGCATACCAGATAATCTCACCCTGTTTAAGGCTGCGGATCATCCCTTTGAGATCTTTGCGATCCAGCATGGCTTTGTTGGAGCGCATCCGGCCCCAAGTCTGCATCCAATCCATCGCTTTATTATCATGTGGCCGATAGACACCAATCCCTGGATTGTAAATACCAAAAATACGCGCACCCAGTTCCAGTGTCAGGAAATGCAAACCTATTAACAACACCCCTTTACCTTCATCGCGCGCTTTTTGGATATGTTCCAGCCCGCTAACACTGCACCAACGTTCAATGCGCCAATTAGGCCAAAACCACGCCATCCCGGTTTCAAATAACCCCATACCGACGGATTCAAAATTCTTTAGCAGCAGTTCGTCTCGTTCACTTTTGGGCATATCCGGGAAACACAGTTCCAGATTGCGCTGCGTAATGCGCTTGCGTCGTTTAAGAAATCGCATGGAAAAGCGGCCAAGGGAGGTGCCCATAGTATAAATCACCGGGTAAGGGAGTAGCACCAGCAGGTAGAGAATACCGAGACCGAGCCAGGTCAGCCAATAACGAGGGTGCAATAGTGAGCGATTAAAAGAAGGAGCTTGCATATCTGTTTTCATCGTCCTTGTCATTCGTTCGGACAGTTAACTATTTGCTATTGATGGTGCACTAGAGTTCATAAAAGAACCTCAATAGGCCCTGTACCAACCTGCTTATCTGTCGTTTTAAGGTAGACTATTGTGGCATTTTTAGGGGCTTACAGGAAAAAAGACCGCACCAAAAAACCATTTTTATGCCTTTTTGTTGAAGTTTTCAGCATAAAAAATATCTGTTTGATTATTATGTGACCAAGGTCGATTCGGCTATTTTATCGGATTTAATAAGCAGACTAATTCGGCCAGGCTATTGACGGCCATTTTTTCCATCACTTTGGCGCGATGGACTTCGACAGTGCGAACGGAGACACAGGCTCTATCCGCGATATCACGATTAATCAAACCTTGCATTACCCATTGGGCGATCATCTGCTCCCGTGGGGTCAGTGAGGCATAACGCAGTTGTACCTGTCGGCGGGTGACAAGCTGTTCTGATTGTACAAAACCTTGTTGTAATGCCGCGATTAACGGTGCCGTTGCGACCGGTTTTTGCAGGAAATCGATGGCTCCTAATTTCATTTGTTCAACCGCTTGTGGCACTTCGCCGTGCGCGGTGAGAAATATCACCGCCAGCGTACTGTTTAACTGGCGCATCCGGGCATAAACCTCAGTGCCATCAAGCAATGGCATGCGAATATCGAGCAATACTACGCCGGGCTGATATAAATCAGCTTGTGCCAGAAAACGGTCGCCCTCATGCCACACTTTCACTTTATAGCCGAGGCTTTCCAGTAAAAAACGGCAGGCATCAGTGACGGCAATATCGTCATCAACCAAGTGAATCAGTGACAAAACTAAGCTCCTTGCTTGGGTTAAGTGGCAACGTCACGATGACATGCAGCCCCATATGTCCATTGGCGGCAACCTGATTGTGTAATGTCAGAGTTCCGCCCTGGCTGTTTATTAGCCGCTGGCAAATCACCAGACCCAGGCCGAGGCCTTCACTTTTGCTGGATCGGAAAGGGGCAAAAGGCTGGCTGAGTTGCTCTGAGGTCAATCCTCCGGCGTCATCTTGCAATGTCAGTGTCACCGCGTTGGCTTGCTGATGAGCACTAAACCATAACTGACACGCACCCGCTTGCAAACTATTGGTTATCAGGTTGCATAACACCTGATCCAGTAACGTCGGCGGTAAATGTAGCGCAATCTGTGGGTCAATATCGGTATGTAGCTGGCAAGGCGGTTGATGTTGCTCCGCCCCCAATAATTGCCACAGATGCAACAGCAGTTCTGGCAGCGGCTGGCTGATGGTCGCCCTGTCAGATGTGGGGGATTTCCCTGCCCACAAGCGCAAGTTAGCAATGGTATCGGCCCCGCGTTGAGCCTGCTGACTGATCTGCCCGAGAATGGGTAATAACGGATGATCCGCTTGCTCTCGTTGCAGGCGAATAGCGCAGCCGTCGGCATAATGTTGGATAGCAGACAGCGGTTGGTTCAGTTCGTGAGCAAAGCCTGATGCCATTTCGCCCAGAATACTCAGCCGTTGGGCCTGTTCTAATGCGCCTTCCTTGATTCTGAGTTGCTGGTGTAGTTGTTCAAGCTGGCGACTGCGGCGGCGCACCAGAAAAGCGACCCAAATATGATTAGCGCCGAGCAGCAGCAGAATCAGCGCAATGGCAGCAATCAACAGCCGGTGCTGCTGTGCCCAATCGAGAATTTGTTGCCAAAAATAGGGCTGTTGCGGGTGCTGATTGACCGAGCGCAACAGGGTTTCAACCTGACTGGTCGAGGAGGGGGCACCCCACTGCGGCGCCTTGCTGTCAGCGGGGTTGAGCAAAATTCGCGTTACATTATCGGCTAACTGATCTGGCACATGTGATAGCGCGGCAAATGACCAGTTTGGGTACAACTCGGTACTGGTTAGGCAGGGGATAGAGGCTTGTTTTGCCAGTAATGGCCGAAAATCGCGGGCATGCACCAACCCTTCAGCTTGCATATCTTCCAGCAAACAAGTGGGGACAATAGCCGCAGAAATGGCGCGATCACGCAGTAGATAAATTAGCGCATCTACCGGAAAGCCAGAAAAATTCAGCTTGAAATCCTGTTCAGGTTGTAACCCTGCATCGCGTAATGCTTTGTATCCCAATAAGTAACCGCCAAAAGCCTCAGGTGACACCGCGCCGACACGTTTGCCTGTCAGCCCCAGTGGTGAGTGGATATCACTGTCAGCCCGCACCAAAATGACACTGCCAATCACATTGCGACTGGTGCCATCTGGCTCATGACTTGAGCGCAAAGACACTAACCAGCGCAGCGGAAAGTGGCTATCAATCTGCACATATTGCGCCGGATTAGTGAGCAGAAAATCAATTCGATTCTGCGCCACGGCGTTTTTCATCGCATGTAAGTCCAGCGGTAATAACTGAAAATGCTGCTCCGGCAGTTGCTGATTCAAATTATCGACCAGCGGTTGCCAATGTGCTTGTGCCTGAGCATCGCCGCGTAATGCCAGCACGCCAATCGTCCAATCATGGGCGTGGGCGGCAGAAATACAGCCAAACAGCATTACCGCCAGCACTCTGAAATACATGCATGTTCCTTTTTTATGATCCCCGTCGCAGGGTGCAATTGTCCTGGATCAAGTCCCTAAAGGGAATGTGGAAAACCACAATAGGGCTTCTGTTCGTCGATTTCTACAATCCCTGTATCAAGAAGAGGGTGAGAAAAAATGGATCAAGGGAAGAGAGCATTTCTACAGCGTCTGGGGGTGTTAACCGCCGGAGCCGCACTGGTGCCATTAGCTGATGCGGGCTGGCAGATGGAGCCAGTACGTAAACAAGGTGATATCAAACGGCGCTATGCCATGTTGATTGATTTACGCCGCTGCATTGGTTGCCAGGCATGCACCGTCAGTTGCGCCATTGAAAACCAACTGCCGCAAGGCCAGTTCCGCACCACCGTTAATCAGTATCAGATTGCGCTATCGGGGGCAGAAAGTGTCACTAACGTATTACTGCCTCGCTTGTGTAATCACTGTGATAACCCGCCTTGTGTGCCGGTCTGCCCGGTACAAGCCACTTATCAGCGGCAAGACGGCATTGTGGTGATTGATAATACCCGCTGCGTAGGTTGCGCCTATTGTGTGCAGGCTTGCCCTTATGAAGCGCGGTTTATCAATCACAGCACTCAAACGGCAGATAAATGTACTTTCTGTGTTCACCGCCTTGATGCCGGGTTATTGCCAGCCTGCGTGGAGTCCTGTGTCGGTGGCGCGCGGATTATTGGTGACTTGCGTGATGGCAACAGCACATTGCGCAAAATGCTATTGGAGCATGCCGCTGACATCAAAGTATTGAAGCCGGAGCAAGGTACCCATCCACAGGTGTTTTACCTCGGATTAAACGAGGTGTTTACCCAGCCATTACCAGGCCAACCAGCGCTCTGGCAGGAGGTTCATGCATGATCCATGAAACGATGATTCGTGAAATTCTGGCTCGCCCACAGGATATCGCCTGGCTACCCTGGGCCGTGCAATATTTCTTCTTTATCGGACTGGCGTGCGGCGCGGTGCTGTTTGCGGGCGGGCAGCGCATCTGCGCCCGTCAAGGGAAGTTGTCTGCGCAGCAAAGTCAATGGGAGTTCGCGGCACTGATGCTGGCGGTGACCGCCGTCGTGGTTGCCCCTCTGGCGCTAAATGCGGATCTTCATCAACCGGCCCGCGTTTGGCATTTTTATGCGTATTTCACCCCGTGGTCGTGGATGTCATGGGGCTCCATCTTCTTGCCGCTGTTTAGCCTGTTGGTGATGGGCTATTTTCTGGCGCTGATTTATAGCCGGTTAAAGGCCAAACCCTTACCACGGCTGCTGGCCGGGTTGGCACTACTTTGTGGGCTTTCCGCTATCAGCATTTTGCTTTACACCGGGCGAGAGGTATCGATATTACGCGCCCAGCCGCTGTGGTTTAGCGGGTGGTTACCGCTGTTTATTTTCCTGACTGCCTGTCAGGCCATTCCCTCTTTGTTGGCGCTATGGCTATGGCGTGAACCGCAATATCAACGCCCGCTGGCGCGCTGGCAACTGATCAGTTTAGGGGCGCTGGCATTAGTTACGCTGCTATGGGCAAGCGGCGATAACCTTTCCGCCCAAGCCCTGCGCCATTGGGCTGTTCAGTCGCCATTCATCGCGTTATTTCCGGTAGCGCTGTGGTTGCTGTTATTCGGATTGGCTCTATTCAATGGCAGAAAAACATTATCCACTCCCGTGATAGTAACTCAGGCATTGATCGCACTGACACTGTGTTGGTCAGTGCGCTGGTTGCTACTGATGCAAACGCAAACCTTGCCTAAATACAATGTGTTAGATAACCCCTACACCTTGCCATTGGGTAGCGAAGGATTGCTGGCAATTATTGGTACCTTTGGATTATGGGTCGCAGCAATCATTGCTATCCGCGAAGGTGTCAAATGGCTTGAACAAAAAGTAACAGGTGCAAACCGAGTGAAAGGGGAAATACATCATGGCTAAGTCTACACGGCGTCAATGGTTAAAGGGCAGCTTAGCCTTGGGTGGCGTAGTGGCGTTTGGTGCCAGCTACCATGCGGTCGCGCGCAAAACACTGGCTGGATTGGTGGATGGCAGTGCGGGCAAACTGACACTTGATCCCATCAGTGGTAATGCTTTACCAACAGAAGGACGAGTTGGGCCACAGTGGCAGGCCAATCTTCAGCAGGCTGTTTCCATGACACAATGCTTTGGCTGTTGGACTCTGTGCGGCTTGCGGGTGCGGGTCGATACCCAGCAGAACAAGATCCTGCGCATCGCTGGTAACCCTTACCACCCCTTATCTCATGACCACCACTTCCCTTATCAATTACCGGTAGGCGAAGCGCTGCAACGTCTTGGCGGTGAGCAGGGCATGACAGGGCGCTCGACCGCTTGTGCCCGCGGGGCAACCCTGTTGGAAGGCGTCGATAGCCCTTACCGCATCACGGAACCGATGAAGCGAGTGGGGCCGCGCGGTAGTGGTAAATGGCAGCGTATCAGTTTTGAACAATTAGTCGCTGAGGTGACCGAAGGCGGCGATTTATTTGGCGAGGGGCCGGTTGAGGGGCTGCGCGCTATCCGTGATTTGGATACACCCATTGATGCTAAACAGCCCTCTTTAGGCCCGAAAGCTAACCAATTGCTGGTAACCAATGCCGGTGATGATGGGCGAGATGCTTTTATTCAGCGCTTTGCTCATCAGGCATTTGGCACCAAAAACTTGGGTAGCCACGGTGCCTATTGTGGGCTGGCCTACCGCGCCGGTTCTGGTGCGTTGATGGGGGATTTGGACAAAAATGCCCATGTTAAGCCTGATTGGGATAACGTCCGTTTCGCCCTGTTTTTGGGAACCTCACCGGCGCAATCGGGTAACCCGTTTAAACGTCAGGGGCGACAGTTAGCCAATGCCCGCCAACGGGATGATTTCAATTATGTGGTGGTCGCTCCTGCTTTGCCGCTGACCACCACACTGGCCAATCAACATAACCGCTGGGTTCCGGTACTGCCGGGAACCGACGCCGCACTGGCGATGGGAATCATCCGCTGGATTATTGAACAGCATCGGTTTAATCACGCTTATCTTGCCATTCCTGGTGAAATGGCGATGCAAGCCGCCGGGGAGCGCAGTTGGACTAATGCCAGTCATTTGGTTATCACCACAGAAACCCATCCGCTGGCGGGGCAGTTTTTACGCGCCAATATGTTGAGTGGTGAACCCGTCGCTGAGGGAGATGAAAGCCCGGTATTAGCGCAAGCCATTGATGGAGCGTTACAACCCGCCGCTCAGATGTTACAGGCCGAATTGTTTGTCACCCAAGACGTCACCTTACATGATGGTCAAAAGGTACAAGTGCAATCGGGCATGACATGTCTGCAACAAGCTGCTGCGCGCTTTACGCTGGCCGAATACAGCCAGCAATGTGGCGTGCCGGAAGCGACAATTATTGGTTTAGCTCGCGAGTTCACTGCCTATCAGCGTCAGGCTGCGGTGATTTCACATGGCGGCATGATGGGGGGCAACGGGTTTTACACCACCTGGGCAGTCATGATGTTGAATGCCATGATTGGTAATCTCAACCTGAAAGGCGGAGTGTCGGTCGGCGGTGGCAAGTTTGATGGTTTTGCCGATGGGCCACGTTACCAGTTAGCCACCTTTGTCGGCATGGTTAAGCCAAAGGGGCTACCGCTATCGCGCAGTAAACAGCCTTATGAAAAGTCAGAAGAATATCAGCAGAAAATCCAACAAGGGCAATCAGGTTATCCGGCCCGTGGCCCGTGGTATCCGTTTGTTGGCGGGCAGTTAACCGAACAATTAGCCCCAGCACTGGCGGGTTACCCCTATCGGCTGAAAGCCTGGATAAGCCATATGACCAACCCGCTGTATGGGGTGGCGGGCCTACGCAATCTGATTGAAGAGCGGTTGCAAGACCCCCGTCAGTTACCCTTATTTATCGCTATCGATGCTTTTATGAATGAAACCACCGCGTTGGCAGATTATATCGTGCCGGACACGCATAATTTTGAGAGTTGGGGGTTCAGTGCGCCGTGGGCTGGTGTACTAGTGAAGGCCAGCACCGCTCGTTGGCCAGTGGTGGAGTCACGTACCGCCCGCACCGCACAAGGTGAACCGGTGGCAATGGAGAGTTTCTTGATTGCTGTTGCTAAGGCGATGAAGTTGCCGGGATTTGGGGCTAATGCCATGCAGGATAGCGAGGGGAATAGCTTGTCGCTGGATCGCGCGGAAGATTATTACTTACGCGCGGCAGCCAATATTGCCTATGGTGGCGAAAAGCCGCTGCCAGCGGCCGTTGATGACGAATTGCGCTTAACCGGCGTCGATCGTCTATGGCCTGCACTTCAGCGCAGTTTGTACCAAGACGAGCAGCGGCGTGTGGCTTATTTGCTGGCGCGTGGTGGGCGGTTTGCGCCGTATGAGAAAAGCTGGAACGGTGACGCCACTGGGCCACAATGGAAAAAACCACTGCAAATCTGGAATGAAAATGTGGCGAAACATCACCATGCCATTACCGGTGAGCGCTACAGCGGCTGCCCGACCTGGTATCCGCCGCGCCTGGCGGACGGCTCGGATGTGTTCCAGCATTATCCGGTAACCGACTGGCCATTACGCTTGATGTCATTTAAGTCTCATCTGATGAGCAGCTCAACGGCGATGATTGAGCGCCTACGTGCGGTCAAATCCACCAATCTGGTAGCGATCAACCCACAAGATGCGCAACGTAATGGTATTCAACATGGTGATATTGTGCGGTTAATGACCCCAGGAGGGCAGATGGAGGTGCAAGTCAGTCTATTGGATGGCGTTATGCCTGGTGTTGTTGCCATTGAACATGGTTATGGTCATCGCGAAATGGGTACCAGAGCTCACACTCTGGATGGCGCTGTGATGGCGTCAGACCCACGAATCGGCCAGGGAACCAATTTGAACGATCTCGGTTTTACCGACCCCACCAGAGAAGTCCCCAACACCTGGCTCGATTGGGTGAGTGGCTCGGCAGTCCGGCAGGGGCTACCGGCTAAATTGCAACGAATAAGCTAATACAAGACAATTTTAACCCAAGGATAAATAAATCCCTCTCACTTGCAGAGGGATTTTTTATTTCTGCGTTATGATAGTGTTGGTGTATTTATTGGTTAATCACTTACGTGGTGTTATTCATTCTTATCGGAGAGCCGTCGATGACAGCTGCAAAACTCAGTGCGGGATTATTGGTCGTCGGGGGCATATTGGGTTATTTCGGTGCCGATTGGCAGAGCAAAACGTTACTGATTACCGCTGGAGTTGCTTTACTCACCGGCGTCGTTCTCTCCGCTTTTACTGATCGAGATTGTCGCTAGAGATGTGCCCTGTTGGTGTTTCAGGTATTATATGCGCCGCACGGGGTGACCGGTGCCAAAATATCAGTTCTATTGCGCGATGATTTACCGTGGTTAGCAGTCGAATGACTTACGTAACCCATTGAGCAGTAATTAAATATTTATCAGTAACCTCTCTGAAAGACAGGAAAGTACACCATGCCAGTGTTACATAACCGAATTTCTAATGAGGAACTTAAAGCGCGCATGTTGGCTGAAACCGAACCGCGCACCACAGTTTCTTTTTATAAATACTTCATATTGGAAGATGCGAAAGCCTTCCGCGATAACCTCTATAGCCAATTTATTAAGCTCGGCGTTTTCGGCCGGGTTTATGTGGCCAAAGAGGGTATCAACGCCCAAATTAGCGTGCCTGCCAACCGTTATGATGAATTTAAAGTGGCGCTGTTTGCCGCACATCCTGCGTTGGATCAGGTACGGCTGAATGTCGCGCATGAAGATGACGGCAAGTCATTTTGGGTGCTGCGTATGAAAGTCCGCGAGCGTATTGTGGCTGACGGCATCGATGATGATAGTTTCGATCCCAGTAACGTTGGGCATTATCTGAAGGCCGATCAGGTTAATCAGATAATTGATGACCCTGATACCTTGTTCGTCGATATGCGTAATCATTATGAATACGAAGTAGGCCATTTCGAAAATGCGATAGAAGTTCCTTCGGATACTTTCCGCGAACAATTACCGATGGCAGTTGATATGCTACAACATGACAAAGAGAAGAATATTGTTATGTATTGCACCGGTGGGATTCGCTGTGAGAAAGCCAGCGCCTATATGTTGCATAATGGTTTTAAAAACGTCTATCACGTCGAAGGCGGGATTATCGAATATGCCCGCAAAGCAAAAGAACAAGGTTTGCCACTTAAATTTATAGGTAAAAACTTTGTTTTTGATGAGCGGATGGGTGAGCGGATCTCGGATGATGTTATTGCGCATTGCCATCAGTGTGGCACACCAAGCGACACACATACTAACTGTAAGAATGATGGCTGCCACTTGCTATTTATTCAGTGCCCCGCCTGTGCTGCAAAATTTGAAGGTTGCTGTAGCCCGATTTGTCAGGAAGAGCTGAAGCTACCTCAAGAAGAGCAACGCGCTCGCCGGGCAGGACGTGAAAACGGCATTAAGATATTTAATAAGTCTAAGGGGTTACTGCAAACAACGATGCATATTCCCATACCGGAAAAGGGCATAGATAAGTAATATCTGAGGTTAATGACAAAGTGCCCGTAGTGGTGAAAACAGGCAGATCGTAAAGACGCCGTACTTCTTTTGTTAAAACAAGCATCCTTGTAGGCTCGAGCCGCGCCCTCCCTGGCGCGGACGCTTTACTCTTCTGCCAGTCCTCACCTTGCAATATTGGGTTGTCGAGGTTTGTCAGCAGTCTGAGATAAGTAATATCTGGTGCTATTAAAATAAGGCGTTGTCGGTTATTTTATCCGATAACGTCTTTTTTTTGCCATTTTGAGCCGTGGCGGTTCCAATACAAGGATTGATAATGACAAAACCTGTGGTAAGTGGCCAAGGGTTGCGCTTAGTTGCGATGCTGGCAATGTTGGTCGTGATTATGGCTGGGATCAAGGCGGCGTCGCCTATAGTAGTTCCCTTTTTACTGGCAATATTTCTCGCTATTGTTTTAAACCCGTTGGTGAAATTACTCGAGAAAATAAAGATCCCCCGCACACTGGCTATCGTCTTACTGGTAACCATTATTGTTTTGCTGATGGCATTGCTGTTTAGCCGCTTAGGTTCTTCATTAAATGAATTTGCCCGTTCATTACCGCAATATCGCGGAATGATGCTGGAAAAAATGCGCGACCTGCAAGAATTTGCTATGCGCTTTAATATCGAATTCTCGGTGGATGACATCATGAAGCATGTCGATCCCAGCATGGCGATGAACTTTATTACCCGTCTGCTTAGCCACCTTTCTGGAGCAATGGCCAGCACCTTCTTGCTATTAATGACAGTCGTCTTCATGTTGTTTGAAGTCGAGCGCTTGCCTTATAAAATGCAATTGATGTTTGATAACCCTGAGCAAGGAAACGCCATTTTACGCCGCGCACTGAATGGTGTGACACATTATCTGGTGATTAAGACCATTATTAGTATCGCGACGGGGATTGTTATTTGGTTATTTTTGGCCGCGATGGGGGTCAGATTTGCATTCTTATGGGGGTTATTAGCTTTTGTTCTCAATTACATTCCTAATATCGGGTCAGTATTAGCCGCCATCCCACCTATTATTCAGGCTTTGCTATTTAACGGTTTTGCCGACGCATTTGCCGTAACGGGTGGTTATATACTCATCAACCTGATTGGCGGTAATATTATTGACCCGCGCATGATGGGGCGCGGCTTGGGGTTATCAACGCTGGTGGTATTCTTATCATTAATTTTCTGGGGATGGCTATTGGGGCCAATAGGTATGTTGCTCTCAGTGCCGTTAACCATTATTGCCAAAATCGCACTAGAATTAACGCCTGCTGGTTATAAGTTTGCAGTGTTACTGAGCGATGGTAAGCCTGCCAAAACTGAGACAGAGAAGCCAATATCTTGATTTGAAAATCTGAGGACAGCAGGTGATTTCTATACCTGCTGGCCCACTCAATGCCAGAGGGATGGTTCGGGCAGTAAACTAATAGAAAAAGAAATAAATATCCAGCGCCAACAATATCAACCACAAACAGATATAGAGTATTAGATGCTCCCGCACATTATTGATAACTATTGAAAGCAATTTATTTAACATACTGACTGCCTGCGGCTAAAATCATCGCGCATTATAGGTGTTTTTAATTGGATAAACAATAATCTGGAAGTTAAATTAGTGTGTTTTGAAATAATCAAAAGAAATGATTTATCTACAGATATGTGCGTAAAAGATGAAAATTGGAGCGTGGGGGTATATAAAATAATTTAATTAGAATGTAACCGATACTGGCTAACAGCAGGCTGTTTTGCATTATATTGTTCCGGCTACATTACTCGTGATTTAAACTTATATAAATATTGGCTCGGCTCGGTATTAAGCACTACTTGGAGATGTTTTTCTAAATATAGACTAATTTCTAGTAGAGATATTTGAATACGTTGTAAATAAAACACAGCTCCAAGCGATTCCTGACTTTTATTTTCTCAGTAATATGGCGTTTATGTGAGTAAACGGTGCTATCGCTGATATTTAATTTTTTAGCGATACGGTAGTTGGGCATTTCTGTCATCCAATAGCACATGACTTTATGTTCTTGCGGGCTGAACAGTGATGCGGGGCATGACAGATGTGACTTGCCTGCATCGTGTGAAACACGGGATAAGCTTTGAAGCAGTTCAGGCAAATGCTTTTTAGCTAGAATAGAAACAGAGCCAGTCAGAGGGATTGGTGTTTCACTAAATGGATAGGCTGCATCCAGATAAATATAAACTTTTGCCTGATCACAACAACGTATAAAATGTTCTAATAATGGACAATGACCACCAAAACGACAATATTGGGTAAGATTAACAATTATTATCTCAGGATTAAAATCCTGGATAGTTGATGTTGCTTGTTCAACTGTAGGTACATCTCTTAATTTAAGCGATGTTGAGTTATTTAAATAAGTATTTACCCCTGAGCGGGTATAAAAACATTCATCAATAATTAATATCTTCATATGACATACATCCTTGTCTAACTGCAACCATACCTGGCTGCATACAAGGGTAAGGTAATCCTCTGATGACTACGGCGTCAATTCGGGATTTGCGATGTTTCTTGACGGATTTAACGAATAAACCTCCTGCTAATAATAAAATTAAGAGTGTTTTGTACTGAGATTGAAATATAAGAAATGCAAATAAATTGCCAATAACTCATCTTAAAAGCAAATGAGTATTGGCAACAATTTAATCAGCGAATTGTCATTCGTGGCCTAAGAATGAGTAAATCGCGCCAGTGAAAAGGCAGAAATATCAATAGGTGACGTTTTATCTTGCGCAAAGAGTGCGGCGACTTCACCCAGTGCAGTGGCAAACTTAAATCCATGACCACTTAAGCCAGTCACCACCATAATATGGGGGTTATCCGGCAAGGTGTCGATGATGAAATCTTCATCAGGGCTCATATCATAACTGCATGCTGCGCCATGTAGGCAAACACCCACGCCAGGTAAGAAATGACGCAAAAAGCCAAATACTTCGGTACCATCTTCAGCATAAGCACCAAACGGCTTACGCTGTGCGGCTGATTCTATCGGTTGACCACCATTATGTTTACCCAATTTCAGTTCATCATTTTGTGAGGGAAAACCGTAGTAATGAATGTTATCCGGAGTCTCTACGGTAAATGCCGGGAAATGATTCCCTTCACTGTAGCGACCATCGGCATGGTGCCAGGAGAAGACTTTGCGTATGGCTGTTATGGGTAATTGCGGTAGTAACTCTTTCACCCAGGTTCCGGCGGTGACCACCACTTTCCTGGCGCTGTAGGTACCATCAATGGTCACGACATCAACCCCATTATCCAAGGGTTCAATCGCGGTAACCGGGCAGTTAAATAAAATACCGCAACCCGCCTCAGTGACGGCTTTGATCAGTGTTTTTATCGCCAGTTCTGAGCGCAGATAACCCGATTGTGGTTCGAACACACCAATATAATTATCCGGCACAGTAAATACCGGCCATTTCTCACGAACCTGCGCTGCATTTAAAATATCGACTGGTAAATTATATTGTTGCGCGCTGAGCTGTGTATTTTTCAGGAAAGTCGAATCATCAGGTCCCAAATTGAGTACACCACTGGCCTGAAACAATTTTTCACCAGTCTGAGCGGAGAGTTGATCCCACAGTGCTTGTGCGCGTAATACTAATGGAACATATTTCTCGCCTTCACCGTATGCATGGCGAATGATTCTGGTATCGCCGTGGTGGCTACCTGACTGGTGAGGAGGCATTGCACTGTCAATCATCAGCACTTTTAAACCAGCTTGTGAGGCGTAGTAACCTGCGGCGGAACCGACGGAGCCACTACCAATGACAATCAAATCATAATCCATATTTTTCACCTTGGTGAATATCATCGCTAGCCTTATTTAACACTGTTCGATTTGCAATGCAGTTTTATCCTGATAATAAACAGAATGATTTAAATGAAAGGCGGCAAGTCGCGATAAAAATTAAAACGATAGTAATAGCACGGGGTCAGGGAGAGCAAAAGGGATGTTAGCGATATTATGGTGGGAACGGTTAATAAAAAGGCATCAAGTGATATTCACTGATGCCTTTTTATGCGCGTTGAGAAATTAATTGTAGGTGATAATTAATGCTTACGACGGTCAAGATCTTGGTATTCTGATGACTCAATTTTAGCAATGCCTGCTTCTAAGATATTTATTAATTGGCGTGCAACATCAGTCGTCAGCCAGAGTGTTCTATCAACCAGCGCATCTTCAGGCGGTTGATCCATGGAAGACAGGTAATGAAGACGTATCATCATCGCGTCATATGCATCTACAGTGCTGATATCCCAACCTACGAGCGGGTGAGTCTGGATAACTTCATCATTTCTGTCCATAAAGACCCCTTATATAGTAGTTACTAACTGGAGTGACTAGCGAGGATCAATGCGACTCAATACTAAGTGAACTTTTTTAGTATACGCAAGCGCTGGTGAATGTGGAGATTATCAACAGATCTTTACAAATTATTTATTTTCTGATGATTAATTAAGCGAAGATTAAAATGAAAAAAGCCGAGGAGCGATTCCCCGGCAAAACAGCATTTACCTATACCCGTCATACTTAAAGCTGCATGTGCGTTGGCTACGCTCAATAACCCGAATCACTTACGACACAGTAAGCTCATCGGGATTTTCTCACTAGCCGCCTTCCCGCAACTTAAATCATTTAGGATATACAACATATTTTTTATTGTGATTTATTCCGCATCGAACCAATCATCCGCGCTTTCCCATATTTCTTGTAATATTTCAGAGATGAGATCTTTATCGGTTTTGGCACCGCCTAAAACAGAAAGATTATTGGCCCCGGCATAACGCACTTGTACTGCGGTAGTGGTATCCGGGAATTTAGTATTCAGTCGTTTACTCAATTCATTGGTGAGTGCTTCGATAGCACCTGCGGGTAACTGATTTTTTTTATCAATACTGACTTCAACACGCATATTTAGCCCTCCGAATATTCATACTGGTTATTTATACAGTATAAAAATTCGGGCTGCAACTGGCGGATAAAAAAATTTGAGGCAGTAGAGAAAAGCGCGCTCTACCGCCATAGTTATCAAGCTTTAACTGACCAGTTGATGGTCTGGCCGGCAAGGAAAGGAATAATAGATTCGTTTCCAAGTGAGATTTCTTCTGGTTGTTGGAAAGGAACCCGAACCAATTCAACAAAATCTTCGTTAACGGGCAGACCATAGAAACGTGGGCCGTTCAAAGAGCAGAATGCTTCAAAATGTTGCAGTGCGTTCATCTCTTCAAACACAGAGGCATACGCTGGAAGTGCTGACGGGGCATTGAACACACCTGCACAGCCACATGATGACTCTTTACGATGTTTGGCATGCGGTGCTGAGTCAGTTCCGAGGAAGAAGCGCTCAGAGCCACTGGCAACCGCTTGACGCAGGGCTTCTTGATGAGTACTGCGCTTTAGAATCGGCAAACAGAACAGGTGAGGGCGAATTCCACCAACCAACATGTGATTACGATTGAACATCAAATGCTGAGGGGTGATGGTCGCACCAAGGAAACGATTGCCTGCCAGCACATAATCGGCTGCGTCTTTGGTGGTGATATGCTCAAAGACAATTTTCAGCTCTGGGAATTGACGGCGTATCGGTTCCAGGATTTGGTCAATAAAGCGAGCTTCACGATCAAAAATGTCCACAGCCGCGTCAGTGACTTCCCCGTGGATCAGTAACGGCATGCCTATCTTCTGCATCTGTTCAAACAGCGGATAAATTGCTGGAATATCAGAAACCCCATGGGTTGAGTTGGTGGTGGCATTGGCCGGATAAAGCTTAGCGGCGGTAAACACACCTTGTTCAAAACCGAGAGTCAGTTCATTGACGTCCAGAGTATTGGTCAGGTAGCACGTCATTAGCGGTGTGAATTTATGGCCCGCAGGAATTGCCGCCAAAATACGTTCCCGATAGGCAATGGCACTGGTAACTGTGGTTATCGGGGGTGTCAGGTTTGGCATGACAATAGCCCGCGCAAACACCTCGGAAGTATAGGGCAGCACGGTACTGAGCATTTCGTCATCACGTAAATGAATATGCCAGTCATCGGGGCGGCGAATTTTCAGGGTTTGGGGTTGTGCAGTCATTCAACGAGCTCCGCAGTCATGATGAGATATCGGGGTTTTTGTGCTGTTTCCGGCGGGGTCTAAGGATAAGCGGAAAGTGCTCCAGATGCATCTGATTGTTACGGCTAAGTTGAAAACAATGCAAAAAGGGGCTCTTATAGAGAGGTTTCGAAAAAATTGCCCAAGTTGGTGAGCGATTGATTTATCGTCAAATACGCTAGTTAAATGTACAGATGGGAGAATAACTATGGAAGTTCGCGTTATTGCCAGTTTAGTGGCGAAACCTGAGTTTATTGCTGAGGTTACCGCCGCAGTTCATCAGGTTATCGAACCGAGTCGTGAAGAGAAGGGGAATCTGCAATATGATCTCCATGCTGAAAGCGACCAAAAAGGCTCTTTTGTGTTTTTTGAGCGCTGGGCATCTGAGGATGCATTAGAAAAACATAATAAAACCGAACACTTCAAAGCGTTTGTCAAAGCTATTGAAGGCAAGTTGGAAAGCCTTGAGATAAAGAAAGTGAAGCAAATCGCGTGACAATCTTTGCTCAATAAAAAACCCGCCAAATGGCGGGTTTTACACTATTAGGGCCGAACGATATTGCTACTATTCAACCGATTGTGGCTTTGTTGCTGGTGCTGTTGCTTTAGTTGCTGCCGCATGACCACCCGCAGAACCTTTACCTGCAAAATCAAAGGCTGGACGTTCCCAATGGCCTTGGCTTGGCGATGCTGGTTCGTAATCAGGTGCTGGTGCTTTGGTCATTGGCGCTGAAGCATAGTGCTTGAATAACACACCTTCAGGATGAGCAACAACTGGCTGCGGCGGTGCAACGGCAACAGGAGCTGTGTCGGTTGGTGATTCAGTTACCGTAGCTTCTTCTGCCACAGTATCTTCAACCACTGTTTCCGTCACGATTGGTGCTTCAACCACCGCTTCTTCAACTGTCACTTCTTCAACTGTCACTTCTTCAACTACAGCTTCTTCAACTACAGCTTCTTCAGCGACTGTCGCATCTTCAACTACAGCTGCTGTTTCTTCAACAACAGGCTCTTGGGTTACGGCTTCTTCCACGACAGCGACGGGTTCGATTGTCGTTTCAACCACAGTTTCTGCTGCTGGTGCAATGTCAGTTACCTGAGTAGGTTCTTCAATCGCACGGGTTTCAACGATTGGCGCTACAGTTACCGTTTCTACTATTGCTGTTTCCACAACAACCGGCGCACGGCCCGGTACGGCAGCAGCGGATGACGAAGAACCACCTGGCTTATGTTGTGGGGCTGGAGTCGGCACGACAGTTTCAGTTACGGCAGCAACGACAGGCGCAGCAACGACAGGCGCAGCAACGACAGGCGCAGCAACGACAGGCGCAGCAACGACAACAGGTGCGGCAACAACAGCGACTTGTTCTACTACAGCAGTAACTTCCTGCACGTACTCAACTGGCTGTGGTTCTTCAACCGGATTTTCCACAAAGGCGGGTTCAAACGGTTGAGCTACTGGATAACGCACCCACACTTTACCTGATGCCATTTCTGGTGAAGCGAAAGCACCCGCCAGCGGCATAGCTGACTGAGTTGGGTAGCGCTCATCACGATAGCGGCGACGACGTTGACCACTGACACGCAGGTGGCGAGGTGAGCGGCGAGAGCGACGTGGCATGCCATTTTCATTGTTGCCATTACGATCGTTCGATGCTTCATCATCGGCCTGAGAGCTTGCTGGCGGCAGCAATTTCACTTCTTCCTGCACTACTGGCGCAGCAATGTGGGAAACTGGCTCGCTAACAGAACTTTCCAGAACATTCAGCTCATCATTCGCGGATTGAATACGGACTTTCTGATTCAATTGGCGACGTTGACGGCGCTGCATCACCTGTTGGCGTTCTTCTTGCTCAGGTTGTGCTTCTTCGACTACAGCTGTGACGATATCCGCATCAACTTTAGCTTTAACGTCTTGTGATACCTGGCGTTTATCATCTTGTGGACGACGACGTTGGCGATCACCGCGACGCGCTGGCTGTTCTTCACGCTGTGCTTTATCTGCTTCAACAACTTCAGTCTGTGCCTGTGGTGCCGTTGCTTGTTGCGCCGGGCGTCTATTATTGCGGCGCTGATCGTCACGGCCTTCGCGATTGCTATTATCGCGGTTAGCATTGTCACGGTTGCCGTTATCACGAGTGCTATTATCACGGGCATTGTTGTCGCGACTACTGTTATCACGACCTTCGCGCGGCGTGCGGTCACCACGGTCTTTGCGGCCATTATTCTGGCGGCGAGGATTACGGCGATCATTACGACGGTTTTCGTTGGTTTCAGTTTTCTCAACTTCAACCGGTTTCACTTCAGTTTCTGTTGAACCCCCGAAGAGACCTTTCAGCCCACTGAACAGGCGGCTAAGGAAACCAGGTTGTTCTGCCACCGCAGCTGTTGCGGCCTGTGGTGCGGCTGTTGGTTTAACATTCGCAGCAGCAGGGGCTGACTCTGGTGGCACTTCTGTTGGCAGAGAGAACGTCGCCAGCGCCGGTTGCTCTGGGCGTTTACGTTCGATGGTCGCTTCTTCCAACGGTTGTGCCATTTCAGCTTCATGCAGCTGTGGCAGCAAATAGCTGAGAGAAGGGACTTCTTCGCCTTTGCGCACGCGAAGTACAGAATAATGCGGCGTTTGCATCTGATCGTTTGGTACGATCACTGCCCGCACACCACCCTGGCGTTTTTCGATGGCATTAACAGATTCACGCTTTTCGTTCAGCAGATACGATGCAATTTGTACCGGCACAATAGCGTGAACTTCATGGGTATTCTCTTTCAGCGCTTCTTCTTCAATCAAACGCAGAATAGAAAGTGACAGCGATTCGTTGTCACGAACGGTACCGGTACCGCTACAGCGTGGGCACACATGGTGGCTTGACTCACCGAGTGATGGGCTGAGGCGCTGGCGGGACATTTCCAGTAAACCGAAGCGAGAGATACGGCCAATCTGGATACGCGCACGGTCTTGACGAACGGCATCACGTAGGCGGTTTTCTACTTCACGTTGGTGGCGTACCGGTGTCATATCGATAAAGTCGATGACAATAAGGCCACCTAAGTCACGTAGGCGCAACTGGCGGGCAATTTCATCGGCGGCTTCAAGGTTGGTATTGAATGCCGTTTCTTCGATATCACCACCACGGGTAGCACGTGCGGAGTTGATATCAATCGCTGTCAGGGCTTCGGTGGTATCAATAACGATAGAACCACCGGAAGGCAGACGTACTTCGCGTTGGAATGCAGATTCAATCTGTGACTCAATCTGGTAGTGACTGAATAATGGGATTTCGCCACTATACAATTTGATTTTGCTGCTGAAATCCGGGCGGCCAAGTGCTGCGATATGCTCTTTAGCCAGTTCGAGAACTTTAGGGTTATCGATCAGGATTTCGCCGATGTCCGGGCGCAGATAATCACGGAAAGCACGAACAATGACGTTACTTTCCTGATGGATCAGGAACGGCGCAGGGCGGCCTTCAGCGGCTTTTTTAATCGCATCCCAGTGCTTCAGACGGAATGATAAGTCCCATTGCAGCGCATCAGCAGATTTACCAACACCCGCTGTACGAACAATCAGACCCATGCCATCAGGCAACTGCAGGGAGGATAGGGCTTCTTTCAGTTCAGTGCGGTCATCACCTTCGATACGGCGAGAAATACCACCAGCACGTGGGTTATTAGGCATCAGAACTAAATAACTACCTGCCAGGCTGATGAAAGTCGTGAGTGCGGCACCTTTATTACCGCGTTCTTCTTTATCAACCTGAACAATAACTTCCTGGCCTTCGCGCAGCACATCTTTGATGTTTGGGCGGCCATGAGAGGAATAATTACTAGGGAAATATTCGCGAGAAATTTCTTTTAATGGGAGGAAACCATGTCGTTCAGCGCCGTAATCAACAAAAGCGGCTTCCAGACTGGGTTCGATTCGGGTGATTTTACCTTTGTAAATATTCGCTTTTTTCTGTTCATGACCTGGGCTTTCAATATCCAAATCATACAGCCGCTGTCCATCTACAAGGGCAACACGCAACTCTTCTTGCTGAGTTGCGTTAATCAACATTCTTTTCATCTTTAACTTACTCGTTTTTTTTACATTGGCGTTAGAACTGCGGGCAAAATAACCTCTATGGTCGGGTAAACCGATGACCCCGAGTCTTCTAGCAAAGCCGTCAACCTCACGGTTGTCGCCTGCATAGGGGCGCATTATTTCGGTAAGCCTGTGTTTCTTTCTGAAAAACAGCGCTTTTTATATAAAGGGTAGCTTCTGAATATAAGACAACAGAGCCTGACCCACTTGCCGACCAAGCTGCAACCCGCAGCCCGCTAATTGCTTGATTTCACATTACGTCTTACGCCATTGCTGCGTTTTTGTGTGATCAGGCAAAGTTTATTATTCCACAAGTCTCTTGGTCTAACGAGAATCAACGCAGAATTAACCACATTATTCCATTGCTGACACTGATATAGCAAGATGACTTTACCTGTCTACGTAAAGATTCTTTTACTGTATTCACAGTGTTGGCGGCTATCGTTGTCTTATTAAACAATAAATGCGCGCAAACGTTATCTTTAAATAGCCAGATTGACAGTTAAGCACAGAAAAAGGGGTGGCGCTAATTCCTCGGTGTAATTAGAATCGCGCCCCATGAAAACGAATAATCCAGCAGTACAATTAATCACCATTTCTGCCGACGAAGCGGGTCAGCGGATCGATAACTTTTTGCTCACGAAATTGAAAGGTGTGCCAAAGAGTATGATCTATCGCATCGTGCGCAAAGGTGAGGTCCGCGTTAATAAAGGGCGCATTAAGCCAGAATATAAACTGGCTGACGGTGATGTGGTCCGTGTACCACCGGTACGTGTCGCCGAGCGCGAAGAGATTCAGGTATCAGCTAAACTTGATAAAGTGGCTGCTCTGGCTGATTGCATTCTATTTGAAGATGATTATCTCTTAGTGTTAAACAAACCTTCCGGTACGGCTGTCCACGGCGGTAGCGGTTTAAGTTTCGGGGTGATTGAAGCATTACGTGCACTTCGTCCTGAAGCGCGTTTCCTGGAATTGGTTCACCGCCTTGACCGCGATACCTCTGGTGTTTTGTTGGTAGCCAAAAAACGCTCGGCTTTACGCTCTTTACATGAGCAACTGCGCTTGAAAGGGATGCAAAAAGATTATTTGGCTTTGGTGCGCGGGCAATGGCAATCCCATTGCAAAGCTGTTCAGGCGCCTTTGCTGAAAAATATTATGCAAAGTGGCGAGCGTATGGTGAAAGTCAGTAGTGAAGGCAAGCCATCTGAGACGCGTTTTAAAATAGAAGAGCGTTTTGAGCATGCAACATTGGTTAAAGCCAGCCCGATAACGGGTCGTACACATCAGATTCGCGTGCACACACTGCATGCCGGCCACCCGATCGCTTTTGATGATCGTTATGGTGACCGTGAATTTGATAGCCAATTGCAGGGGACAGGGTTACATCGCTTATTCCTGCATGCCGCAGCTCTACGTTTTGAACATCCGAATACCGGTGAAACCATGCGCATTGAAGCTCCTTTGGATAATCAATTGCGCCATTGTCTGGCGGTATTACGCAAGAAAGCCGCGATTTAAAATGCGGCAAGCCGTTTTAACGCTATCCGTATTTTAAAAGCTATCCGCATTTTAAAGTAAGGGATTGACCCCTTGCTCAATTAACATTTGGGTGAGGGCGATTAATGGCAGGCCGATGAGCGTATTCGGATCACGGCCCGATAGCTTGTCAAATAAAGTGATGCCCAACCCTTCACTTTTAAAACTGCCTGCACAATTCCACGGTTGTTCCCGCACTAAATAACCCTCAATTTCTGCGCTATTTAATCTGCGGAAATAAACATCAAATGTTTCGCAAAGGCAATTATGACTACCGGTTGCTGTATTGAGCAGCGCCAGCCCGGTATAAAAAGTGACACATTGGCCGCTGGCTTGTTCTAACTGCTTGACCGCATTGGCATGATTATGGGGCTTGCCGACGATGGAGCCGTTGATAACACACACTTGATCAGAACCGATTATCAAGTGTTGTGGGTAATGAGCGGCCAGCGCTTGGGCCTTTGCGCGTGCCAACCGTTGCACCAGCGCGCTTGCGCTCTCGCCTTGCAATGGGCTTTCATCAGTTTGCGGCGCAGCAGTGATAAAGGGTAATTGCAGTTTCTCCAGCAATGCGCGGCGATATGATGATGTTGAGGCTAGAACTAATTGCGGCATAATATTTTCCATAAACCGTGGCGTAATTTAATCAGGCATTTTAAACTGTCTGCCGCTTCGGAAGCGAATATTGGTGAAAGGTGCAGTAAAACGGCCTTTTTCTTTGACTCTATGTCGTTACAAAGTTAATATGCGCGCCCTATGCAAAAGGTAAAATTACCCCTGACCATTGATGCGGTTCGTACCGCTCAGAAACGTTTAGATTACGCAGGTATCTATTCGCCTGAGCAGGTTACACGAGTAGCCGACTCAGTGGTAAGTGTGGACAGCGATGTCGTGGCCTCATTATCGTTTAATATCGATAATCAGCGTCTGGCGGTTATTACAGGTCATGCGGACGTCGATGTAACATTGATGTGTCAGCGCTGTGGTAACACGTTTGCACACCATGTTCATACAACGTATTGTTTTAGCCCGATCGTCAATGATGAGCAGGCTGAAGCATTACCGGAAGCGTACGAGCCGATCGAAGTCGATGAATTTGGCGAAGTTGATCTGCTGGCTATGATTGAAGACGAAATTATTCTTTCACTGCCTGTCGTTCCGGTACATGATTCTGAACACTGTGAAGTGTCCGAGGCGGACATGGTATTTGGCAAACTGCCTGAAGAGGCGGAGAAACCTAATCCATTTGCCGTATTAGCCAGTTTAAAGAAAGTAATTAAGGAGTAAGGTCAATGGCCGTACAACAGAACAAACCCACTCGTTCCAAACGTGGCATGCGCCGTTCACACGATGCGCTGACCACTGCCACTCTGTCTGTGGACAAAACTTCCGGTGAAACTCACCTGCGTCACCACATCACAGCCGACGGTTTCTACCGCGGCCGCAAGGTTATCGGCTGAGTAGTACTTGCTAATCTTCTTTAGCAAGGCGATACCTTGACTTGTCTAACCCTAGCGTTAGATGCAATGGGTGGGGATTTCGGTCCCCACGTCACAGTGCCTGCTTCATTGCAGGCACTGGCCTCTAATCCAAAACTAAAACTCCTGCTGGTCGGGAACCCCGACACCATCACTTCGTTACTTGTTAATGCCGATCCTTTGTTGCTGGAAAGGTTACAGGTAATCCCCGCTGAGCATGTTATTGCCAGCGATGCTAAACCCTCACAAGCGATTCGTGCCAGCCGTGGTACCTCTATGCGTATTGCATTAGAGCTTGTCAAAAACGGTGACGCAGCAGCCTGTGTGAGTGCAGGTAATACTGGGGCATTGATGGGGTTGGCGAAGATGATGATTAAGCCACTGGATGGAATAGAGCGCCCGGCATTGATGACGGTCATCCCCAATCAGCAACGCAGCAAAACTGTGGTACTGGATTTAGGGGCTAACGTCGAATGCGATAGCACGATGCTGGTGCAATTTGCCGTCATGGGTTCGGTGATGGCAGAAGAAGTTGTTGGCATAACAAACCCGCGTGTTGCTTTGCTCAATATTGGCGAAGAGGAAACCAAGGGGTTGGATAATATCCGCGAAGCCGCCGCAGTATTAAAAAATACACCGACTATCAACTATATTGGTTATCTGGAAGGCAATGATCTGCTGACAGGCAAGACTGATGTGATGGTTTGTGACGGCTTCGTGGGTAACGTCACTCTAAAGACCATGGAAGGTGTGATAAGAATGTTCTTGTCACTGCTCAAATCATCGGGCGACGGCAAAAAACAGTCATGGTGGCTTAAACTTATTGGCCGTTGGCTGCAAAAACGTGTAGCTAAGCGGTTCGGTCATTTGAACCCCGACCAGTATAATGGCGCATGTCTGTTAGGATTACGGGGCATCGTAATCAAGAGCCACGGCGCTGCGAATCAACGCGCATTTGCCGTTGCCATCGAACAGGCTGTGCAGGCGGTGCAGCGGCAAGTCCCACAGCGGATTGCCGCGCGCCTTGAAGCGGTTTTACCCAAGAGTGACTGATCGTACATGTATACTAAGATTCTCGGTACGGGGAGTTATCTGCCCGTACAAGTGCGCAGTAATGCTGATTTAGAAAAAATGGTGGATACATCGGACGAGTGGATTGTCACCCGGACAGGTATTCGTGAGCGGCGTATTGCCGGGCTGGATGAAACAGTCGCAAGTATGGGTTTCCACGCAGCTGAAAAAGCGCTGGAGATGTCCGGTATTGATAAAAATGATATCGGGCTGATTATCATAGCTACCACCTCCTCAAGCCATGCTTTCCCGAGCTCGGCCTGTCAGGTGCAGCAAATGCTGGGTATCAAAGATGCTGCCTCTTTCGATTTGGCCGCAGCTTGTGCTGGTTTTACCTATGCACTCAGTGTTGCTGATCAGTACGTGAAAAGTGGTGCTGTCAAACATGCCATCGTCATCGGTTCCGACATGCTTTCGCGTGCGCTGAATCCTGAAGACCGTGGCACGATTATTCTGTTTGGCGATGGTGCCGGTGCCGTGGTACTAGGTGCCTCGGAGCAGCCGGGCATTCTCTCTACTCATTTGCATGCAGATGGTAAGTACGGTGAATTGCTGGCACTGCCGTATCAAGATCGCCAACACCAAGAACAGCCAGCCTATGTCACTATGGCGGGTAATGAAGTCTTTAAAGTTGCAGTAACAGAACTTGCCCACATTGTGGACGAGACTTTGCAGGCCAATAATCTGGATCGCTCAGCGCTGGATTGGTTGGTACCGCATCAGGCTAACCTGCGTATTATTAGCGCAACGGCCAAAAAATTAGGCATGGGGATGGATAAAGTGGTGGTCACACTCGATCGTCATGGCAACACCTCTGCGGCATCCGTACCTGCGGCACTTGACGAAGCAGTACGAGATGGGCGAATTCAACGTGGGCAGTTAGTGCTGCTGGAAGCATTTGGCGGCGGCTTTACCTGGGGCTCAGCGCTGGTTCGCTTCTGATTTAACAGAACCTTTTTTGGTTTAACAGGAAAGCAAAATGTCGAAATTTGCAATGGTATTTCCAGGCCAGGGATCTCAATCCCTTAGCATGCTGGCCGATTTGGCCGCACAATTTCCGATAGTTGAAGAGACCTTCAGTGAAGCCTCATCGGTACTGGGCTATGATCTGTGGCAGTTAGTGCAACAAGGCCCGGCTGAAGAATTGAATAAAACATGGCAGACGCAACCGGCTTTATTGACAGCATCTGTTGCTATCTGGCGTGTTTGGCAACATCAAGGCGGTAAACTGCCTACGATGATGGCGGGCCATAGCTTGGGTGAATACTCCGCTCTGGTATGCGCTGGCGTGCTCGACTTCAAACAGGCGGTTCGTCTGGTTGAATTACGCGGCAAGCTGATGCAAGAAGCGGTACCTGAAGGTACCGGTGCCATGTACGCTATTATTGGTTTGGATAATGAATCCATCGCCAAAGCCTGTGAAGAGTCAGCACTTGGCCAGGTCGTCTCGCCAGTTAACTTTAACTCACCGGGTCAGGTGGTTATTGCCGGCAATAAAGAGGCGGTAGAACGCGCTGGTGCGGCTTGTAAAGCTTTGGGTGCCAAACGTGCCTTGCCATTGCCTGTCAGCGTGCCATCTCATTGTGCTCTGATGAAACCTGCGGCAGATAAGTTAGCTGTTGCACTGGAAGAGATCGAATTCCAGGCTCCGCTATTCCCTGTCGTCAACAACGTAGATGTGAAAACTGAAGTGTCACCAGAGGCTATCCGTAGCGCATTGGTACGCCAGTTATATAATCCAGTACGTTGGACTGAGAGTGTTGAATTTATCGCAGCAGAAGGTGTTGAGCTGCTGTTAGAAGTTGGGCCGGGTAAGGTCTTGACTGGTTTGACCAAGCGTATCGTGGATACTCTGGCCGCAGCACCGGTAAACGATGTTGCTACGCTGACCAGCGCGCTTGAAAACTAAGAAAGAGGGTAACATGAGCTTCGAAGGAAAAATTGCGCTGGTAACTGGCGCGAGTCGCGGTATCGGCCGTGCGATTGCAGAATTATTGGCTGAGCGCGGTGCCCGTGTTATTGGTACGGCGACCAGTGAAAAGGGCGCTGAAGCGATCAGTGCCTACTTGGGTGACCAGGGTAAAGGTTTAATGCTGAATGTCGTGGATCCCGCGTCAATCGAGTCTGTTTTGGCAACGATTCGTGCGGAATTTGGAGAAGTCGACATTTTAGTGAATAATGCAGGTATTACGCGTGATAACCTGCTGATGCGTATGAAGGATGAAGAGTGGCAAGATATTATTGACACCGATCTGACTTCCGTATTCCGTCTGTCAAAAGCGGTAATGCGCGCTATGATGAAAAAGCGGTTTGGGCGTATCATCACCATCGGTTCTGTAGTTGGGACAATGGGCAATGCAGGGCAGGTTAACTACGCGGCAGCTAAAGCGGGTCTGATCGGTTTTAGCAAGTCTTTGGCGCGTGAGGTTGCTTCACGTGGCATTACTGTCAACGTTGTGGCACCTGGCTTTATTGAGACAGATATGACGACGGCGTTGACAGATGATCAACGCGCAGGCATTTTGGCCCAAGTTCCAGCTAACCGGCTTGGGCAAGCAAAAGAAATCGCCAGCGCTGTTGCATTTTTAGCCTCTGACGAGGCCAGCTACATCTCTGGTGAAACATTACATGTCAATGGCGGCATGTATATGATTTAAAAATCACGAAAGTATTTGCGTTATTTGAGGTAAAAACCGCAAAATAGCGTAAAATCGTGGTTTGACCAGCCTAGATTTAGTTGCATCTTTTTCAACATTTTATACACTACGAAAACCATCGCGAAAGCGAGTTTTGATAGGAAATTTAAGAGTATGAGCACTATCGAAGAACGCGTTAAGAAAATCATCGTTGAACAACTGGGTGTTAAAGAAGACGAAGTGAAGAACAGTGCTTCTTTCGTTGAAGATCTTGGCGCGGATTCTCTGGACACCGTTGAGCTGGTAATGGCTCTGGAAGAAGAATTTGATACTGAGATTCCAGACGAAGAAGCAGAAAAAATCACTACTGTTCAGGCAGCTATTGATTTTATCAACGCTAACCAGCAGTAAGCGTACATGCTTTAAGTTTAGATAGTTAGGCGGTCACTCGACCGCCTAAGTTTTTTTTGTCCTAAGTGTTATTTTCCCTCCTTGGAGGACAACCGTGTCTAAGCGTCGAGTTGTTGTGACTGGACTGGGCATGTTGTCTCCTGTCGGTAATACAGTCGAATCCACATGGAAAGCTGTTCTTGCCGGGCAGAGTGGCATCAGCCTGATCGACCATTTTGATACTAGTGCCTATGCAACTCGATTTGCTGGCTTAGTGAAAGATTTTAATTGTGAAGAGTTCATTTCGCGTAAAGATGCGCGCAAGATGGACGCATTCATACAGTACGGCATTGTTGCTGGCATGCAAGCCATGCAAGACTCAGGGCTTGAAGTCACCGAAGCCAATGCTAGCCGTATCGGTGCCGCTATAGGTTCTGGTATTGGTGGGCTGGGTCTGATTGAAGAAAACCACAGCGCGCTGGTGAACGGTGGGCCACGTAAAATTAGCCCATTCTTCGTGCCATCAACCATTGTTAACATGATTGCCGGCCACTTGACCATTATGTGTGGGATGCGTGGGCCAAGCATTTCTATCGCAACGGCATGTACTTCTGGTGTGCATAACATCGGCCACGCGGCGCGTATCATTGCTTACAATGATGCAGATGTTATGCTGGCAGGTGGTGCAGAAAAAGCCAGTACGCCATTGGGTGTTGGTGGTTTTGGTGCAGCTCGTGCATTGTCGACTCGCAATGATAATCCGCAAGCCGCAAGCCGCCCATGGGATAAAGACCGTGATGGTTTCGTTCTGGGTGACGGTGCAGGCATGATGGTGCTGGAAGAGTACGAACACGCGAAAAAACGTGGCGCAAAAATCTACGCGGAAGTTGTTGGGTTTGGGATGAGCAGCGATGCTTATCACATGACCTCTCCACCGGAAAACGGTTCTGGAGCAGCTCTGGCAATGGTAAATGCATTACGTGATGCGGGTGTGAGCACCTCTCAGATCGGCTATATCAATGCCCACGGCACGTCAACTCCTGCTGGCGATAAAGCCGAAACGCAGGCAGTTAAGTCTGTATTTGGTGGAGACACCAAAGTGATGGTCAGTTCCACCAAATCCATGACTGGGCACTTGTTAGGTGCAGCAGGCGCAGTTGAGTCTATCTTTACTGTTTTAGCACTGCGTGATCAGGCCATTCCGGCAACCATCAACCTGGATAACCCAGATGAAGGTTGTGATTTGGACTTTGTTCCGCACGAAGCTCGTCAGGTAAATGATTTGGAGTACACCCTGTGTAACTCCTTCGGCTTTGGTGGCACTAACGGTTCTTTGGTTTTCCGCAAAGTATAACGTTGGTCGTTACGCTCCAACTGCTAAAAAGACCCGGTTTTCCGGGTCTTTTATTAGCTTTGTCCTGCATTAGCCATAACATCCCTCAATAATAATTGTCCCAATAAGAGACAAATCTGAAAACAGCCATTGGTTTAAATCTGATACTGTCAGCAGGTACAATTTATATTGATGGGCAATCCCTCTTTCCCCATTGAATATAGAGTAAATACCCCCTTCCATTTAAAGAGAATCTGAATGTTCTGGATTAATGGTGTTGAACAAAATTTGATTTCAGCTTCAGACCGCTCTGTGCAGTTTGGCGATGGCTGTTTTACTACCGCCAGAGTCTCTCTCGGCCGCGTTGTGTGGCTGGATAAACATATACTACGTTTGCAGTTGGCGGCTGAGCGGTTATTAATGCCCGCAGTGAATTGGAATGCATTGACCAAGGAAATGGTTGAAGCCGCAAGCCATACTGAAGACGGGGTGCTAAAAGTGATTATCAGTCGGGGAAGTGGCGGACGAGGTTACAGTGGCACGACATGTCAGCATCCGACACGGATTATTTCTCTCAGTGATTACCCTATTCATTATCATAGTTGGCGTGAACGGGGGATTTCTTTGGCACTCAGCCCGATATCGCTAGCACGTAGCCCTTTGCTGGCGGGTGTTAAGCACTTGAACCGCCTGGAGCAGGTATTGATTCGCGCGCATCTTGAGCAGACAGCGGCGGATGAGGCACTGGTGCTTGACACTGAAGGCATGCTGGTGGAATGCTGTGCGGCTAATTTATTCTGGCGCAAGGGGGATGAAATATTTACCCCAGATCTGTGCCAATCAGGTGTAGATGGCATTATGCGTCAACGAATTATTAGCTGCCTGGCTACGCAGGGTCGGCAGGTGATAATTGTGGCACAACCGGTGGATGTGTTGGCTGATGCAGATGAAGTTATCGTGTGCAACGCGCTGATGCCGCTACTCCCGGTGAATAGGATTGAACCGGTAAATCACGCTGAACCCTGGGTTTACCACTCGCGCCAGTTATTTGATTTCTTAAATCTTCATTGCTGCGAAGTATAGGCTTCATGAGGATTTTGATTTTTGTACCTATGACTACCTTTAATATGAAGATGGCCGCCCGATGAAAATAAAAAGCACCAAAGCATTAATCCTTTTTGTCGCTATCTGTTTGGGATTGCTGCTGTTGGGTTACCAGAGAGTACAACACTTTGCTGATAGGCCGTTGGCTATCCAGCAAGAGACCATCTTTAAACTTCCTGCGGGGACGGGACGAGTGGCACTGGAGAATTTGCTGCAACGCGACGGCCTGATTAAAAATACTCGCTGGTTCCCCTGGCTGCTGCGCCTTGAACCAGAATTAGCCAAATTCAAGGCGGGTACCTATCGCTTTACTCCTGGGATGACAGTGCGCGGCATGCTTGAGCTGCTCGCCAGCGGTAAAGAAGCCCAATTTACCGTGCGCTTTATTGAAGGAAAGCGGCTGCGTGATTGGATGGATGAATTACAGCAATCAAAATATATAAAGCATGTATTGGATGGGAAGAGTGATGCCGAAATCGCGGTATTACTGGGATTAAAGGACAGCGAACACCCTGAAGGGTGGCTTTACCCAGATACCTATTCATATACTGCCGGAACCACTGACTTGGCATTACTCAAACGTGCCCATGTGAAGATGGAAAAAACAGTCGATGAAATCTGGCAGGGGCGTGATAAATCGTTGCCTTACAAAACCCCAGGCGACCTGGTGACTATGGCGTCAATTATCGAAAAAGAAACGGCGGTCAATGAAGAGCGAACCAAAGTGGCATCGGTGTTTATCAACCGTTTACGTATTGGTATGCGACTGCAAACGGACCCGACGGTTATTTACGGGATGGGGGATAGCTATAATGGCACCATTAGTCGTAAAGACTTAGATACGCCAACGCCTTATAATACCTATGTAATATCCGGTTTGCCGCCGACGCCGATTGCGATGCCGGGGCTGGCATCACTTACGGCTGCCGCTCATCCGGCTAAAACGCCTTACCTCTACTTCGTAGCAGACGGCAAGGGCGGCCATACTTTTACCACCAATTTAGCCAGTCATAACCAAGCGGTGCGGGTTTATCGCCAATCGCTAAAGGATAAAAATGAACAGTAAATTTATCGTTATTGAAGGGCTTGAAGGGGCAGGGAAAACCACCGCCAGAGACACCGTGGTTGCCACATTACGCGCCCAGGGGATTAACGATATTGTTTTCACTCGCGAGCCAGGGGGAACTCCGCTGGCGGAAAAGCTGCGAGATTTGATTAAGCAAGGTATTGACGGTGAAGTCCTGACGGACAAAGCCGAAGTGCTGATGTTGTATGCTGCGCGCGTGCAATTGGTTGAAAATGTCATTAAACCAGCACTGGCGCGCGGCAGTTGGGTGGTGGGTGATCGCCATGATTTGTCATCGCAAGCCTATCAGGGCGGCGGGCGCGGGATTGATATTAATCTGATGACCTCATTGCGTGACACGGTATTGGGTGAGTTCCGCCCCGACCTGACACTGTATCTCGATTTACCTCCAGCTATTGGGCTGGCTCGCGCCCGCGCCCGCGGTGAATTAGACCGGATTGAACAAGAGTCACTGGCCTTCTTTGAACGCACCCGAGAGCGCTATCTCGAATTGGCTGTCGCAGATTCGAGTATTAAAACCATTGATGCTTCTCAACCGCTTGAGCAAGTCAGTGAATCTATTAGCCGGGTATTGAAACAATGGCTGACCAGCCGAGAAACAGCGTAATGAAATGGTACCCGTGGCTCACTGCGCCTTACCGTCAGTGGGTAGGGCAGCAGACTGCCGGGCGAGGCCATCATGCATTATTGCTGCACTCTTTGCCTGGAAATGGCGAAGAAGCACTGATTTACGGTATTAGCCGTTGGTTGATGTGCCAGCAACGACAAGGC
The DNA here is from genome assembly GCF_030433455.1 of Yersinia sp. 22-579. Classification (NCBI taxonomy): domain Bacteria; kingdom Pseudomonadati; phylum Pseudomonadota; class Gammaproteobacteria; order Enterobacterales; family Yersiniaceae; genus Yersinia; species Yersinia sp. 22-579. Next base: position 240,020 of record NZ_JAUJTZ010000004.1, on the reverse strand, counting down.
GAGAAAAGCTGTGGTGAATGTCATAGTTGCCGCTTGATGTTGGCGGGCAATCATCCTGACTGGTATGTGCTGACACCGGAGAAAGGTAAAAGCAGTCTCGGCGTTGAGCTGGTGCGCCAACAGATTGAAAAACTCTATTCCCATGCTCAGCAAGGCGGAGCAAAAGTCGTGTGGCTTCCCCACGCGGAGTTGCTTACCGATGCGGCGGCGAATGCGTTGTTAAAAACGTTGGAAGAGCCACCGGAGAAAACCTATTTTCTACTCGATTGCCATCAACCTGCCAGTTTGCTTGCGACACTGCGCAGCCGCTGCTTTTACTGGCATCTGGCCTGCCCGGATACCGCGCTTAGCCTGCAATGGCTTCAGCGGCAGATTCCAGCAGAACCTGTCTCGATGCTGGCGGCACTTAAATTGAGTGAAGGTGCGCCGTTAGCGGCCGAGCGTTTACTGCAACCGGAACGCTGGGCCACCAGAACCACTTTGTGCCATGCATTGCATAGCGCACTGCACAGCACGGATTTACTGTCGTTATTACCGCAACTTAACCATGATGATGCTCCAGAACGCTTACAATGGATCTCTTCATTGGTGTTGGATGCGTTGAAATGGCAGCAAGGCGCGGGTCAATTTGCCGTCAACCAGGATCAATTGCCTCTGGTACAGCAATTGGCTGGCATGGCCGCAACACCGGTATTGCTCCATTCAGCCCAGGCGCTGGGCCATTGTCGTCATCAATTATTATTGGTGGTAGGTGTTAATCGTGAATTATTACTCACCGAGTTCCTGCTTAACTGGGAAACAGCGCTGACTACGGGCACTTATTCCACCTTATCTTCGTTGTAATTGGGTTTAAAATTATGTTGTTAGTAGATTCTCATTGTCATCTTGATAGCCTTGATTACCAGACGTTGCACCGCAATGTTGATGATGTATTAGCTAAAGCGAAGGCGCGTGATGTCGGATTCGTGCTGGCAGTCGCCACTACATTACCGGGTTTTTCAGCCATGACTTCCCTTATCGGGGAGCGAGAAAATGTGGCGTTTTCATGTGGCGTTCATCCACTCAATCTGGAGGGTGGCTATGATTTTGAGCAGTTGGCAAAACTTGCTGCGGCAGATAACGTGGTGGCAATGGGGGAAACCGGGCTGGATTATTTCTATCAGCAAGACAATATTCCACTGCAACAAGCCTCTTTCCGTGAGCATATCCGTATTGGCCGTAAATTAAATAAACCGGTGATTGTACATACTCGTGATGCTCGTGAAGACACGCTGGCAATCTTGCATGAAGAACAGGCGCAAGAGTGTGGTGGGGTTTTACATTGCTTTACAGAAGATAAAGCAACTGCCGCCACGCTATTGGATCTCGGTTTTTACATCTCTTTCTCCGGCATTCTGACTTTCCGTAACGCAGAACAGCTGCGTGATGTCGCGCGCTACGTGCCACTTGATCGGTTGCTGGTCGAAACCGATTCGCCTTATCTGGCACCGGTTCCGCACCGTGGTAAAGAGAACCAACCAGCCTATGTGCGTGATGTTGCAGAATATATGGCAGTACTGAAGGGGATCAGCCTTGAATCCTTAGCCCAAGCCACCACAGACAACTTCTGCCGGTTATTTCATCTGGACTCTGCGCGGCTGACCAGTAGAACGCCCCAACTTCCTTAATAATACTTTTTTTTAAGCTCGTAATTAATCGTCGAAACGAGTAATGTTCTCACCCAATTTAGTGGGTGAGGGCAGCTCTCATTGACGTTTTTTTACAAAAAATGCGCGATTTGAAGCAAATTAAGCGCTTTCTTGAAAGAAACGTGACTGCCATCAAACATTAAGCAGGCTATTTATTTTACTCTTCGTAAAAATTAAAGGGGTGCTTTAGACACCCTGATTCGCAAAGGCTTACTCCCCCCTTTGTAATGCCAATAAACGCGAGAAAAAGCAGTAAAAGCACTATTACTCAGGAGCTCACTCAACTATGTTTAAGAACGCATTTGCAAACCTGCAAAAGGTCGGTAAATCGCTAATGCTACCGGTATCCGTGTTACCCATCGCAGGTATTCTGCTGGGTGTCGGTTCCGCGAATTTTAGCTGGCTACCAACGGTAGTCTCTCACGTAATGGCAGAAGCGGGCGGTTCCGTTTTTGCTAACATGGCATTGATTTTTGCTATTGGCGTTGCACTTGGCTTTACCAACAACGACGGTGTATCCGCGTTGGCGGCCGTTGTGGCTTACGGCATCATGGTGAAAACCATGGCGGTAGTCGCACCACTGGTCTTGCATTTGCCGGCAGAAGAAATTGCTGCCAAGCATTTAGCTGATACCGGGGTATTAGGCGGGATCATTGCCGGTGCAATAGCGGCCTACATGTTTAACCGCTTCTACCGTATTCAGTTACCTGAATATCTGGGCTTTTTCGCCGGTAAACGCTTTGTGCCGATTATCTCTGGTTTCACAGCGATCTTTGTTGGCGTGATTCTGTCCTTCGTGTGGCCGCCAGTGGGTACCGCTATCCAGACTTTCTCCCAGTGGGCAGCCTATCAAAACTCCGTAGTCGCCTTTGGTATCTACGGTGTAGTAGAACGTGCGCTGGTTCCATTCGGTCTGCACCATATCTGGAACGTACCATTCCAAATGCAAATTGGTGAATACACCAACGCAGCGGGTCAGGTATTCCACGGTGACATTCCTCGTTACATGGCGGGTGACCCAACTGCGGGTAAACTGTCTGGTGGCTTCCTGTTTAAAATGTACGGTCTGCCAGCAGCAGCAATCGCTATTTGGCATTCTGCTAAGCCGGAAAACCGGGCAAAAGTGGGCGGGATCATGATCTCCGCAGCACTGACCTCATTCCTAACCGGTATCACCGAACCAATCGAATTCTCCTTCATGTTCGTGGCGCCAATTTTGTATGTTATCCATGCAATTCTGGCAGGCCTGGCCTTCCCAATCTGTATCCTGCTTGGGATGCGTGACGGTACCAGCTTCTCCCACGGTCTGATTGACTTCGTGGTACTGAGTGGTAATAGCAGCCGTATTTGGTTGTTCCCTCTGGTGGGTATTTGCTACGGTCTGGTCTACTACACCATCTTCCGTGTACTGATCGCCAAACTGAATTTGAAAACACCGGGTCGTGAAGACACGACGACAGAGCAAACTGTACAGGGTGGCACTGAAATGTCAGCAGCACTGGTAGCAGCATTTGGTGGTAAAGAAAACATCACTAACCTGGATGCATGTATCACACGTCTGCGTGTCAGCGTGGCTGATGTGTCCAAGGTTGACCAAGCTGGTCTGAAGAAATTGGGTGCTGCGGGCGTTGTCGTCGCAGGCTCAGGTGTTCAGGCTATCTTCGGGACGAAATCTGATAACCTGAAAACAGATATGGACGAGTACATTCGTAACCATTAATTCAGGTGTGGGGAGTGCAAAGGGGAGGCGAAAGCCTCCCTTTTTTTGTGTCTAGAAAGGCCAGTTTCTCATGGTTTCATCGCTATCATTTTAGGTGTTTTTACGATCTATTTGTTTTCACCGCTACGGGCACTTTGTTATTAACCTCTATAAATTAAATATCTATATAAAAACCACACGTTATCTTCTGTGTGATTAATGTTTGTTTTGAATGGATTTTATTTATGTTATTCAGGCTCTAGCCAGGTAGTCTGGAAATCAAACCAACCTAAATTATTTAAGTGCGCGCCTTGGGCTTGTTCGGGGGCTTTTAGGCGCATCCAGTGATGGAATAATGGCTGCAACCATCCATTGGCGATGATCTCTCGGATCAATTGTTCGCTACCCAGGGATTGGTTGCGCCAATCATGCAGATAGCTCTGTAAATCAGCATCATCACCACCAGTGATGGATTGACGCAGCAACTGGGAGCTCAATAGCCATGCGCCAACATTCCACTCTTCAGGAACGGCAAAGTTCACTGTGCCCAGCCACAAATCAGCTTTGGCCTCACCCTTGGCCCAAGAGGTGTAATCCAGCTCGATCATATCTAACTTAATGCCCTGAGCAGCGAGAATATGAGTCATTTCAGTCACCAACATCGAGTATTCTGGATGCTGGGCATGATAAGCCAGCGTTAATACCGGCATATCCTCTGATTCTGTCGCGATATCACTTGAAAAAGGAGAGCACTCTTCTCCTGCATCAATGCCATGAAACCATGTGGGTAGGACGCTACTGGCGGGTACCCAGAAGGGGCGAATGGATTCAATTAGCCGTTGGATAAGATGATAAGGATTGAGCGTTTTTCGCAACCAGCGGCGCTGTTTAATATCGTGCCAGTGCGCTGAGCGGCTATCGCATAGCAAAAAATATCCACCGCGTTCCAGAAACATCTCTTGTGTTGAATCTGATGGCTTACCGGTCAGGCTGGCAACTTTCCCAGAAACATAATCAATATCACTGATGCTGGAACTGAGCCAGGTGGCACTTTGTATATTCTCCATGCTCAACTGATCTGATAGCACGGCAGGTGTGTCAGAGGGCGGGCGGGCCAAATCCGGGAAGATAAGTACCTCAACCTCATCCAGCAAGCCGCGAAAACCAAAATAGTGGTCAAAAGATTTCATCTGCAAGTGCCAGTTATCATTTTCAGCCACTCGATAAGGCCCAGTTCCTACAGGGTGAGAGGCAAAATCTGGCTGTGTGGCATGATTTTCCGGCAGAATCAGTGCGCTGTGATGGGCGAGTAACAGGGGAAGACGCGGGTCCGGTTGGCTAAGTTTAATAACCACACTGAGTGGTCCGTGCGAACTAATTTTTTGAATATGTGAAAACAGCGGCAAAGTTGCGCTGCGGGTTAATGAACTGACGACATCGCGGCTGGACAATTCTCGACCATCATGAAATTGCACCGCCGGGCGTAAATAAAAGCGCCAATGCAATGGGTCGAGCATTCGCCATTTGTGAGCTAAATCGGTGGTGACTTCACCGTTTTCCTCATTTACTCGGGTCAGGCCATTAAAAATTTGTCGGACTAAGTGCAGCTCAGAGCGGCGTAGTGCTGTGCCGGGGTAAAGATTTGTCATGGTGCGGTAGTAGGGGATGCGCAGAGCTTGATAGTCATCGCGTATCCGATACCCCAGTTTAGCCCGCAACAAGGGGGCAATGAGCTGTTTATCTTCGCCCAATAGGGCAATGGCTTCATTAAAACCACCGGAATCTAATAGCTGTTCCGCTTTTTCAATTAAAAGCTGATGAGTGTTCCGCAATAGTTGCAAATATGACCGGCGGCCACGACCTGCCTCTGCTTGCCATCTCAACCAGCCAGCCTGTTGCATCTGAACCAGTAATGTCCGCATGTGGCGCTTGGTGCAGCTGAGTTTATCCGCAAGTTCTTGCAGTGTAACCTCAACTGGCTGTACCCCAACCTGATTTAATAAGCGTAAGTATTGCTGTTCAAGGCGTCGGCTGACCATAAAAGAGGAACCTAATTGAGTCTAACTCAGCAGTTTTATATATCATCTTTTTAGCCGATAATTTTCACTACAGCAAGCGTTTGTGTCTCAGCACTTCTTATCGGAAAAGACCGCAGACAGAACGCTATGATTATTTGAGGAAAGAAGATGACCCGTTACTTAAACAAAGATACCCAAGTGTGTATTTCTCTGGCCGCCAGGCCAAGCAACTTTGGCACTCGTTTTCATAATTTTTTGTACGATGCTCTGGATCTCGATTACCTGTATAAAGCCTTTACCACCACGGATCTGGCCGCGGCAATTGGTGGTGTGCGGGCATTGGGGTTCCGAGGTTGTGCAATTTCAATGCCGTTTAAAGAGGCGGTTATCCCAATGGTAGATGAGTTGGATGCCTCTGCCGCAGCAATTAATTCGGTTAATACCTTAGTGAATACTGATGGTTATCTGAAAGCGTACAACACCGACTATATCGCCATCGCGAAATTGCTGGAGAGTTATCAGGTACCTACAGATAAAGTCTTTGCACTGCGTGGCAGTGGTGGGATGGCGAAAGCCGTGGCTTTTGCACTAAAAAATGCCGGTTTTAAGCAGGGTTTTATTATTGCGACGAACGAAAAAACCGGTAAAAAATTAGCCGAACAATCCGGTTACACCTATCAGCCTGATATGCAGGGTGTTGAAGCCGATGTATTAATCAATGCCACCCCAGTGGGGATGTCAGGGGGGAAAGAGGCCGATAGCATGGCTTTTACTGAAACTGAGGTTGAACATGCCGAGGTGGTTTTTGATGTGGTGGCACTGCCAGCGATGACCCCGTTGATAAGCTACGCCAAAGCACAAGGAAAAATCGTTATTACTGGCGCTGAAGTCTTTGCTATTCAGGCGGTTGAGCAATTTGTGCTGTATACCGGCATTCGTCCAGAGCAGGCTTTGTTTGAAAAAGCAGCGGCTTATGCCCGCGCTCAATGATTGAGGTTGAAATCAATAGAAATTGTCGCTCATACTACGCATTCCTCATTTTTATCATGATCAAGGAAATGCGTAATGGCCGAAGAAACGATTTTCAGCAAAATTATCCGCCGTGAAATCCCTGCCGACGTGGTCTACCAGGACGAACTGGTGACCGCGTTTCGTGATATCGCCCCGCAGGCACCAACTCATATCTTAATCATTCCTAACATTCTTATTCCAACTGTGAATGACGTCACAGCAGAACATGAAGCAACATTGGGTCGAATGATCACTGTGGCTGCTAAACTTGCAGAGCAGGAAGGCATTGCTGAAGATGGCTATCGTCTGATCATCAACTGCAATCGTCATGCCGGGCAGGTGGTTTACCATATTCACATGCATCTGGTCGGTGGCCGTGAGTTGGGCTCGTTGCTGTCACATAAATAGCTTGAAGTATGGCAGGACTATAACTGAGGTAAGCCTATGCGCCCTGTGAAGGCGTTTTTATTGCCGGTGATGGCGCTTGCGTGTATTGCGACATTACTGGGGTGCAGCAGTCCAAAAGGGATTGCGGTGAATAAGCAGCAAACCGTGGTAATGGATTCGTCTGTGCTGACGGCGGGTATTTTGGCTTCTCAACCTGCAATTTCAACATCATCTGGGAATAATGTAGCGCGCTCGGTGATTACCAATAGCCAGAGTAAACCGATAAAAATAAACTACCGCTTTTATTGGTATGATGCGCAGGGCTTGGATGTGCCGCCACTGGAAGCGCCACGGTTTATCGTTATTGCGCCAAATGATGATGTGGATATTCAATCAGTTAATAATAATTTTAATGCGCGTAGTGCGCGCCTTTATTTATTCTTATAACCCTATATTTTTATAACAGCTCGGTTCTTATCATCGCGCTATTGGAGTGGGACAATGAAAAGGTATTTATCTGTCGCTTTGGCGGCACTTGTGCTGACGGGGTGTATCACTCAGCCACCTGTTGAGCCAACCACACCACCCGTGACCATCGAGCCTGTCACGCCACCGGTTCCTGAAACTCCACCACCGGTAGACAACGTACCGCCGCCACCAAAGATGGAGCAATCTATTGATTGGGCTGCCAGTGTCGAGCCTTTGGTCGCACAAATGGTCAACAGCAACGATGTGGCAAACGGCAGTATATTGTTACTCGACAGCGTTAAAAATAATACTAATGGCAGGTTACCAACGGCGAAAGCCACTTCGGCACTGCACCAAGTGCTGTCATCAAACAAAAAGTTTGTGTTGATCTCGCCACAGCAATTGGCGGTTGCCAAGCAAACATTGGGGTTATCAGAAGAAGATAGCCTTGGCTCACGCAGCAAGGCCATTGGTCTGGCTCGCTATGTCAGTGCCCAATATGTGCTCTACAGTGATGTGAGTGGTGATGTGAAATCACCCACCATTGAAATGCAGTTGATGCAAACACAAACCGGCGAAATTATCTGGTCAGGTAATGGCCCAGTTAAGCGCTGATCCTTCTCTGTATGCGCTTATTGAAAGGATAAAACCGTCGGTGGATATTACCCCTGACGGTTTTATTCATGCAGCCAATTTTATCAAGGCAGATTGGCATATTAGCCCGGTATCTGGCCTGACGGGTGAAAGTTGGCGTATTTCTTACCCATCAAACACGACTGCAAATATTAACTGGCTGGCGCGTGAACAATCGGTTCAGAAAACCCAACTGGGAGTGGACCGGCGGCGGGAGCGCAAGCTGTTGCGACATGTGGCTGGCCATCATTTGGCACCCACTATTATCGCCGCAAATCAACACTGGCTGGTGGTCAACTGGCTCGAAGGTGACGTTGTCACTAACGTGCAATTCATTGAATTATCGAATAATGGTCAGCTGGCACAGCTATTGACCCGCTTGCATCATCTACCCGCCAGCGGTTATCGCCTGGATTTACGTGCTCAGCTCATCCGTTATGCCGGGCAGATTGATACCAAACGCCTTTCACCAAGCTGGTTACGGTTGCATCAGCATTTTCTGCGCAGATCACCGCCGCAACCGGTGAAACTGGCACCCCTGCATATGGATATTCATCCCGGAAATCTTTTGGCGACACCCTCCGGGCTGAAATTGATTGACTGGGAATATGCGGCTGATGGCGATATTGCTCTTGATATTGCCGCGCTATTTCGTGGCAATGGTTGGTCAGCGCCCCAGCAACAGACTTTTTTACAGCACTATTGCCAGAATGAGCAGGGTTACCCTGATATTGATCGTTTATCCCGTCAGATACAGCGCTGGGTGCCGTGGGTTGATTACCTGATGTTGATGTGGTTCGAGGTGCGCTGGCAGCAGACTGGCGACAGCGAGTTTTTGCAATGGACGGTGCCGCTACGCCAGCGGTTTAATCTGTCCTTTTGATTTTTTAATATTAAATTTACGAGGTTGTCGTGGGTCCAGTGATGTTAGACGTTGCCAGCTATGAGCTGGATGCAGAAGAACGTGAGATTTTAAAGCACCCGCTGGTGGGCGGCCTGATTTTATTCAGCCGTAATTTTCATGATGCCGAGCAACTACGCGAGTTAGTCCGTCAGATAAGGGCTGCGTCCCACGAGCGTCTGGTGGTGGCGGTCGATCAGGAAGGGGGCCGGGTACAGCGCTTTCGTGACGGTTTTACCCGCTTACCTGCGGCTCAGTCGTTCGCGGCGATCAATGATCCAGCCACTGCGGCGCAGTTAGCACAAGATGCAGGCTGGCTGATGGCGGCCGAAATGATATCAATGGATATCGATATTAGCTTTGCGCCAGTACTGGATATTGGCCATGTCAGCGCGGCTATCGGTGAGCGTTCATTCCACAGTGACCCGCAACAAGCACTGAAAATGGCAGAGTGTTTTATTCGTGGGATGCACAGCGCGGGTATGAAAACCACCGGTAAGCACTTCCCCGGGCATGGGGCGGTAACAGCAGATTCGCATATAGAGACGCCTCGGGATAATCGACCACTGGCAGAAATCCGTACTCATGATATGGTTATATTTCGCGAACTGATTGCGCGGCGATTACTGGATGCCATTATGCCTGCTCATGTGATTTATACTGAAGCTGATGCGCGTCCAGCTAGTGGTTCGTCTTACTGGCTCCAAACCATATTGCGCCAAGAGTTAGGGTTCGATGGCATCATTTTCTCTGATGACTTGTCGATGGAAGGGGCAGCCATCATGGGCAGTTATGCCGAGCGTGGGCAAGCCTCTTTGGATGCTGGCTGCGATATGATTTTGGTGTGTAATAACCGTCAGGGCGCGGTAAGTGTGTTGGATAACCTGTCGCCAGTCAAAGCAGACCAACTGGCATGCTTGTATCATTCTGGGCAGTTTGACCGTCAGGCGTTGATGGCATCACCGCGTTGGCAACAGGCGAATAAGGCATTAACGGCACTCAGCGAACGTTGGGATGCACATAAAAGCCTATTGGGATAAGTTATATGTCGCGAGGATAAAATAGATATGATCGTCTATCTACATGGTTTTGATTCCAACAGCCCTGGCAATCACGAGAAAGTCCTGCAACTGCAATTCATTGATCCGGATGTGCGTTTTATCAGTTACAGCACTTTGCATCCTCGCCATGATATGCAGTATTTATTGAAAGAAGTGGATAAGGCTATTCAGCAAGGTGGCGATGCCAAGTCACTGATTTGTGGTGTGGGGTTAGGGGGCTTTTGGGCCGAACGAGTGGGTTTTCTGTGTGGCATCCGGCAGGTTGCCTTCAACCCCAATCTTTATCCGCAAGACAATATGAGCGGTAAAATTGACCGGCCGGAAGAGTACGTCGATATCGCCAGTAAATGTATCAGTGATTTTCGCGAGAAAAACCGCGATCGCTGTTTAGTCGTGTTGTCGCGCAATGATGAAATGCTCGATAGCAAGCGCACTGCCGGTGATTTGCATCCTTATTACGAAATTGTCTGGGATGAAAAGCAAGGCCACAAGTTTAAAGATCTTTCACCTCATTTGCAGCGGATAAAAGCATTTAAAACTCTGGGATGAATAATCAAATTAATCGGGCTTTGTTAAATACTGGTTAATTGTAATACCTACTGTTCTGTGCAACTTGGCTTGAAAAAAGTGTTTCGCCGGCTTTTTTTAGGCCATTTTTATGCCAAAAAATGGCAAAACTGGCCTTTATCTTCCACTCAATAAAAAAAATATAAACCGTGACTAAACGCTAACTATTTGAAACCTATTCTAGAAAAAATCCTCCTGCTGGTACTTTAATCAAAAAAAGTTGATATATATCAATTTTGGTATGACCAAATAACCCTGCATGATATTCTGACTCCAGTTTATTGAATTAGTATCTTCGAACCCTATGTTATCTAAGGATATTATTAATTTACCCTTAGCTAACAATTGGTTCACATTTAGGGGGTCATTTTGACAACGCCGAAGAAAAAAATCGTTATTATTGGTGGTGGTGCTGGCGGCCTTGAGCTGGCAACTAGTCTGGGTCATAAGTTGGGGCGCAGCAAAAAAGCTGAGATTGTTCTGGTGGATCGTAACCACAGCCATCTGTGGAAACCTTTGCTCCATGAAGTGGCTACCGGTTCTCTGGATGATGGTGTTGATGCATTGAGCTACCTGGCTCATGCACGCAACCATTATTTCAATTTCCAGTTGGGGTCGTTAACGGATATTAACCGTGAAACCAAAACTGTCTGCCTGGCTGAGATTTGCGATGAACACGGTGATGTGCTGGTAACAAAACGTGAATTATCCTATGACATATTAGTGGTCGCTCTGGGCAGTACGTCGAATGACTTCGGCACTCCGGGCGTGAAGGATCACTGCATCTTCCTCGATAACCCACATCAGGCCCACCGCTTCCATAATGAAATGCTTAACCTGTTCCTGAAGTATTCAGCGCAACCGGGTGAGAAAGGCAAAGTTAATATCGCGATTGTTGGCGGCGGTGCCACCGGTGTGGAGCTGTCTGCTGAGTTACATAATGCGGTAAAACAACTGCATAGCTACGGTTTTGAGGGCTTGGATAACCAGGCACTAAATGTCACGTTGGTTGAAGCCGGTGAACGTATCCTGCCAGCATTACCGCCACGTATCTCGGCGGCGGCACATCAGGAACTGATTAAACTGGGTGTGCGAGTATTGACCAAAACAATGGTTACCAGCGCTGATGAAAAGGGTCTGAATACTAAAGATGGCGAGTTTATTAATGCTGATCTGATGGTATGGGCGGCAGGTATTAAAGCGCCGGACTTTATGAAAGATATTGCCGGGCTAGAAACCAACCGTATTAACCAACTGGTGGTTGAGCCGACACTGCAAACGACCCGAGATCCCAACATTTTTGCGATTGGTGACTGTGCTTCTTGTCCACAGCCAAGTGGTGGTTTTGTGCCACCGCGTGCGCAATCTGCACATCAGATGGCCAGCCGCTGTTATAGCAATATTTTAGCATTGCTCAATGAGCAACCACTGAAGCCATACATTTATAAAGATCATGGTTCTCTGGTGTCGCTGTCGAAGTTTAGTACTGTCGGTAGCTTGATGGGTAACCTGATGCGCGGTTCTATGATGGTGGAAGGGCGTGTTGCCCGTGTTGTTTACATCTCATTGTATCGTATGCATCAAGTCGCACTGCATGGCTATACTAAAACTGGCCTGATGATGCTGGTGGGCGGGATTAACCGGGTAATACGCCCGCGCCTTAAGTTGCACTAATTCTCCTTCGTCCTTGACGCTACAGGGGGGTTAGCTGCGCGCACTTACCCGAATCACTGACAAGGGTCAGCTCATCGGGGTGCATTTGCTGGCTGCCTACCTGTAACGCCAATGACTTTGGAGAATGTTTAGAGCTTTAAATTTGCCGCTGCCAGTTAATGATGGCGGCGGTTTTTTTTACGCTAACGTAGCGCACGTTTTGCTAAAGCCATTCGCACGTAATGTCAAATTTTCAGCATAAAACTCTGCAGCCATAAATCACCGCAGTCAGATTCCTCCTAAACACATTCATTCACACCTGTTATCTGGGTGTTTCGTCCATTTGTCTTATTGCTAGGTTAAAGCACATTGTGCAGACTTCTTGGTAGAAACACACGGCGAGTCACGCACGCCGTAATCCGGGAATAAGGGGTAGCCCTGAATGCCGGATGCTGTCAGGCCTTTGTTTTCATTTTGAAGCTCTGGGGCAGAAGATGCGTGGTAACACTTTCAGGAGGATTTCCTGTGAACAAATCAATGTTAGCAGGTGTGGGTATCGGTATTGCGGCCGCTCTGGGAATTGCCGCTGTCGCGAGTATGAATGTATTCTCCGGCGCACCGCAATATGCACAAGTTCTTGCTGCGACACCGATTAAAGAGACGATTAAAACGCCTCGTAAGGAATGTCGTAATGTGACCGTAACTCACCGTAAACCGGTGCAGGATGAGAATCAAATTGCGGGTTCAGTATTGGGTGCCGTTGCTGGTGGGGTTCTGGGCCATCAGGTAGGCGGCGGCCGTGGTAAAGATATTGCGACTGTTGCTGGTGCACTGGCCGGTGGTTACGCAGGTAATCGTGTCCAAAGCAATATGCAGGATAACGATACCTATACGACCACTCAACAACGTTGCCAAACTGTTTACGATAAGTCACAGAAAATGTTGGGATATGACGTAACCTACAAAATTGGTGATCAGCAGGGAAAAATTCGCATGGATCGTGATCCAGGCACGCAGATCCCAATCGATAAAAATGGTCAACTGATACTGAACAACCGAGCATAATACAAAATCTGTTGTCCAAGACCTTGCATTAAGAACCCGCGGCTTAGTGTTAATTCTGATCGTTTAACGTGTTTTATAAGCGAGTGGCATTAACATTGACGCGGGTTTCTCACATCTGAAACCCGCGCCATCAATGGCTTAAGCTACGCGATGCTGAGCAAATGCGGCCAGTAATTCACTGATAAACTTCAATCGCTGCGCACGGTCACTAAGATCCTGCATAAATTTCAATTTGGTTGGCCCTTCCAGTCGGAATATTTGCGGCTGGCGTTGCAGCAAACCAATCAGATAAACCGGATCGACTTTGTTCTTCTCACCAAACTCGATAAAGCCTCCGCGCTCATTACCTTCAATACGTTTGATACCCAGTCTCTGAGCCTGTTGGCGTAATTCTGCGGTATGTAACAGATAACGGGCTGCATCCGGCAGTTTACCAAAGCGATCAATAAGTTCGACTTTCAATTCATCGAGTTCAGTTTCATCGCGAGCACTGGCAATGCGCTTATAGAACGAAAGCCGGACATTCACATCTGGAATAAAGTCCTCTGGCAGCAATACCGGCATACGCATTTCAATTTCGGTCTGATTGCTGGTCAAGTCTTCCAGTGATGGCTCTCTACCTTCCTTCAACGCATCAACCGCGCTTTCCAGTAACTCCATATATAACGAGAAACCGATGGTGGTCATCTGGCCACTTTGGTCCTCGCCTAATAGCTCACCGGCACCACGAATCTCAAGGTCATGAGTTGCCAGAGCAAAGCCAGCACCGAGATCTTCTAGCGACGCGATAGCTTCCAGCCGTTTTTTGGCGTCGGTGGTCATCGCTTTCGGATTTGGCGTCAGCAAGTAAGCATAAGCCTGATGGTGGGAGCGCCCGACCCGACCGCGCAACTGGTGCAACTGCGCCAGACCAAAATGATCGGCGCGTTCGATGATAATGGTATTGGCGCTCGGAATATCAATCCCCGTTTCGATAATGGTGGTGCAGACCAAAACGTTAAAGCGCTGATGATGGAAATCATTCATCACCCGCTCCAGATCCCGCTCACGCATTTGCCCGTGACCAATGGCAATGCGCGCTTCTGGCACTAGCTCAGCCAGCTTCTGAGTGGCTTTCTCGATATTTTCCACATCGTTATAGAGATAATAAACCTGCCCACCACGTAGAATTTCGCGCAGAATCGCTTCTCGCACCACTAAGCTATCGTACTCACGCACGAAGGTTTTCACCGCCAGACGGCGCGCAGGTGGCGTCGCAATAATCGATAAGTCCCGCATACCGCTCATCGCCATATTAAGTGTGCGCGGGATAGGTGTGGCGGTAAGTGTCAGAATATCGACATCGGCGCGCATCGCTTTAATGCGTTCTTTATGACGCACACCGAAGCGATGCTCCTCATCGACAATCAACAGACCGAGGTCTTGCCAGCGCAGGTCACTTTGCAGCAATTTATGGGTGCCGATAATAATATCGACTTTGCCTTCAGCAGCTTGCTCCAAAATCACTTGCTGCTCTTTGGCACTGCGGAAACGTGACATCATTTCAATTCGCACCGGCCAGGTGGCAAAACGGTCGCGGAAGTTGTCGAAATGCTGTTGAGCGAGCAGGGTGGTCGGCACCAAGACGGCAACTTGCTTATTATTCGCCACCGCCAGGAAGGCTGCCCGCATTGCCACTTCGGTTTTACCGAAACCAACATCGCCGCACACCAGTCGGTCCATAGCCAGCGGTCGGCACATATCGCTGAGCACCGCATTGATAGCCTGTTCCTGATCCGGTGTGGTTTCGAACGGGAAGCTTTGGCAGAACAGCTGATACTGTTCGCGGTCGAACTTGAATTTAAAGCCAGATTTGGCGGCGCGCTGCGCATAGATGTCCAGCAGTTCAGCCGCCACATCACGCACTTTCTCGGCGGCTTTCTGCCGCGCACGGCTCCAGGCATCGCCACCCAGTTTATGCAGCGGCGCATTTTCGTCAGCACCGCCGGAATAGCGACTGATAAGATGCAGTGATGAAACCGGCACGTACAGCTTATCTTCACCGGCATAGGTCAATATCAGGTATTCAGCTTTAATACCGCCAGCTTCTAATGTGGTGAGACCAAGATAGCGGCCCACACCATGCTCTAGATGAACCACTGGCTGACCGGGGCGCAATTCCGCCAGATTGCGGATTAAGGTATCGGTATTAATGGTGCGGCGATTATCCTGGCGACGGCGGTTCACGCGCTCGCCCAGTAAGTCACTTTCGCAAATCAGTGCTAATTGCTTATCTGTATCAAGGAAACCTCGTTCTGAAGCACCAATCATCAGATAATGGCCGGGTGCCGTGGCTTGAGATAGCTCGCTTATCAGGGTTGGACTGATTTTTATCCGTGCCAGCAGATCTTGCAGGGTTTCGCGTCGCCCCTCACTTTCCACCGAAAACACGACACTACCGCTGAATGACTCAATAAAGCGCCGCAGATTATCCAGTGGCGCTTTTTGCTGTGCCTGTACGGATAAATCGGGCAGCGGCTGATAATGTAAGTTGGTATTGGCGGTTTTAGTCGGTAATTCTTCGGTCTTGAACTGAACCCGCGGCCACTCTTTTAACTCACTGAAAAGTGAATCAACCCGTAGCCATAATGTTTCCGGGGCCAGCAATGGGCGCATTGGGTCAACACGACGGCTTTCATAGCGTTGGTTAACATCTTGCCAGAAACGCTCCGCTGAGCTTTCCAGCGAGCCGGTGTTAATCAATAAGGTATTTTCAGGCAAGTAGCTAAACAGTGTCGGCAATGGCTGGTTGAAGAATAGCGGTTGCCAGTATTCAATCCCGGCAGGCCAGATGCCTTTGCTCACTTGCTGGTAAATATGTTCCGCATCGCGGCGCACTTCGAACTGTTCACGCCATTGGCTGCGGAATAATTCAATGGCGTTTTTATCTATCGGGAATTCATGGGCGGGGAGTAAGTTTATTTGATCAACTTCGGACAGGGTGCGCTGTGTATCCACATCAAATACGCGCAAGCTATCAATGTCATCATCAAAAAAGTCAATGCGATAAGGCTCTTCACTGCCCATCGGATACAGATCAAGCAAGGCCCCACGGGTAGCAAATTCACCGTGCTCCATGACCTGATCGACGCTGCGATATCCCGCTTGCTCAAGCTGAGCACGTAATTTATCTCGCGACAGGTGCTGGCCTTTTTTCATCACCAGAGCATGACCGTGCAGGAATTCGTGCGGGCAAACCCGTTGCATCAGAGTATTAATCGGGAGAATAATAACACCGCGTTCCATTGTCGGAAGGTGGTACAGACAAGAAAGGCGGGCCGAAATAATATCCTGATGGGGTGAGAAACTGTCGTAAGGCAGCGTTTCCCAGTCGGAGAGGGTATTCACCGGACGGGGGGAAAACTGCTGAATTTCATCACGCAGTCGCAGCGCCGTTTGCATATCCGGGGTAATTAACATTACCGGGCCATCATGGCGCTCAATGATTTCTGCACACTCGACGGCGCAAGCTGAACCAGTCAACTGGCCTAACTGGCGGGTGTCGCCACGGCGCGTCGGCAATGAATAACGATGTTGTTGGGACATAAGCAGTTAAACAGTCTCTTTATCAGGACGAAATTATCTCGGCGGATATCCTAGCACGCGAACAGGTATATACCCGTCATACTTCAAGCCGCATGTGCGTTGGCTGCGCTCATCACCCGAATCACTTACTTATGTAAGCTCATCGGGACTCTCTCGCTTGCCGCCTTCCTGCAACTCGAATTATTTAGGGTATAGCCACAGATTGGCGCTTTGATTTGGAATAAAAGCCGAAGATATATATTCAAATGGTTCCATAAAGCGGTAGTACCCTTTATTATCCTCGATCACTTTGCTTTAGCAACAGGATCTAAACAGATTTCATGTATCAACCTGTCGCATTATTTATTGGCCTGCGTTATATGCGCGGGCGTGCATCTGACCGTTTTGGTCGGTTTGTTTCATGGCTTTCAACCATTGGTATCACACTCGGCGTGATGGCATTGATCACAGTGCTATCCGTGATGAATGGTTTCGAGCGCGATTTGCAGAATAATATTTTGGGGATGATGCCGCAGGCGCTGATTACCACGCCACAAGGCTCCCTTGATCCAAATAAAATTCCTGCTTCATCACTGAAATCACTGACTGGCGTTACCGATATTGTGCCGTTAACCACCGCTGATGTGGTGCTGCAAAGCGCGCGCAATCTCTCCGCCGGAGTGATGTTGGGGGTTGACCCCAATCAGCATGAACCTCTGGCCAACTACTTGGTTAATGTGCACCTGAAAGATTTACAGCCGGGTAGCTACAATATGATTCTCGGTGAAAAACTGGCCGGTCAATTGGGGGTTAAGCGCGGCGAGACACTGCGTCTAATGGTGCCAAGTGCCAGCCAATTCACCCCGATGGGGCGCATCCCTAGCCAACGCCTGTTTAATGTTATTGGCACATTTGCCGCCGACAGTGAAGTCGATGGCTACCAAATGCTGGTTAATCAGCAGGATGCATCACGTCTGATGCGCTATCCGGCAGGTAATATTACCGGTTGGCGTTTATTCCTTTCACAACCGCTGTCCGTTGATAGTTTGAGTCAACAAACCTTGCCAGATGGCACGGTATGGAAAGATTGGCGTGAGCGGAAAGGCGAGCTTTTCCAGGCTGTACGGATGGAAAAGAACATGATGGGGTTGCTGCTTAGCCTGATTATCGCTGTTGCTGCCTTCAATATTATTACCTCTCTGGGCCTGTTAGTGATGGAAAAACAGGGCGAAGTGGCGATTTTGCAAACCCAGGGTTTAAGTCGTCGTCAAATTATGTTGGTGTTTATGGTGCAGGGCGCCAGTGCGGGGGTTATTGGCGCATTGCTCGGTGCCGGCTTGGGTATTTTGCTTGCCAGCCAATTGAACACCATTATCCCGGTTCTCGGTTTATTGATTGATGGCGCAACCTTACCGGTGGAGATTAATCCGGTTCAGGTGACCGTGATTGCTCTGTTGGCAATGGCGATTGCTTTGCTTTCTACGCTTTATCCTTCCTGGCGCGCTGCCGCCGCACAACCTGCCGAGGCCTTACGCTATGAGTAATCATCCTTTATTACAGTGTTTAAACCTGTGCAAACGCTATCAGGAAGGTCAACTCCATACCGACGTCTTGCGCAATGTGTCGTTCACTATCGAAGCTGGTGAACTGATGGCGATTGTCGGCAGTTCCGGTTCAGGTAAAAGTACCCTATTGCACTTGTTGGGCGGGCTGGATTCACCGACTTCCGGCGAAGTGATATATCAGGGGCGCTCGCTGAATCAAATGTCTTCCACGGCAAAAGCTGAGTTACGTAATCGTGAGTTAGGTTTTATCTATCAATTTCACCATTTACTACCAGATTTTACTGCATTAGAAAATGTTGCTATGCCACTACTTATCGGCGGTGCCAAACCGAGTGAAGCGCAGGATAAAGCCCGCGCGATGCTGGTGGCTGTGGGGTTGGAAAAGCGTAGCAAACATCGCCCGTCCGAACTATCCGGTGGTGAGCGTCAGCGAGTGGCGATTGCGCGCTCGCTAGTGAACAACCCGTCGCTGGTGTTGGCTGATGAGCCGACCGGTAACCTCGATCAACGGAATGCCGATAGCATCTTTAATTTGCTAGGTGAATTGAATGTTCGTCAGGGGACCGCCTTCTTAGTGGTCACTCACGATTTGCAATTGGCCAAACGCATGAGCCGTCAGTTGGAAATGCGTGACGGCCAGCTACAGCAGCACTTGACGTTGGTGGGGGCGCAATAGTGGCAATTGGGATGGGCGTTTCGCCACTTTCACTGTTAATCGGTTTACGTTTTAGCCGTGGCCGCCGTCGCGGCGGAATGGTGTCACTCATTTCGGTGATTTCCACCTTGGGCATTGCCTTGGGTGTGGCGGTGTTGATCGTCGGCTTAAGTGCCATGAACGGCTTCGAACGTGAGCTAAAAAATCGTATTTTGGCGGTGGTGCCACACGGTGAAATTGCGGTGGTCAATCAGCCATTTAGTGGTTGGCCACAAACTTTACAGCGGATTGAAAAAGTACCCGGTATCGTGGCAGCGGCACCTTATATCAATTTCACCGGTTTGATTGAAAACGGCACACAACTGCGTGCCGTACAGGTCAAAGGTGTTGATCCCGAGGCCGAACAGCGACTTAGTGCATTGCCGAGCTTCGTCCTTGATCATGCCTGGGACAATTTCAAAGCCGGTCAGCAACAGATTATTTTGGGCAAAGGTCTGGCCGATGCCTTGGGTGTGAAGCAGGGGTCATGGCTGACAGTCATGATCCCTAATAGCGACCCTGAGATGAAATTACTGCAACCCAAGCGTATTCGCTTGCAAGTGGCGGGTGTTTTTCAATTGAGTGGGCAACTGGATCACAGCCTGGCATTAGTACCTTTAGTCGATGCGCAGCAATATCTGGATATGGGTGACAGTGTCACTGGTATAGCCATCAAGGTCGATGATGTCTATAACGCTAACAAACTGGTACGCAGTGCCGGAGAGGTCTCGAATGCCTATGTGTATATCAGCAGTTGGATTGGCACCTACGGCTATATGTATCGTGACATCCAAATGATTCGTACCATCATGTATTTAGCGATGGTACTGGTTATCGGGGTTGCCAGCTTTAACATTGTTTCCACTCTGGTGATGGCGGTTAAAGATAAAAGCAGCGATATCGCGGTGTTACGCACATTAGGCGCTAAAGATGGCCTGATACGAGCCATCTTTATCTGGTATGGCTTGATGGCAGGGTTGATCGGCAGTGTCAGCGGGGCGGTCGCGGGAGTGATTATCTCTTTGCAATTAACCAACATTATCCGTGGGTTGGAAAAGCTGATCGGGCATCAATTTTTGTCGGGTGATATCTATTTCATCGACTTTTTGCCGTCAGAACTGCACTGGTTTGATGTGGCTTGTGTGCTGGCGACCGCATTGGTGTTGAGTTTAATTGCCAGTTGGTATCCGGCGCGTCGTGCCAGTCGTATTGATCCAGCGCGGGTACTGAGCGGGCAATAATTATCCCCGTCATACTTCAAGCTGCATGTGCGTTGGCTGCCTTCGTTACTCGGCCCGTCCATGGGCCTCGCCTCTGCGAGGCCGCTGCACACAGCGTTCAAATCTGCTCCCGGCAGATTTGTCACCCCAGTCACTTACTCATGTAAGCTCCTGGGGATTTACTCAGTTGCCGCCTTCCTGCAACTCGAATTATTTAGGGTATATAAGGATAACTTTATGTATTACGGTTTTGATATGGGCGGCACCAAAATTGAGTTAGGCGTTTTTGATGCTAACCTGCAACGAATCTGGCATAAGCGTGTCCCTACACCGCGCGAAGACTATTCGCTATTACTGCAAACATTACATGACCTGACACGGGAAGCCGATAAGTTTTGTGGTATTAAAGGCAGTGTGGGTATCGGCATTCCCGGCTTGCCCAACGCCGATGATGGTACGGTATTCACGGCGAATGTGCCCGCGGCTATGGGACAATCCTTGCAAGGTGACCTTTCCGGGTTAATCGGGCGCGAAGTTCGAATCGATAATGATGCTAACTGCTTTGCATTGTCGGAAGCCTGGGATCCTGAGTTTCGCCGCTATCCAACAGTATTAGGGCTGATTCTTGGTACTGGCGTCGGTGGTGGGCTAATTGTGAACGGCAATATTGTCAGTGGGCGAAACCATATTACTGGCGAATTTGGTCATTTTCGTTTGCCAGTAGATGCGCTGGATATTCTGGGCGCAGATATTCCACGAGTACCATGTGGTTGCGGCCATAATGGTTGTATTGAGAATTATATTTCAGGACGTGGTTTTGAATGGATGTACAAACATTTCAACCAGCAATCTTTGCCTGCAACTGAAATTATTGCAAACTATAACATCGGTGAATCCAAGGCTGTAGCTCATGTTGAGCGTTTTATGGATGTACTGGCTGTTTGCTTAGGTAATTTATTGACTATGCTGGACCCCCATCTCGTTGTAATCGGTGGTGGATTATCTAATTTCGAGCATATCTATCAAGAACTGCCGAAACGGCTACCACAGCATTTATTGCGAGTAGCCCGATTGCCACGCATTGAAAAAGCGCGTTATGGTGATGCGGGCGGTGTTCGTGGGGCGGCGTTCCTGCATTTGTCTGAGCGTTAATTAATCAATAGCAAATAAAAATACCTAAAATAGAGGCAAAAGGTTATGCGCATTCGCCATCGGTTGTGTCGGTTTCGCAAGAATAAGCACTTGCGCCATCAACGTTTTCGCTCCCGTATTTTTCATCGAGACAGTGCTGCAACATCCGAAATGAAGAAGCCGTTTGTGGTGGTTCTGACCGGGGCCGGCATCTCGGCTGAATCGGGTATTCGTACTTTCCGTGCGGCAGATGGTTTGTGGGAAGAGCATCAGGTGGACGATGTTGCCACCCCTGAAGGGTATCGTCGTGACCCTGAACTGGTTCAGGCCTTTTATAATGCACGCCGCCGCCAGTTACAGCAGCCTGATATTGCGCCAAATGCTGCCCATTTTGCATTAGCTGATTTGGAAGCTGTGCTGGGTGATAATTTTGTACTGGTGACTCAGAATATAGATAATTTGCATGAGAGAGCGGGTAGTAAGCGAGTTATTCATATGCATGGTGAGTTATTGAAAGTGCGCTGCACCCAGTCAGGCCAGGTACTGGATTGGCCGGGTGATCTCAGTGCGGATGAGCGCTGCCATTGTTGCCAATTCCCATCGCCGCTGCGCCCACATATTGTGTGGTTTGGTGAGATGCCAATGGGCATGGATGAAATCTATCAGGCGCTGGCTGAGGCTGATTTCTTTATCTCAATTGGCACCTCCGGCCATGTCTATCCTGCCGCCGGTTTTGTCCATGAGTCGAGCTTGCATGGTGCTCATACTGTCGAGTTGAATCTCGAGCCTAGTCAGGTCGAGAGCCAGTTTGATGAAAAACACTACGGTTTAGCCAGTAAAGTGGTTCCAGAATATGTGCGCGAATTCTTAACCACGCGCGGCGAAAATCGTCAAGGCGACTAAATTACCTTGCTGAATAAGAGCCGCAATGTGATTAGCGGCTCTTATTCACTCGGCACTGTTCCTGGTTTGTCTTTTTTTATTCTGGCTTAAGTTTGTCTAAAACTGACCTGACGCAATATTTGATGGTGATCACTTCCCCATAATGATATTCACTATTATGAGGGTGGGCCCATGGACAAATTACTCGACCGCTTTTTCAACTATGTTTCTTTTGATACACAAGCAAAAGCCAATGTAAAATCCGTGCCGAGCACTGAAGGGCAGCGCAAGCTGGCTCTGGCGTTACAACATGAGTTGCAGACGCTGGGTTTTTCTCAGGTGAGTTTGAGTGAGCACGGCTGTGTGATGGCAACCTTGCCTGCCAATGTCTCCTGGCTGGTCCCTACCATTGGTTTTATTGCCCATCTTGATACTTCACCTGATTTCTCGGGTAAAAATGTTAATCCGCAGATTGTAGAAAACTACCGTGGTGGTGATATTGCTTTGGGGATGGGCGACGAGGTTTTATCGCCGGTCATGTTCCCCGTCTTGCATCAATTGCTTGGGCATACCTTGATTACCACTGATGGCAAAACCTTATTGGGTGCGGATGATAAAGCGGGTATTGCGGAAATTATTACTGCTATGGTGCGCTTAAAGCACAGCAATATCCCGCATGGTGATATTCGTATCGCTTTCACACCCGATGAAGAAGTAGGGAAAGGTGCGCGCTTCTTTAATGTGGCAGAATTTAATGCCCAGTGGGCCTATACCGTGGATGGCGGCGGTGTCGGTGAGCTGGAATTTGAGAACTTCAATGCCGCATCGGTGACCATAAAGATTGTCGGTAATAATGTGCATCCCGGTAGTGCCAAAGGGGTGATGGTCAATGCGCTATCACTGGCAACCCGTTTCCATCAGGAATTACCCACGGATGAAACCCCTGAAAGTACTGATGGTTATGACGGTTTCTATCATCTGCAAAGTATTAAAGGCACGGTCGAACGGGCAGAAATGCACTATATCGTGCGAGACTTTAATCGCGATGGTTTTGAAGCACGCAAGAAAAATATGGTGGATATCGCTAAACGGGTAGGCAAAGGTTTACACCGTGATTGCTATATTGAAATCGTTATAGATGATAGCTATTACAATATGCGAGAGCATATTATTAAACACCCACATATCATCGAGATAGCTCAGCAGGCAATGCATGATTGTGATATTACCCCCATCATGAAGCCGATACGTGGTGGTACTGACGGTGCGCAGCTATCCTTCCTTGGTTTACCTTGCCCAAATATTTTCACAGGCGGCTATAATTATCATGGTAAACATGAGTTTATAACGCTGGAAGGGATGGAGAAAGCGGTGGCGGTTATTATGCGCATTGCTGAATTGACGGCGAAACGCGCTAAAGAGTCATCAGTCTGACCAACTGATAAAAATGAGGTTAATGACAAAGTACCCGTAGCAGTGAAAACAGGCAGATCGTAAAGACGCCACACTTCTTTTATTAAAACAAGCCTTCCCTGGGGGCTCGAGCCGCGCCGTCCCTGGCGCGGACGCTTTACTCTTCTGCCTGTTCTCACCTTGTAAGATCGAATCGTTGGAGTTTGTCAGCAGTCTGACGCCCCGTTTACCGGGGCATTTTTGCGGAATAGGCTCGAAATATCAGTCGCTAAAATACCAATAGCCGTTGTTCACCAACGCGGTGAGCATCGCCAGGAAGGACGGGTCTTCCAGCGCATCCCCCAGCTTCTGCGCATCCACGCTAAAGTGTTGGCATAATGCATCGGCGGCTTGTCTGTGTGGTGTATTAATCAACTCACCATTAGCAAAGCATTGATCACCAATACGTAGAACACGCAACCCGGTAAGACGTTGTAACTCCTCACCTTGTTGCAATAGCTCATAGACATCACCCGCCTGATAAGGCGGTTCTGGTGGCGCGATATCCAGTTCATGGCGCGATTGGGAAATAAATTCACCAAACCAGTTTTGGAAATCCTCTGGTTGCTGAACTAAATCGAGCATCATTGCACGAAGTTTATCGACTTCTTGTGGCAACACTTCCGCCGGATGTTCGCGTAATTGCAAATCTGGATCGCTGTAGCGATAACTACCCAACTCGCGAGCCAGTACATAGTCGGCAAAGCCACTTACCAGTTCGCGGCCATTAGGTGCACGGAAACCGACTGAATAATTCAAGGCATTTTCCAACGCATAGCCTTCATGAGGAAATCCCGGCGGGATATAAAGGATATCGCCAGGCTCCATTTCTTCATCAATAATGGCGTCGAAAGGCCCAACTTGCAGCAGGTCAGGGTGAGGACAATGCTGTTTCATTTCCGTTTTCTCACCGACCCGCCAGCGACGACGCCCCGTGCCCTGAATAATAAAGACATCATACTGGTCAAAATGCGGGCCGACACCGCCACCCGGAACGGAGAAAGAGACCATTAAGTCATCCATGCGCCAGTCTGAAAGCGGGCGGAATGGGTGCATTAATGCAGCCGCAGGCTCATGCCAATGGTCAACGGCTTGTACTAGCAGCGACCAATTAGTCTCACCTAAATGATCAAAACTTTCAAAGGGGCCATGGGCGACTTGCCAGCGGCCATCTTCATGGCTCACCAAACGGCTATCAACTTCATTTTCCATAGCTAAACCAGCGAGTTCATCTGGTGAGAGCGGATCGATAAAGTTTTTAAAGCCACGTTTGAGGATGACGGGGCGTTTCTGCCAATAGCGTTGCAGGAAATCAGGCCAATCGAGACTGAGTTGGTAATCCATGTTTATTCCAGGATAGGGGGTGAACTTGCTGGTGATTATAACGGATGCCAGCTATGAGTATCAGATATTGGCCGGTAAATTTTATTAATCAGCGTGATAATCATGCTGCTGGCCAAAAGTTACCATCATTCTTGCTCCACCCAAGGGGCTTTCAGTAATGGTTATCTTGCCTTGATACTGTTCAATAATCTCGGCAGCAACGGACAATCCCAGCCCTTGCCCAGGGCGTAAAGTATCGACTCGCTGCCCACGCTGGAAAATCAACTGTCGTTTGCTTTCTGGAATGCCTGGACCATCGTCGTCAACGACAATAGTGAGCTGTTTTTCTGAGTGCAGGGCGGTTATCTCGACGAACTCCAAACAGTATTTACAGGCATTTTCCAGAACATTACCCATGACCTCCATAAAGTCATTTCGCTCCCCAAGGAAAGTCACCTCAGGCGAAATATCCAACGTCAGCACAACGCCTTTGCGCTGATAAACTTTATTTAATGCACTACACAAACTATCGAGTAGAGCGGGAACTGAGTGGATCTCGCGAATCAATACATTATGCTCGGAACGCATACTGGCACGGTGCAGGTAATAACCGATTTGCTGAGAGATGCGGCTGATCTGTTCTAGCATGATAGGCTCGACTTCCTCGATAGTCGTTTGCTTACCGGTGCGTAAAGAACGCAGCGTCGTTTGCAATACCGCTAGCGGGGTTTTGAGGCTATGAGTCAGGTCGGAAAGTGTCGTGCGGTATTTGGTATAACGCTGGCGTTCATTGGTGAGTAAGATATTGAGATTGCGCACTAAGCTCTGCAATTCTCGAGGTGGATTTTCATCTAACTGATCGCGTTCACCTTTTTCTAGCTGACTTATCTGACTGACCAGTGCTTTGATGGGCCTCAGGCTCCAATAGGCGGCGAGCCAAAGTAAGGGAACAACTAACAGCAAATTCGCCAGTAAGACATAACTAAACCAATTCCAAACCAAATCAGAACGCTGCAATTCCTGTGGGATGGTATCTACAACGACAATCGTGAGCTGTGGTAAGCGGGATGTTGCGGGGTAAGTATTGACGGATACAGAGTGAGTCAGAGCACTGTTATCCGTATCGTCATATTTTTTTAGCTGGTCTTGCGCTTTAGGGTTATCACCCAACATCATGCTACTGATATGTGTTCCGGTATCCAGCTCATAGAATCCCGGTTTTTGTAGCCAGCTTTTTTCGATATGAGATTCAAGTTCGGGCACATGCCGTTGGCGCCACAGTATATTGCCATCTTTATCGTAAAT
This sequence comes from Yersinia sp. 22-579, assembly GCF_030433455.1. Lineage (NCBI taxonomy): Bacteria > Pseudomonadati > Pseudomonadota > Gammaproteobacteria > Enterobacterales > Yersiniaceae > Yersinia > Yersinia sp. 22-579. The sequence goes on along the minus strand of NZ_JAUJTZ010000004.1, from coordinate 213,733 downwards.
CAGAACCAGCGTCGGGATATTCAGCTCAAGTTCTGGCGGCACCGATATGCTCAACTTATTGTCATGCCATTGGGCCAAGCTGAAAAATAAATTACTTTCACCGCGATGTGCGCTGAAGGTGTTTTTATCAAAGCTGACAATATAACCGACGACGGCGACCATACCATATGATAACGACAGCGCTAAGATGACACCTGCTGTCGCCATAAGAAAACGAGCACGAAGAGAGAAGGGCTTGCTATTTGTCCTGAACATGATGTCTAGTTGGCGTCAAAACGGTATCCCTGACCACGGATAGTTGTAATCACTTCACCTTCATGTTCTGCCAGCAGCTTTTTACGTAAACGGCCCATTAATACGTCGATAGTATGGCTCTCACGTAATTCTGCATCAGGGTAGAGTTGCAGCATTAATGTATCTTTGCTAACTACTTTTCCTGCATTACGAATAAGGGTTTCAATGATAGTGTATTCGAAAGCGGTCAGTTTAATCTGTTGCTGATTGACACACAACTCTCTGCGAGAGAGATCAATTTGAAATGGGGGAAATTCAATAATTTGGGACGCGAGGCCGATATTGCGTCGCATCAATGCCTGAATTCGCGCTATAACTTCTTCAAGATGAAAAGGTTTGGTGACATAATCATCAGCACCGGCTTCCAGTACCGCAACCTTGTCTTGCCAACTTTCCCTCGCAGTAAGCACTAGAATTGGCAGGTTTGTCTGATGACTACGCCAACGACGGATAAGGCTTAAGCCATCCTCGCCTGGTAAACCAAGATCAATAATGGCGATATCTGGGGCATGTTCCTGCAAGAAATAGTCTGCCTCTTTGGCATCCTCTGCTGCATCAACCTGATGGCCCATTTCACGCATTTGCACCGTAAGATGGTGACGCAACAAAGCATTATCTTCGACAACTAAAACCCGCATACTACATTCCTCGATAAGACATTAACCGGGTAATCTAATATTACCCGACAAGTAAAAATTAGAACAGTGACTTAGAAAGTGTAACGTAAACCTGCCTGCATCGCTTGATCACTGACTTTCCAGTTATGGTAGGTATAACCTACTTCTGCAGAGAGGCTTTGTGTCAGAGCATAGTCAGTTGTTATACGTGCTTCATGGTATGCACGACTATCATAGTTTGCCAAACGGTAGGCAACATCCAGACCGATATCCTGTGATAACTTACTTTTGATACCAATTTCGCCTGTGGCACTATTGTAAGTATTGGTTTTTTTGCCATCTTTGCTGGCATCAAATACCATTGCATGGCGGCTGCCGCCCACCAAGGTATAGAAATCAATATTGGGTGAGAAGGCAAAATGGTAACCCAGCCCGAGGACTGCTTCGGCAAGGCCGCGGTCATTATTGGCGATGCTACTTATACGACCATCAATAAACAGGTCGTTATCAAAACCATAGCCACCATTGAAGTAGATGCCGCCCATATCGCGGTTACCGATATGACTGTACTGACTTTGATTGAATTCTTTATCGAAGCGCTCATTGTTGCTGATTGAGCCATATTGCAGGCCACCGGCTACATAAGTGTAATCCGCTGCCATAGCGGCAGTGCAGGTTCCCATTAGGGCGAGAGAAAGAAGTGTTTGCTTCAACATAGTGATATTAGCTCCAGCAAGTGTAAAGTCCTTTTGACATCAACAGTATTATCAATGACGGTGACTAAACCGGGGCTAAACAGGGGCAGTACGCGAAAGGATAAGAAATTATTCAGGTGGCGTTGATTTGCCACCTGATGTTGAGACTAAAGTATTACTTCAACTCATCGACCATTGTTGTGGCACGACCAATGTAATTGGCGGGTGTCATGGCTTTCAAGCGGGTTTTTTCTGCTTCCGGCAGCGCGAGGCTGTCGATAAAGGCTTGCATGCCCGCCGCATCGACACGTTTCCCTCGGGTCAATTCTTTCAATTTTTCGTATGGTTTTTCAATGCCATAGCGGCGCATAACTGTTTGAATCGGCTCGGCCAAAACTTCCCAGTTGTGATCCAACTCTTCCAACAGGTGCGCTTCGTTGACTTCAAGTTTGCTAATGCCTTTCATGGTCGCTTGATAGGCAATCAACGCATAACCCAAGCCTACGCCCAAGTTACGTAACACGGTGGAATCCGTCAGATCGCGCTGCCAGCGCGAAACAGGAAGTTTGCTGGCTAAATGGCCCAGCACCGCGTTGGACAGGCCCAGATTGCCCTCTGAGTTTTCAAAATCAATTGGGTTCACTTTATGTGGCATGGTGCTTGAACCAATTTCGCCAGCAATGGTTTTTTGCTTGAAATGATTCAATGCAATGTAACCCCAGATATCGCGGTCGAAATCGATCAAGATAGTATTGAAACGTGCCACGCAGTCAAACAGTTCGGCAATATAATCATGCGGTTCAATTTGCGTGGTGTATGGGTTCCAGTTGATACCCAGTGACGTGACAAAACTTTCGCTGAACTGATGCCAATCTACTTCAGGATAAGCAACGATGTGAGCATTATAGTTACCTACTGCACCATTGATTTTACCTAAAATTTCAACTTGCGACAGTTGACGGAATTGACGTTCCATCCGGTATGCGACGTTCGCCAGCTCTTTACCAATCGTGGAAGGTGTTGCAGGTTGCCCATGGGTACGGGACAGCAGCGGTAAATCACGATACTGGTGTGCCAGGGCTTTGATGGAGTCAATAATCTTGCGCCACTCAGGCAAAATCACATCCTGGCGTGCCGTTTGCAGCATTAAAGCGTGCGACAAGTTATTGATATCTTCTGAAGTACAGGCAAAGTGGATAAATTCAGAGACGGCATGTAATGCCGGAACACTTGCTACTTTCTCTTTCAAAAAGTATTCAACCGCTTTTACATCATGATTCGTGGTGCGTTCAATGGTTTTGATGCGCTGTGCATCTTGTTCATTGAATTCTTGCACGATCTTATCAAGGTAAGCGTTTGCGTTGGCATCAAAAGCCGGAACTTCTTTGATTTCTGCACAGGCGGCCAGTTTTTGCAGCCAACGTACTTCGACCTGCACGCGGAATTTCAGCAAACCAAATTCGCTAAAGATTGGGCGCAGTGCGCTGACTTTGTCGCCGTAGCGTCCATCAATTGGGGAAACGGCGGTCAGTGAGGATAATTCCATCGGTGGCAACTCCTGAGAAAGGATTTCAAATATGAGCAAGAATACTCTGCGCCTGCTTAAACAGACGATTTCGCGAGAACATTAACTGCAAGCGGCTTCCGCCGACTTGTTGCCAAAGTACGGCTGAGCGGATTCCCGCCAGCAGGGCGGCACGAATTTTTGCCTGCACCAGTGTGCTTTGTAAAATAGCGGGTGAGCCAATAACCTGAATGCGCGGACCGAGTGGACTGATAACATCCGTATAAATGGCAGCCAGCGAACTCATCATTGTTTCCGATTCAAGATCGAAATGTGCCAATTGGCGATCAAGCTGACTAATACGATCACCCAAGGTATTCATCGCCGACTTATTGGCATTGAGCTTTCGCTCCAACACCATCAGGCTTAGGGTGTAGCGGGTCAGTTCCGCCGCAGGCCCCTGACGGTTGGCATTTAACACACTTTGCAGTGTTTCCAACCCCATTTTTAAGGATTGTTCATTGCCGCCATAGACGGCCAAAGTGGAAGGCGGGTTGGTTTGTAGCAACCCACTGAGCACAGTGTTTAATGCATCATTATCACATTGGCCTTCATGCGCCAATTGCTGAACCAAGCGAGCTGACTGGCAGATTCCGGCCAATGCCAACGTAATATCATAATAATTTTTCGCCACGGTTACTCCTGTAAACGTCCTTGTTTATGTATAGGTTGAATTAGTTTGCGACTGAACCTGGCAGTGGATAACGCTCTTCTATAATACCGCCACCGAGACAAACTTCACCTTGATAGAAGACCGCAGACTGGCCGGGTGTGACTGCCGCTACAGGTTCATCAAACCGAACCTCAACACGTTCGTCATCCAATGGTGTCACGGTGCAGGGAATGTCCTGCTGGCGGTAACGAGTTTTCACCACACAGCGGAAAGCAGCAGTGACGGGTTCTCTATCAACCCAATGTAACTGTTGGGCAATCAGCCCCACAGACATTAAACGCGGATGTTCATGTCCTTGAGCTACCAGTAAGATGTTATTCGCAACATCTTTATCCACCACATACCACGGATCATCGCCACCTTCTTTAGTGCCGCCGATACCCAAGCCTTTACGCTGCCCCAAGGTGTGATACATCAAACCCTGATGTTCGCCCACATGCTGGCCATCTACGGTCATGATTGTGCCGGGTTGCGCGGGCAGATAGCGGCCCAGGAAATCACGGAATTTGCGCTCGCCGATAAAGCAGATACCCGTGGAGTCTTTTTTCTTGGCAGTGACCAGGTCAAGTTGCTCAGCAATACGGCGAACTTCAGGCTTTTCTAACTCACCAACAGGGAACAGGCTTTGAGCGAGCTGTTCGTGGCTTAATGTGTAGAGGAAATAGCTTTGGTCTTTATTGCCATCAAGCCCACGTAACAAGCGACTTTTACCGTTAACGTCCTGACGACGGACGTAATGCCCGGTAGCAATATAGTCTGCACCCAAATCTTCCGCGGCAAACTCAAGGAAAGCTTTAAATTTGATTTCTTTATTACACAGAATATCGGGGTTAGGGGTGCGCCCGGCTTTGTATTCTTCCAGGAACAATTCGAACACGTTATCCCAGTATTCTGCGGCAAAATTGACGGTGTGCAACTCCATGCCCAGTTTGTCGCATACTGCTTGAGCATCGGCCAAATCGGTCGCTGCTGAGCAATACTCTTCGCCATCATCCTCTTCCCAGTTCTTCATGAACAAACCGGCAACTTGGTAGCCCTGTTGCTGGAGCAGGTAGGCGGAAACGGAAGAATCGACACCGCCGGACATACCGACGATTACTTTTTTCTGGCTGTTATCTGACATGGGAGTCTCACTAACGTAAATACCTAAAGCCCCAATGAAGGCTATGACGGATGATATTATCCGACCCACTCTTCAGCGTGGCAGGGCATTATAAAAACAAGCGCCGGATTTTATCACGTTGACTGCGTCGCTGCATGGTAGATTCGCACTCTTAATGAAATTACCTGAGTGAATCAAATCTGCCGTTTATAATGGCCAGTTAAATGAACCAATCACATCAAGTGAATAACGCTCGGGCTGCTGATAGCAACGGATACTTTCGGCCACTAAAGGTGAGCGTAAATTATCCGATTGTAGAATTTCATCGGCGGTAAGCCACAGACAGCGGTCGATATCCTCGTCATGCGGTTCAGTGGGCAATCGAGCCAGTAGCTCAATAACAAAAGCGAAACGCAGGAATGGGGTTTTATCCGGTGCTATCCACTGGTGCATGCGCAGAAAATATTGCGGGGTGGCTCGAATACCGGTTTCCTCCCACAACTCTCTTTCCGCAGCTTGCAGTAGAGTTTCATCGGCTTCCAAATGACCTGCGGGTTGATTCCATAATTTTTTCCCATTAATTGTCTCTTCAACAATTAAAAACTTCCCCTGCGCATGCACGACACAAGCCACGGTAACATGGGGCTTAAACATGGTTTATCTCCTTCCATTCGCCGGGCTGTAGATCGCCAAGGCTTAAATTACCCATACTAAAACGTATCAGACGCAGGGTAGGGAAGCCAATATGGGCAGTCATTCTGCGAACCTGCCGATTGCGGCCTTCGAAAAGTGTTATTTTTAACCAGCTTGTGGGGATGGTTTTGCGCTCTCGAATCGGTGGATGGCGTGGCCATAACCACGCGGGTTCACTAACCAGCTCAGCACCCGCGGGCAGAGTAGGGCCATCTTTTAAGGTTATCCCTGTTCTTAGCTGACTAAGTGCATCTTCGTCGGGCAACCCTTCTACTTGTACAAAATAGACTTTACCGGTTTTCTGGGCTGGTTGCGTTAGCCTGGCTTGCAGTTTGCCATCATTAGTTAATACCAGTAAACCTTCGCTATCCCGATCGAGTCGCCCAGCCGCATAAACATCGTTAAAAGGGATAAATTCCTTCAAAGTTGAGCGCCCAGCTTCATCAGTAAATTGGGGTAACACATCAAAAGGCTTGTTGAATAACAGTACGCGCCGAGGGGTAATGGGCTTCACCTGTTTAGCCTGTGCCTTAGTGCTGAATCGGTTAACTTTGTGATTTTTAACAGAGAATTTATTCATGATTATTGCGATTTCGGATGATTAGCGCATTATACCTCAATCTGTTTCGGATTGGCGTGGAACGAATATTCAAGTAGTATTGACACGAATCTTACAAGGCATTAACAAAATTGCGCTGAAGGAGAGGTTGATGGAAAGCAAAGTAGTTGTTCCGGCAGAAGGTAAGAAAATTACTGTCGATGCTCAGGGTAAACTGGTTGTTCCGCATAATCCGATCATTCCATTTATTGAAGGTGACGGCATTGGCGTTGATGTGACCCCAGCCATGATCAACGTGGTGGATGCTGCGGTTAAGAAGGCCTATAACGGTGAGCGTAAAATCTCCTGGATGGAAATTTACACCGGTGAGAAATCAACCCATGTTTATGGCAAAGATGTTTGGTTGCCAGAAGAAACATTGGACTTGATTCGTGAGTACCGCGTTGCAATTAAAGGCCCATTGACCACTCCAGTGGGTGGCGGTATTCGTTCTCTGAACGTTGCTTTGCGCCAACAACTCGACTTGTATGTGTGCCTACGCCCAGTGCGTTATTACGAAGGTACCCCAAGCCCGGTAAAACACCCTGAGTTAACCAATATGGTGATTTTCCGCGAAAACGCAGAAGACATCTATGCGGGTATCGAATGGAAAGCCGGCTCACCAGAAGCTGAAAAAGTGATTAAGTTCCTGCGTGAAGAGATGGGCGTGAAGAAAATCCGCTTCCCTGAACAATGTGGTATTGGTGTAAAACCCTGTTCAGAAGAAGGGACTAAGCGTTTGGTTCGTGCTGCAATTGAGTATGCCATTACCAACGATCGTGAATCAGTCACCCTGGTTCATAAAGGCAACATTATGAAATTCACCGAAGGCGCATTTAAAGACTGGGGTTACCAGTTAGCGCGTGAGGAATTTGGTGGTGAGCTGATCGATGGCGGCCCTTGGGTTAAAATCAAGAATCCAAACAACGGTAAGGACATCATTGTTAAAGATGTGATTGCCGATGCTTTCCTGCAACAGATCCTGCTGCGTCCGGCTGAATATGATGTTATCGCGTGTATGAACTTGAATGGGGATTACATTTCTGATGCATTGGCTGCTCAAGTTGGCGGTATCGGTATTGCCCCAGGTGCAAACATTGGTGATGAGTGCGCATTGTTTGAAGCGACTCATGGTACCGCACCTAAATATGCGGGTCAGGATAAAGTGAACCCAGGTTCTATTATTCTGTCTGCAGAAATGATGCTGCGTCACATGGGCTGGTTCGAAGCCGCAGACCTGATTATCAAAGGCACCGAAGGCGCAATTCAAGCCAAGACGGTCACTTATGATTTCGAACGTCTGATGGAAGGCGCTAAGTTACTGAAATGTTCAGAGTTTGGCGACGCCATTATTAAGCATATGTAAGTTGTAACCAATAATATTTAGCCAACATAATTGTAGTGATTATGTTGGCTTTTTGGTCTGCATTGTTACTCTGCAAAACTCTTCTGCAAAGCGGTACAAAAAATAAGCTACAACGCTGTCACGATAGTCCACTCTGTTTGGTCTTACCTGTGCTCCACGCCATGAATGGGAATAGTTGTGCGTATAGTGGATTAGGTAGGCGTCTACGATATTATCGCGATACATACCGATGACATCTTCAAGAGTCATATTTATGGCGTTACATCTTAGGGGCAGAGGAAATGAGACTTTAGCTCCGGTCTTTTTGCTCTACATGTAAAAAATCGTCCCAAATGTCAGAAAATTTCAGTGTTGGAATAGGGCTTGATCTCTCAATCAAACAGTCCGCGGCCCGCTTCGATTTTATGTAACTTCCTGTAGAGCTCGATACTTATAAAGTATAAGTAAAAAGACCTCGAAAAGGCCCTTTCGTCGATATAAGTCAATCAGGCAACTTCACTGATGAGATTATTGGTTAACTTTCTTGGCTATCATATTCGAATTCAATACTTAGTTTCATTTTCTCTAAATCGAACGTCATTTCACAACCAATCCATTCAGGTAGACCGTTTGTAAGTCCATGCTCCAAATAATACTTTCTAAGTTCCACAATTAACGGAGTAAGGTCACTGACGGCACCATCATAGGGGTCAAACCAGTTATTTGTACCTGCTGAGTCAATATAATCGAACTCGTATTCTCCTCCATCACCTTCAGGGAAAAGTTTTGCTCTGACTATGACCTTAACTGCATCATCAGGTGATGTATTTAAAAGAATTTGACTTATGTCTTGATAAATATTTTGTTCGTTTCTCATAACTCTACTGTCCTCCAGACACATTTTTAAAACCAGTCACGACAGGTCGCTCGTTGCCTATTGTACATTTTATTTCAAAGCTACTAGGTCTGTTACTGTCACCAGTATAAATAGGATTTATTTTCACTTTAACTGGTTTGCCATCTTCCAGCGCCTTAGCCCAGCTATTCTCCATCTTTTTCCATGCTCCCTTGTTCAGGTTTGCATCCATCGGAACAAGATTAAGTTTTTCTCCCGGCCCATCAAAAATGCTAGCGAGCAAATGTCCGCCTTCATCACCGGAATCACCACTTTTCCCGGCTTTGCGTTGTTGGTAGGTATTGCGATCTTTAGTCATCGCCGTAAGGTCGGCTTCAACCATCTTCACCCGGCCTTGATCATCTGTATGATATACTTTATTTCCATCAACTTTATAAATTGTATTGGGGCTAGGCTTGTTCAGTGGTTTGCTCCAACTGCCTTTTTCTCCAGCTTTTATTTCTACCACTTTAAACTCTTTCGTTGACGCGGCTTTCAAGTTATCAATCTGTTTTATCGAAGCTGCGCCGCCTTTTTTTGCACCAAGTAGAGCGCCAGCAGCAAGCATAGCCCCGGCAGTTTGCTTATTCAGTACCTGCTCGAATCCTTTATCTGCATCACCACCTAAATCCTTAGCTACTTTCGCATAGCCTTCAACATTTCCGTTGTAAACCCCCCCGGCAGCTAGCAACCGCCCCGCAGCTTTGGTATTGATAGTACGAAGGGCTTGCTGTGCTGGCAAATCAGGTGCAGAAGTGCGCACCAAACGCTGAATTTGTGTTGACCGTGGTTTTCCTCCGGAGTGTCGATAGTCTCTTCGCTTTACAGAAACCGTATACTCTTGAATGATTTTTTCTACGCCATTAAGGTGGAAAGCTAATGGATCAGCACAAATCAGTTTACCGTCATCATTAATATGAAAAAGCCCTGCTGGGCGATAGATATCACTTAGCATCACGATTTCACCAGAAAACACCATTTTTTCCAGTTTCTCTTTTTCACGCGATCCGCGAGAGGAGGCTGGGGTATGATAAGTCCGGCCCTCTCTCATATTGATAAGGTAACGGCTGGCGTTGTAGCCATCATCAAATTCATACTCACGACAAATCCGTGACCAGGCAGCATAGGCGCTGATAATTCGTTCATACTCTTCGGGGGCGAGATTGTCTCTTGAAAGGTAGTACAGATAATTTCCGGGCAAGCTAAGATTCATATCCATTTCCTTATGGCATTGAGTAAAACTGTGTGACTGTATAGCTACTACGCAATAGATTTTCTACAAGAAAGCTCTGTATTTAGCCTTCTCGCAGAGTAAATATTTTTCCTCATCAGGTGCACCGTAACCCTCGCCCTCAGCCACCGAACGTGTGATCCACGATGATGCCAGCACCAACAAGAATAGATCGCTGGCACTCATGTCAGCACGTGCTAGTCCTTAAGCTCAGTCGAGAAGCAGTAAGGGACACTAAGAAGTTCAATGTGTTCGCCACTCAAGTGAATGCCTTTCTCACCTTCGTATATTCAGCCAATTCAGTAACTTTGAAGGCCAATCAAGGTGCTGTGACCTGCCATAATAATATGAAGAAAATATTTGACTGATTAGGTTAACTCTTTATCCTTGACGGCAATGTTATTCAGCATGTGTTTGTCATTTAATAACCAGATCTCAGTAAATTATAAATTTTGTTATTTTCTCTCTTAAAACAGAGGTTTATATTGTGGCGAAGGATGTAGAAATTGTTAAAGCACGGCATCCGTTAGATAAGCAGCACATCAAACTGACTTATGTAACTCATTTTTACTGTAATCAGGGAAATATGGATTCTGTTGAGTCTTTGTTGAAGGAATATGAATCTTACCCTGATGATATTAAGGATGCGGTTGAATTTGTCATCGTAGATGACTGCTCACCTTTAGAATATGAAGTAAAAGATTATGATTTGAATTTCACGTGGTTAAGAATAACCACTGATATCCAGTGGAATCAGGCTGGCTCCCGTAATCTTGGTGTAACTTATGCCAAATCTGACAAGATTATCATTACCGATTTAGATTGCCTGCTGCCCGAAGATACCCTGCGTTATCTGGTTAATGCGCGTAACCCAGGGCGCTCGCTGTATCGTATCTATCGTACCGATGAAAAAACTGGCAAGGCCTATCGTGGTCACCCGAATTTATTCTTCATGTCCAGAGCTCGTTTCTTCAGACTTTATGGTTATGACGAAGAGTTCGCCGGTCATTACGGTTCGGAAGATTACCGCTTTGTGAAGTTCCATAAAGACCATGGTTCCACACCGCGTTATTTGCCTAAGCAATACCGCTGTATTGAACGTAATGTTGATAGGAAGAAAAGTTACCATTCACTGGATCGTGATTTGACGCATAACGCGCCTATCGATGATCGCAAGAAAAATGAAATTGCCCTATTTGGTGCGGAATATGGTCATAGCCGAATATTCCTTAACTTTAATTGGGAAATTAAAAAAGTGCATTCACGTCCGCCGACAGTACCTGAACGTAAAGTGTGGTGGCGGCCATTATGGTGGTTCCGTTACCTGTTCCGTTCACTCGCGGCATAACAGCATTTATCCAAAATACTTTTCATAGCCAGCCAGAGTACACCGGTTGGCTATGTCATAGATGGAGGCCAGCTATGCTGGGTTACGCGTGTCATGCGGCCTCTTCTGGTGATTACTCTGAAGTGAGCGACTTATGATTTCTTCTGCTGCTTTGCCCGGTTCGCCGCCAGCACATCGATATATTGGCATGTTCTCTTGTGCCACTGCATTTTTGTTAGGTATTGGTCTACCCACTTCTAATTTTATAATGAATTTGTCGATGGTATTGGCTGTCATCTGTTTACTGCTAAGCCGCGATACTCGCTATGTGAAAGTCTTAGTCAAAAATCCGTTGATTTGGCTACCTGCTCTCATGTTTTTGTTGTTGGCTATATCTTTGCTTTGGCATCACAATCTGTACGGTAAAGTGATGGTAGGTAAGTACTCAAAACTGTTATATATCTTGCCATTAGCGATGTTTTTTGTTCTTTCGCGCTCACTTGCCAGCTATTTTGCCAAAGGCTTTTTACTGGCCAATGCCGTGATCCTGGCCGCCAGCTTGTGGGTTGGTGTACTGCATATGCCACTGGGTCAGATTGATCCATTAAATCCGTATGTCTTTAAATTACAAATCACACATAACTTCTTTATGGCCTTAGCGGCGGTTATATGGCTCTCTTTGGCGTTCCGCAGTCAGGGGCTGAAGCGCTGGGGTTATGCTTTGCTGGTGTGCCTAGCTGTTTATAACATTATATTTATGGTGCAGGGCAGAACCGGTTATATTGCTTTGGCTGCGGCTTTTGGGATGTGGGGTTTACTGTCGCTATCAAACCGCCAGCGTTTGGGAATGGTAGTTGGCGCTCTTATCGTTGCGGCCATAGTGGCTATAGTACCAAACCGCGCTGTTGAACGGCTGCAACAAGGTGTGACAGAGATTCAAAGTTGTCTGGCGGTCACTGATACTGCAGATAAAGAGGCTTGTGATAGCTCGATGGGGTTACGTACGGCATTTATGCTTGAGTCTGTAAAGCTGATAGAACAGGCTCCAGTGTTAGGCCATGGTGCTGGAGGCTTCTGGTTAAGTTTCTCTGAAGATGCATACAGTATAAACCCACATAATGAATATCTGATGCAGACTGTGCAATCAGGGATAATCGGGTTAGCTTTATTCCTCGGATGGATGTGGTGCTATTTCCGTTCAGCTTTACGTTTACCCGCACACCTTAGAAATATATTAGTGTCTTTACTCTGTGCTTATTTGGCTTGTCACCTGTTTAACTCCTTCTTACTGGATTCCTCGGAAGGGCATTTATTTATTATTCTTACAGCGATCGTTGCCAGTTATTCAGTGATACCGCCTAAAGAACAATTAGAAATGGAACAAACAGAATAGGCCATTCACGGAGAGAAGATTCATAAATCTAGAAAACAGGTGCATAAAATAGCGCCTGTTTTTTTATCTGTTTAATCAGATATTTCAGTTGGTGGACCAAAACCTAAATTTTTGTATCCCTCTTGAAAACCAAACAACTCAAGGAACTCATAAGCTGTTGAATACATATGATACGGTGAGAAAAACATCCAGGCAAAAAGTGACAATAAAATCATAATGACAACCAGTAGGATTTTATCCAGTAGCACTTTTCCTCCTTATATTATTCGGGCCAAAAGGCATGCCAGATTGACCCATTATGCCAACCCAAGCTGTTACCTAACGATAACGTAAAACCAAAAAAAACACATGAGGCGAGCCAGATAATATCATGTGACTCCCATCACATAAATTCACTGTTAACGTTAACATTGGTGATTAACATCACGAAACAAACGAAGCAGATCTTTCCAAAATAAAAAGTTAACGTTAACAATGAGCGTAAATCTCCAACCGGATATCGCCATGAAACACTCTGTCCGCAATCAATATCTGATCTTAAGTGGCTTACTGTTTACGTTTTTCTTTACCTGGTCATCGGCATTTTCATTATTCTCGATTTGGCTAAATCAATATGTAGGGTTAAAAGGAGCAGAAACCGGTGCAACATTTTCTGCTATCGCCATAACGGCATTATGTGCACAACCGTTATACGGAGTGATACAAGATAAGCTGGGACTTAAAAAACATCTTTTATGGGCTATTGGTATTTTGCTGCTGATCAGTGGCCCTTTTTTTATTTATGTTTATGCCCCTTTATTGCGCATCAATATGCTTGCCGGTGCGGTAGTAGGCGGTTTGTATATGGGGATGACATTCTTTGCCGGTATTGGCGCTTTGGAATCTTATACCGAGCGAGTGAGTCGGATTAGCGGGTTTGAATTTGGTAAAGCCCGGATGTGGGGATCACTGGGCTGGGCGGGAGCGACCTTTTTTGCTGGCATGCTGTTTAATATTAATCCCAACATTAATTTCTGGATGGCTTCGGCGTCGGCTGCGTTATTTTTACTGTTGTTGTGGCGTCTGCATGAAGTCAAAGCAGATGCAATGGGGCAATTGGAATATGGTAAGAGTAGTGCCCTGACGCTTCACGATACGTTGTCATTATTACGTCTTTCGCGTTTCTGGGCGCTGGTGGTGTTTGTTACGGGGGTCAGTGTTTATAACGTATATGACCAGCAATTCCCGGTGTATTTCTCTTCTTTATTTGCGGATCCGCGCCACGGCAATGAAATGTACGGTTTCCTTAATTCATTACAGGTATTCCTGGAAGCGGGCGGTATGTTCCTTGCACCTTTTTTGGTTAACCGTATTGGCGCGAAGAAAGGTTTATTACTGAGTGGGTTGATCATGGCGATGCGGATATTTGGTTCAGGGCTGGCCCAAGATGCCGCTACTATTTCACTGATGAAACTCTTACATGCGGTCGAATTACCCATACTGCTGATCGCAATGTTTAAGTATATCGCTGCCAATTTCGACCCACGTCTATCAGCGACGCTGTATTTGGTGGGCTTCCAGTTTGTCACCCAAGTCTGTGCCAGCATATTTTCACCGCTGGCAGGTATTAGCTACGACCACATCGGGTTCGCTGATACTTATATGGTTATGGGGGCGATTGTCCTCGGATTAACCGTTATTTCCTGCTTTATGCTACGTGCTGAGCCACCTACCGATGATCCTTCTTTGCAATTAACGACCAAGTGAGCACTATGAATCCATTAATTGAACGGGCCAATGATGTACTGCAAACTTTAGCTTCTCAGGTTGGCCAAAATTTCTATCCACATTATCATTTGGCTCCGCCGGCAGGGTGGATGAATGACCCCAACGGGTTGATCTTTTTTAACGGACAGTATCACGCGTTTTATCAGCATCACCCTTATGATGAAAATTGGGGGCCGATGCATTGGGGCCATGCGACCAGCCACGATATGTTGAGTTGGCAACATCAATCCATTGCCTTAGCTCCAGGTGATTTATGGGATAAAGACGGCTGTTTTTCTGGTTGTGCGGTAGACGATAATGGCGTGTTAAGCCTGATTTATACCGGACATGTTTGGCTTAATGGTGAGGGTGATGACAGCGCTATTCTCGAGGTGCAGTGCCTGGCAACCAGTCAGGATGGCATACATTTTGACAAACAAGGTGTGGTACTGACCCCGCCCGAGGGAATCATGCATTTCCGCGATCCGAAAGTGTGGTTTGAAGATGATTGTTGGTGGATGGTAGTCGGTGCTCGAGATGAGCGAGATCATGGGCAAGTCTTGCTATATCGTGGCAATTCATTGCAGCAATGGCAATTTATGCAAGTTTTAGCGCGCGCAGACGACAGCATGGGATATATGTGGGAATGTCCAGATTTCTTCCCATTAGGGAATGAACGTATTCTGATGTTTTCACCGCAGGGGCTGGCAGCAAAAGGTTACCTCAATCGCAATTTGTTCCAAAGTGGTGTCTTACGCGGCAAATGGCAGCCAGGAGCCGATTTTAAGCCTTCGCAGCCTTTTACCGAACTGGATCTGGGCCATGATTTCTATGCACCTCAATCCCTACTTACTGCTGATGGGCGGCGAGTCATTATTGGTTGGATGGATATGTGGCAATCGCCTATGCCGACCAAGGCCGATAATTGGAGTGGCTGCTTAACCTTGCCACGAGAATTAAGTATTGATTGTGATGGTAATTTATTAATAAAACCGGTGCGGGAGGTTGAAGCACTAAGGCAAGCCGGTGAATTCATCACATCAATGACACTGGCCCAAGAGAAACAACTTTTACATGAAAATTGCCAGAGTCTGGAACTGCAATTGACATGGGATACCACAGCCAGTCATGCAGAAAGATATGGTGTGCAGTTAGCTGATGCCCAAGGAACGGGTGGTAAAGTTTCGGTTTATGTCGATAGTCAGGCTAATCGACTAGTTTTGGATAGGTATTACCCACAATATGGACTGACGGGGTATCGCAGTGTGGTATTACCAGAACAGGGGGTATTATCATTACGTATATTTATTGATAGTTCGTCGTTGGAGGTATTTATCAATGACGGGCAAGCTTGTATGAGCAGTCGTATCTACCCGACCGAGCATGAACGCTGTTTATCCCTGTATGCGGAGAATGGTCAGGCCCAGCTACTACACGGCGAATACTGGCAGTTAGTGGCTAAATCATTACGTTGAAATTAAATGGATGCCCGCTCCAGCAGTGGGCACGGCAACCGGTGTGTTGATCGTGATTCTCGCCCTTCAATCAAATGAAGGGCCGCTTCCCGACCAATATCATAATGCGGCAGTTGCACCGTAGTCAGTGGTGGTAAAAATAGTTCTCCGATGCCGACCATATTGTCATAACCCACCACCGCAACTTGTTGTGGGATAGTTATACCTTTGGCTAACAGCACTTGGTAGGCCAGAAAAGCAATGCGATCATTACCGCAAATAAGCACATCAAAATCAGGTTTGCCCTCAGGGCAGTAGCGCTCTAACAGTGGGATCACATCCTGATAATGTTCATCCCCCCAGGCTAAATGGCACTGACGTAACTGCTCTACCGGCAAGGCGGATTCTTGCCACGCTTTTTCTACACCCGCTCGCCGCGCTTTGCCTGCCAAAGTACATTCGGGAAGGTAAATACACAATGGCTGCTGATATCCTCGGCGCAACAGCACTTTCATCGCCTGATACTGACCATCAAAGTCATCAGGAATATAGCTGGGGATAGAATGGTTTTCGCTGACACAATTAGCTAGCACGATATTTTTATCCCGCAGGCGCTCAGGGATGGTGACTTGCCGCAGCCCCATGGAGGTAAAAATAATACCATCGGGGCGCTGGGCTAACAGTTGGTTAACCGCTCGCTCGCTATCTTCATGTGAGGTCAGATTGACCAGAAAACTATTCCAGCCAAACTCACGCGCTGTCAACTCAATAGACAGTAATATCTCGACGGAAAAGGGGGTGGTGGCGGTATCCCATGCAAGCACCGCGAGAGTGGACGTTTTGGTGGTATTACCGCGCATTTTTCGGGCGGAAAAGTCGGGGACATAATTGAGGGCCTCAATGGCTTGCATGACTCGCTGATAAGTCTCTGGGCGCAGTTGGTCTGGGTTATTAATCGCCCGAGAAACTGTCATTAATGAAACTGACGCCAGATTTGCTACTTCTTTCAGCGAAGCCATTACTTTCCTCAATGGGTTATGTTACCGCTTTCATCGGTTAATTATCGTTATCTTGCCATTCTGGATCAACCCGTGTGGCGGTGCTGGCTTTCGCTACCAATAAAAAGCCCTCAATGAGTGAGGGCTGGGGGCTAACGGTTGGCTTTATCATCAGCCTCATCGAGCAGGCCATTGGCTATCTTGCTCGCATCAAGATAACGGGAAGAACTTAAGATCCCATTAAGTGTTTCTCTGACACTAAACAGAAACTGATCATTATCGGACTCGTTAGCACATTCAACCATTAATGCGACAAGCAAAGCTTCATGGGCGATCAAATGATCTTCACCAGGTAAGTTTGCATCAGTTTCACCTTGTTGAGCGCGAACAGATGTTTGATTAAGTGATGACATAAAACTCCTTATTTAATAATTGAATAACCACTTACCCACTATAGCGGGGTTTCTGTTTATTGCTATGACAGATGAATAAGCTGTCATAGCAGCCATAACAGATAATGCGGTGGTTGTGTCTGGTCTCTCAATTGATTGATGCTATTTCAACGGGATATCATATCCACAGGGCTTTAATTCACCGGACGATAAATTCTCACGGCAGCGGTTAGACGTAAGGTTCGGTGAGCCAGTTCCTCTGCCGCGCCAGCATACTGTTCTACCATCGCCGCATTTTGGTGCGTCATTTGATCCAACTGACCAATTGATTGACTAATCTGGCCAAGAGCTTGCGTCTGTTCATGAGTTGAGGTACTGATTTCACTGATTAAAGTAGAAACCTGCCCGGCCTGTTTGACGATATTGTCCATGGTAGCGCCGGCATTTTGGACTAATGCGCTACCATCACGAACGCGCTCCACACTGGTTTCAATTAAGTGTTTAATTTCTTTTGCCGCAGTGGACGAACGTTGTGCCAGATGACGAACTTCACTGGCAACTACCGCGAAGCCACGGCCTTGTTCTCCCGCTCTGGCCGCTTCAACTGCCGCATTGAGCGCTAATATATTGGTTTGGAAAGCAATACCTTCAATCACACTGATAATATCAACAATTCTATGGCTGGAATCATTAATCGTGCCCATGGTTTTTATGACTTCATGCATTAACTCACTGCCTTGTTCTGCCGCATGACTGCTCATGGCGGCCAGTGATGTCGTCTCATTGGCACTATTAGCACTGTTTTGTACTGTTGCCACTAATTGCTCCGTCGCACTGACGATATGCTGTAAATTAGCAGTGGCTTGTTCTGTTCGTACTTTTAGTTCGCGATTCCCTGCGGCAATTTCACTGCTGGCGGTATTAATACCATCAACCTGACCACTGACGTCGTCTGTCAGCGAACGAAGATTCAAGCCCAACTGATTGACGCTACGCATTAGATAGCCAATTTCATCAACACGGTTCAATTGCACATAGTCACCGGCTTGCCCGGAAGAAACATCCTGCGCTTGCTGTAAAATTGCCGCGATCGGGCGTGAGACCTGGCGCTCAAGCCAAAGTGAGGTGATCAGGCTACTGAAAAGAGTCGTCGTTCCCAAACCGAGTAAAGGTAAACCGGAAATACCCATACTTTTGGCTGCCACCGTCGGCAGCAGTGCCGCAATCAGTAATGCACCACGCAAACGCCAGCGTAGCGGCAGCGTTTGAAATAATGAAAGGAAAGAGAGCCAGCCGGTGCGGACAATCAACCCTCGATGCAGCGCAATGCGGCGTTGTTTGGCTTTGCCAGAGTTGAAATCGCCATATAGTGCCTCCGCTTGCTTAACTTCTTCGCGGGTGGGCGCAATTCGCACTGAAATATAACCGGTCAAACGGCCATCATGGCGCAATGGGGTGGCATTAGCGCGCACCCAATAATAGTCGCCATTTTGGCGGCGATTTTTGACCAATGATGACCAGGATAACCCCGCATTCAACGTTTGCCACATATCAGCAAAGGCCGCGGGGGGCATGTCCGGGTGCCGCACCACATTGTGAGGTTGACCCAGCAAGTTCTGATATTCAAAACCACTGGCACGAACAAAGGCAGCATTGGCGTAGGTGATATTACCTTGAATATCAGTTGTTGATTGCAAGGTGGTATCGCGACCAATGGGATACTCCTGTCGGCTGACAGGTTTGTTCACTCGCATAATAACCTCAGTAAATGGGGGATTTCATTTATAACAGTGGAATACAATAATTACTGAGAGTCATCGGCAGCTATAGATAAAACTTTATGCCTTTATTAATTAAATTATTCATTCCCCATAAAGGTGCTATTAATTACTCTGATTGCACTTATTTAGAGCATTTTTATATTTGTAAAAATATTAGCCCAGCTAATTTCATTATTTAATTTTAACTTTAAGTTTGTTTGTATTTATGAGTGTTGATATTTTTTTGTTATAAAACAATGCATTGACTCGTAATCTCTTGGTTTGTTTAATACTTGATTGGTGAGGATTTTAAATGAATGTTTATTTTCTTTTCTATCTCTCTGTCATTGAGGCTAAACATGTAATCTTTTTGCTTAAAAGTTGCATGATATGAAGTTTATTGAGTGTTTAGTTTGCGATATTTGTTAATTATGAATTTAAGAATAATTATTTGTTACAGTTGCTGTATATATCAATATGAGAAATATTCATTAGGAATAATCAATAAAATTTCTGACAATTTTTATTGAGAAAACGACGCACCAGAACATTGGTCAAGCGCGTCATTTGATGGTTGCTGTTGGGCAATCTCTAACGCGAGTAGTATATGCCGGCGATAACATCTCGCGTTTCATCTGCCATTCTTGATTAATTCCTTGTCCGACAAAGGAGATTTTGCTTTTACCGGACTGATTAATTTTGTCGATAGCGGCCATGAGTTGTTCACTGTTGATGCGCGGTTTGCTTTCATCAAACAACCCCAATTGTGAGATGCCCTGGCTTGAAAACTCCCCTAATACAATTCCTGCTTTCAGATAACGATGACCGGGCCGCCAAATGATCGTCAGGCATTTAAGAGCGGCGGCAATAATATCCCGTGAATCCAGTGTCGGGAAGGTAAGGTAGGTGCTGGCATGATTACTGTAATATATCTCGTTTGGAGCAAAGGGGCTGGTTTTGATAAATGTCGAGACATGGCGGCAATATTGATGCTCTTTTCGCAGTTTTTCCGCGGCTTTCTCGGCATAACTGCACACAGCTTCGCGTATGTTTTGATATTCGGTAATTCGTTCACTAAATGATCGCGAGCAGATTATTTGTTGTTTTGTGGGGGCAAATTCTGCAACAGCTAAACACGCTTCCCCGCGTAACTCTCTGACTGTTCGCTCCAATACAACACTGAAATGTTTACGTATAAAAGGAGGACTGGCTTCTGATAATTGCAGGGCAGTGGTTATCCCCATCATTTCAAGTTTTTTCGCGGTACGACGGCCCACTCCCCAAATTTCAGCGACAGGCATCAGCGCCAATAGTTTACGCTGACGCACCGGGCTGGATAAATCAACCACGCCTTCGGTTTTATGCCATAACTTGGCAGCATGATTGGCCAGTTTGGCTAAGGTTTTGCTGGGAGCAATGCCCACACCAACATTTAAACCGGTCAATTTCCGTATCTGATCACGGATATACCGACCAAACTCTTCCAGCGCAATGGAATGCTGGACACCTTTTAGATTGAGAAATGCTTCATCGATTGAGTAAATCTCGATTCCTGGGGCCAGTTGTTCGAGGATAGTCATCACACGGGCGGACATGTCACTGTAGAGTGCATAATTACTGCTGAACGCGATCACACCATGTTGTCGCATAAATTGTTGAATTTTAAAGTAGGGTGCGCCCATTGGTATACCTACCTCCTTGGCCTCCCGGCTACGGGCAATGACGCATCCGTCATTATTAGAGAGCACCACCACTGGGCGACCGTATAAATCTGGGCGAAACACAGTTTCACAACTGGCATAGAAAGAATTTACATCAACTAAAGCAAACATTATCTTAACTTGTTGATACAAAAAGTAATAACACCAAAAATGACCAAATCCTCATCTCCCTCACACAATATTAACGCTGGAGTGCCTGCATTAAGGGCTTCAAGACGAGGTGTGGGCCGTAAATAAAGGCGCTTAATACTGAATTCACCCCCAATGGTGGCGATTACAATATCTCCGTGCTTTGCCGGTAAACTGCGATCTATCACTAGCAGTGCGCCATGATGTATGCCTGCCTCGATCAACGACTCACCTTCGGCAGTCATAAAAAAGGTAGCGGCAGGATGCACAATGCAGTGCTCATTAATATCGATTCTCTTTTCAATATAGTCTTGTGCAGCATTGCCAAATGCACTCATAGAGCCTCCAAATAACTGCTACAGGGAGAGGGGGATAACCAAAGGTTGCTGATTCAATACCACTGTTTATTTGTACAGTATACGTGAAGAGGATATGGGGAGAAAAGCACTATTAGGGCCTTTTTTATAGAACGTTGATTTGTAAAAATATAAAGCAAGTAGATGGAAAGTGTGGATCTCGCAGCGCAGGGCGTTATTGATGGCGAGAAAGCGGGGATTCAAGTTGGTGAACATGCCATTTTATCAACTTATCCATTCGGCTGGCACAAATATCCAAATCCTGTTTCAGTGCTAAGGTGTAAGCGAGGCTGTCATGCCATGTTTGACCAGTAAACAAACTTTTATGACAGGAGATCAAAAGACTATCCGCGGGAAAATTAGACGTTGGAATCCACTCAGTTTGCGCGCAGGAACTTAATAGCAGTATCAGGCAAAAGTTCTTTAGAACATGCGTCATTGGCCAGTACTTGTTGTAATTTCTTGACTTGTTCATTCGTTTCACTCCAATGTTTTCGTTCATACTCTAATTGCCTAAGCGTTATCAATCGATTGGCAGCTTCATTTTTAACATTCGTTTCAATAACTTTGCGTGTTATGTTTAGTTGAACTTCTAAGTATGCGATTTTATTTTTCTTTTCTTGATTAGCCGAGTACAAACGACTAATCAAAAACAACAGTAATAAATAAAATATAATTGAAGTGAAGGTCATTAATTTTTTAAAACGATCAAACATAATTCCCTCTCTATTTCCCTACGGCTTACTAGTCCCTTCCAACGCTTTCCCCCAGCATAGACCCATCGCTGTAACTCATTGCAAGCACCGATTAGATCATTATTGTTCAGTTTTTTAAGTAACGTTGAATGAATAAACTGTTGTGGGCCAATATTATAAGTAAAAGAGTAAAGTGCTGCTCTCTGATAGTCATTCAAAGGGTAAGTGACAGTATTGTCTACGATATGTTTTACCCATAATAAGTCTTGTTGCAATAAGTAATTACATTCGTCATCGGTGTAGTATTTATTGGGCTGTATATTTTCCCCAGTATGGCCGTCACAAACTGTTAATATTCCACCTACGTCATGATAGGGATAATAAACTCGCCCTTCGAAACCATCATTCCCCCCCAACAAACTGATTGCAATTGCCAATGCACCTCCACAGCTAGATAAACCTACAAGTTTATTTTTCAACTTTAGATTGATATGCATCAATCATCCTCCTTCTATCCCTATCATCACGAATTTTAAAAACTAAGTTAGTTAGGAAAGTCATTATTGCAATGATTATTCCACCGAGAACACCAATAGTATTCCATTGCTCTGGGTTAAAATAACTTAACACTCCGTTTAATATGCTGCCAGCAGAGGCACCATAAGCAGTAAAACTTGTCATCCTACTCATTATTTAATTCCTGAGTTTTATTAATTTAACTAATATCTCAATTTTGTTTTATATGCCATTTTTTATAACTTATGCTAATCTAGCACCGGTCCATCATGTTTTTTATTTTCACAATATACTCACGGAAAACACTGTCATTAATTAGCCTTGATTTCTTATTTATCAAAATATAGAGAGGGCGGGTTGTTGGTATCTCATCAATAATGGTGATTTTATTTCCTACCAGTTCCTGGTATTGGTTGGCTCGATATCTTGACATAATGGATGCTGCATGACCAGATATTAGCATATTCAAGTTATTATCGAAATTGAGGCACTCAATTGTTTTTTTACTAAATCCTTTTTTTTCTAAATAAGTTAATTGATTTGAGCAAATGTCAGTAGATAAAAAACTCTTTATTTGTGCAAATGGTAATGATTTTATCTTATCTAATACTGACGGAATACAAACAATACAGAAATGTTCATTGATAACTTCACAGTGGTAACATTCAGATATATTATCTATTTTATCTGTGATAAAAATATCACAATAATCAGGTTTTATATCATTTCCCTCTAAACATGAGAATCGAACTTCATTTCTTACAAAAAAATCTCTGATAATATTTGATGTTGTCCAGTGAGGGTTATTTAGTGCTAAAAATATGGTTTCTCTATCTTGCAACATATCTTTAATAACCTTTATTGATTGGTAATATACTGGAGATATCTCGTTATAAACCTCTTTTCCTTGTGGCGTCAGTTTTAGCCCAGCTGCGGTGTTTAGGAAAAGCTTCATCCCTAGCTGACTTTCCAGTTTTTTGATCATTCTGCACACTGGTGGTATTGTCAGGAAAAGACGATCAGCGGCTTTCTTTAAGGAGCCTTCTTCTGCCGTTGCAATAAAGGCCTTTAACTCTTTTGACGAAAACATAAAACTCCGAAGTTTTATAATATGATCTATTTATTTTAATTCCTTAGGTTATATTTTTCGTGATGCAGAGCAAATTATCTTAAGCTAATGTTTTTATTTAAAAATTCATAACCGTAGGGTTTTAAGTTGCCAATAATAATTTAATGCCCATTTTATATATTGAACTATAAGTTTCCGTATTTATTATTTCGATTGTTCAATACAGGCGGATCCCTCCACCTGTATTGAGTGGTTGACTAATGATAAATAGAGTTTATTACTCGGTTCGTCTGTTCATTTTGCGGGGCGTAGAAGAACCTTATTTTTTGTTGGTAAATTATAATATTTAACAGCCAGTTTCATTCTCAAATTTATCAGAGACAGAGTTTTTTATAAAGGTCATTGGTTCCAGGTTAGGGATATGAACGATATGATTTTTGATAGCACCAAAATCAATTTTCGATAGATCAATTGCTCTTAATTGCATGTTATTATGAGTGCGTATAGCAATAATACCTTTGTCCAAATCCTTAATTGTTGCCCAACGGGTGAAAATATAGGTGTTCAGATCTTCTCGCCCACCATGTTTAACACCACTGCCAAAATCAACTGAATTCAGGATATGAGTTGCTTGCTCATAAGCTTGATCATTATCCGTAGGTTGTGCTAAGAAATGTTTTTCATATGCGACGCGAACAAAGCGTGAGACTGAAGTAAAATCGCCTGGAATACCTAATAAACCTGTCCCATCTTTGGGCTTCACTTCAAAATCGTTCATTTTAAAGGGTTCAGGCGTGTCTTTAGTTATATTGGCATAATTTGAGATATTATCTAAATGCCAAGGGAACCACGGACCATTAGTGGATAGCCCAATTGGATTTTCGTGGATTTTCATTTCACCATCTTGGAACTGCACAACAATAGATTCCCCGGTTTTATCAACTAATGACATATAAAGCGGGAGGTCGGACGCCATTAATGCAGGCATATAGAACTGATGATGAGGCAGTTTTTCACGAGCCTCCTGGACGTTGCCACAGTGCCCTAAAACCCAATTACACATAATGAAAGCGGGAATTGAGGTTTTAGGATTAACAAAATGTTGATATTTAGTATTTTCAATAAATAACATACTGGCATTTAGCCCTGCCTCATTCATACCATCCGTAATAATACGATTAGTGAAGGGGATGAATTTATAGGTAACACCAACGCCAACATAGCCGTAAAGACTTTTACCGATGTCCAGTTCCGGCATGTCGATTGATTCTCCATCTACAGAAATTGAAGAACCAAGTGAGTCACCGCGTTTATGAATATAAAAGGCAGGATTCAGTGGGATACCGAAGTCCATTGCGCGGCCTACAATCACAGCATCGTTTTTTGCTTTAATATGAAAAAAAGTACACATAGAAATTCCTTATTTATTGAGATTGATTTTTTGATTGTTTAAAATAGATAAGACTGGTCTTTATTTGAAATATATATTCCTTATGTGAGTAATTAATGTCCCGTTACACTATGAAAATATTATCGTGGTGTCTATTTCTAAAGTTATAATTATATATTTTAAAAAATGTCATGACCCAGTAAATAATACGATTTATTGCAGTAATCATTAATATGATGGGAGGCGCGATATTATCAACTAAACAATAAATTTAGCTTCCTCTATATGGGGAGGTTAAAACAGCGTATGGCTGATGCCATCAGGCTGATGGAGTCTGTGATCGATATCATTTTATTATAATTAATAGCTAAATAATTACTTTGTGAGGTATGTGCCACTCACTAATTCCTCTATTGTAAGTTCCTACGTCGCGTCCGCTGTCCATCACGCTTACTTGTATAGCATTCGGCTACTATTGCGTTGCGTACTTGTAGTGGGCTGGATATCGTCATTTTAGAAGGGATGAAAATGAAATTAGAAACATTATCTATTCATGCAGGTTATTCACCAGATCCAACTACCAAGGCTGTGGCTGTTCCTATTTATCAGACTTCTTCTTTTGCCTTTGATGATACCCAGCATGGCGCTGATTTATTTGATTTAAAAGTTGCTGGCAATATTTATTCACGGATCATGAACCCTACCAATGATGTGTTAGAACAACGGGTTGCAGCTCTGGAAGGGGGAATAGCTGCACTGGCGGTGGCTTCGGGCATGGCGGCTATTACCTATGCTATCCAGACCATTGCCGAAACAGGGGATAACATTGTGTCAGTGGCGAAGTTGTACGGCGGAACCTACAACTTGCTGGCCCATACTTTGCCACGTTATGGGATAGAAACCCGATTTGCCGATCATAATGATATTGACGCTTTAGAAGCATTGATTGATGACCGAACCAAAGCGGTTTTCTGTGAATCAATAGGCAACCCGGCAGGCAATATTGTTGATTTGAAAAAATTGGCGGATGCTGCCCATCGGCATGGTGTGCCGCTGATTGTTGATAATACAGTCGCAACACCTATTCTTTGTCGGCCATTTGAGCACGGTGCCGATATCGTGGTTCATTCATTAACTAAATACATTGGCGGCCATGGTTCCAGTATTGGTGGGATCGTGGTGGATTCCGGTAAGTTCCCTTGGGCACAATATCCGGAACGTTTTGCTCAATTGAATACCCCCGATCTGTCTTATCACGGCGTGACTTATACCGAACAATTCGGTGCAGCAGCTTATATTGGTCGTTGCCGGGTCGTGCCATTGAGAAACACGGGGGCGGCACTGTCGCCATTCAATGCATTCCTGATTTTACAGGGGCTGGAAACCCTGGCTTTACGCATGGAACGCCATACCGAAAATGCGCTGAAAGTTGCCCATTATCTGAAAAATCACCCACAAGTCAGCTGGGTTAAATATGCTGGCTTACCCGACCACCCTGAGCATGAGTTAGCCCAGCGTTATTTTGGCGGTAAGCCCGCCGCGATATTATCATTTGGTATCCATGGTGGTCAGGCTGCGGGAGGACGATTTATTGATGCGCTGAATTTGATCGTGCGGTTGGTGAATATTGGTGATGCTAAGTCATTGGCGTGCCATCCGGCCTCAACAACCCACCGCCAGCTCAATGATGAGGAACTTATCAAAGCGGGAGTGCCGCGGGATATGGTGAGATTGTCGATTGGTATTGAGCACATTGACGATATTCTCAATGATTTGACTCAGGCATTGGACGCAGCCAAATCATAAGACACATAATGGTATCGTTGGATGAAACCGGTAACTCAATGGTTACCGGTTAAAAACGCTGACGACAAGATTTAGCTTGCAGCCAGTGTT
Source organism: Yersinia sp. 22-579 (assembly GCF_030433455.1). NCBI lineage: Bacteria > Pseudomonadati > Pseudomonadota > Gammaproteobacteria > Enterobacterales > Yersiniaceae > Yersinia > Yersinia sp. 22-579. The sequence goes on along the minus strand of NZ_JAUJTZ010000004.1, from coordinate 187,184 downwards.
GTGGCAATGACTTTCGCATAAGGCGTAGTTGGGCGGCCAATAAGTTTGCTCAATGTATGGCTATCATCAAATAGCCCGCCTTTAGCGGCACCCGCATCAGAATCCGCTAACAAACTCGCAAAAACCTCCGGTAAACCCGCACTAAGCAGTGCTTGTTTAAAGTCGGCTTCAGACAAGTTTTTGTATACCACCGGCTTACCCGATTGACGGGCAATCTCTGCTGAGAATTCAGCCAGGGAGTAGCTGTCATCACCGGCTAATTCATACACTTTACCGGCTTGATTTTCTTGAGTTAACACTTCGGCAGCGGCTTGTGCATAATCTTCACGAGTGGCAGAGGCGATACGCCCGTCACCAACCGCCCCGATAAATGCGCCGTGAGCCAGAGCAGGTGCAATACTTGCGGCATAGTTTTCGGTGTACCAGCCGTTTCGCAACAACACCACAGGTAGGCCTGATTCACGTAAAAGTGATTCTGTGGCGCGGTGTTCTTCCCCTAATCCCAGCGTGCTGGTATCGGCATGTAGCAAGCTGGTGTAAGCCAATAATTTGACGCCTGCATGTTTGGCGGCATTAATGACGGCTGTATGTTGGGCAATACGTTGTCCTACTTCACTTGATGAGATTAACAACAGCTTATCAACGCCTTGGAATGCGGCCTCCAGTGTAGTGGGTTGGCTATAATCCGCTTTACGTACCTGAACTCCTAATGCGGCCAAGTCACTCGCTTTTTCAGGGCTGCGGACTGCGGCAATAATTTCATTTGCAGGCACTTTTTTAAGTAACGCATTGATAACAAGACGGCCTAGTTGGCCTGTAGCACCGGTTACTGCGATCATTATGACGCTCCAAATAGTGTTGGAAGATGGCGAGCTATTTTTTAGGAAACAATTTTCGCTAAAAACTCGCCCTTAAGATCATCATATGCAATATACTAACTTTAAGTAAGTACGCACGAAAAGGTTAGTATGAAAATAATAGAGTCGCAAAATTTAACAGGCACTATTTCATTTCCAGAGCAAGTCCGGCGGGGTGAGTTACTCAATGTAGATTGCCCATCAAGGGAAGTGCTCAAGCGTGTCACCAGTCGTTGGGGAGTGTTGGTGCTCATTGCTTTGAGTAATGAAACTTTGCGTTTTAGTGCCTTGAGAAGAAAGATTGGTGGTGTCAGTGAAAAAATGCTGGCGCAAACTTTGCAAAACCTCGAAGAAGACGGGTTTGTTGACCGTATTGCTTACCCCGTCGTACCGCCTCATGTGGAATATCAACTGACCCCATTGGGGAAAGAAGTTCAGGAGCAAGTCGAAGGGTTGGCGGTCTGGCTTGAGGAAAACTTGCACCGGATTATGGAAAAACGACAACAGCGGGCCGTTTCATAACCTGTCGATACGCAAAAACAGCCATGCATGACCATGGCTGTTTACTTGCTTTATATCAAAAAATTAAAGCGTTTTTAATGCTTCAACTGACTCAATAGTCATGGAAGGGACAAACTCAGTCACACTATAATCAGCCACTGCATTAAACGGATCTTCTGCCAATATTTTATCTAACTCTTCTCGACCGATACTTTTTGCCAAAATAATGCCACCGGTGCGTGGTACTTTACGACCTGAGGCGATAAACACGCCTTGCGCATAATACTTTTTCAACCAGTCTTTATGGCTTTCAGTCAGTGCTTCTACGACGTCTATAGGTTGGTGGTAAGTCAAGCTGACAACAAACATGCGGAGCTCCTTCAGTATCGTTATCTATTAAAGATAAATGTCTATCCAATATAACGTCTTGGTGCTGGAGTGGCATCCCCCAAATGATAATTTCGCCAAGTGAGCTCTTTAATAGCTAAATTTTGCATATTGAAAGCAATAATGCTTATTTCATTTATTGTTTGGTTCAGCGTTTACTCTTAAATCAGGCGTTCTACTTGGTTTACTCAATAGCGTGGAGGCAATAATGGCTAAGATTACTGCATGGTTTACCGGACTTTCTTGGTGGCAGCCAGCCTCTGTATCCGAGGGTGATGCCAGCTTATCACAAGCTGATGGCGCGCATTTACTGGAAACAATCAATGCCATCGGTGGGCTGTATGGGATTGAATTTATTCACCATTAAATATTAATGTTTATTTAGTATCGAGTTCTTAAAAATATTTCATCAAAAAGACAGATAGCCTTCTGATTGAAAAACTTAATTTATTTATTACCAGGTAAATATACATGAAACTGAATAAAACTTTATCTCTGAGTGGGATATTGAGTGTCTCATTATTGTTAAATGCGGCGTTGTCATTCAGCGCATCAGCCCAAAGCTTATTGGATAAAGCCAAAAATCATGAACCACTGATTGCCGGCATTGCGAATGAACAGCCTTATGGCTATATCGGTACTGATGGCAAGGCGACTGGCGCGAATGTGGAAGTGTTGCGTGCGGTATTGAAACCATTGGGGATAACCCAAATAGAAACACCGATTGTTGATTTTGGCGCATTGGTACCCGGTTTGGCGGCAAAACGTTTTGATGTGATTGGCGCGGGGTTATTTATTAACCCGGCCCGCTGCAAAGTTATTGGTTTTTCTAATCCCGTTACACGTTCCGGTGGGGCTTTTATCGTGAGGAAAGGCAACCCATTGAATTTGCATAGTCTAAAAGATGTTGCAGCCAATAATAAAGCTCGTCTTGGTACCCAAAATGGCACGAACCAAATTACTGAAGCCAAAGATAGTGGAATAGCAGCCAGCAAGGTAGTGCTATTTGATAAAGATACTGAAGCACTGGCGGCTCTGAAAGCCGGTCGTGTTGACGCTGTTTATTTCCCTGATGCTGAAATCCTCAGTTTGTTGAAAAAAGCAAATGACCCGACGGTCGAACGCGCATTGCCTTTCCAGCAAATCCCCGATGCTCATGGTAACCCTGGCTACAATTATCACGCGTTTGGTTTACCGCATAATGATCCCGAATTCACTCAAGCATTTAATGCCGAATTAGCGAAATTACGAGCTTCGGGTGAATTACTGAAAATCCTACAAAAATATGGCTATACCGAGAATGAGTTACCCCCGGTAGAAGTTCAAGCCAGTCAGATATGTGAGCCACAGGCTTAATTATTTTTGCTGAGATTTGTAGGTAATTTATGTCGAAACACTCTTCGTATTCAAAACGTATTATCGGTCAGGCTGGAATAGTGAGTTGGGGGCAATTGTTTTTCAGCCATCCGACATTGGCGGGGCTTGAACTTCCTTATTTTGATATTGAGGCTCCGCAACCGGGGCCAAAATTAGCCATCATTGCTGGTATGCATCCTAATGAAGTCTCGGCCATGGAAGCGGCTTTGCGCTTGAAAAATTACTTTGCCGACCAGTTAGTCCACGGTTCGGTAAGCATTCTTCCGGTGCTTAATATGCCCGGTTTATATCTGCATTCTGAATTTGTTTGCCCAGAGGATAATAAAAACATCAATTTTCTTTCTCCAGGAGATCCTCAAGGGAGTTTCAGCGAAGTTCTTATTGATAGCGTACTGAATAGCTGGGCGAAAGAGGCTGCGGTATTTATTGATTTACATGGCGGCGACCTGCGTGAAGATGTAGCGAAATTTGTTATGTGCCAACAGATTGGTGATGGTGAGTTCGACAATATAACTCGCTCGCTGGCCCATCAGTTTGATGCCGATGCCATTGTCGAGTTTGCGGTAGACCAAACCAATAATCGAGGGCGGGCAACTAACGAATTACCCTGGTTAGGGCGGCATGCGGTGATGTCTGAGGGCGGCGCTAACGGTATTCTTGACAAAGAAAATATCCAATTCCATTTCAATGGTGTCGCCAACATTGCTCGCCAACTCGGGCTGACGCAAGGGGCTAAGCAAATACGGACGCGACGCAATATTGTTGTTGATAATTTTGACAAAATTGAAGCGCCAGTGAGTGGTCGTTGGTATCTGGATATTGCAGCGGGTGAGCAGGTGAGCCGTGGGCAGCGACTGGGGGTGATTAAGAATCTATACGGTGAATGGGTGGCTGATATCATAGCGCCTTTTTCTGGCCTGATATTGATGATAGTAAATCACAATATCATCAATCAGGGTGAGTGGCTGATCAGCCTGGCTCCGACACCCGCAGGCTCACTGGTATAGGTTGTCCGCACACTGAGTTGAAATTATGGAATTGAGTCATCTGCCATTTGTTGCCGGTGAACTGGCCCGTGGGGCATGGGTCACTGTGCAAATAACCTTATTATCTGCTGTTGTGGCTTTGGTGCTCTCGTTTGTATTTGCGCTATTGCGACTGTCGCCCCTGCGGCCCGTGCGTATCATTACTGCTGCTTGCATCGAGTTTTTGCGCGGTACATCGGCACTGGTACAGCTGTTTTATCTATTTTTTATTCTGCCATTATTCGGAATTAGCATCAGCCCAATGACCACAGCGGTTATTGGACTGGGCCTCAATTTCTCTTCTTTTGGTGCAGAGATTGTTCGCAGTGCCATCGTCAATGTCAGTCAGGGGCAGCGCGATGCATTGCGCGCGTTGGATTTCCCACCATTGGTGGCTTTTCGCCGCATTATTCTGCCACAAGCACTGCCTTTTATGCTTCCTCCGCTCGGTAACCTACTGGTGGAACTACTGAAATCGACGTCGATAGTGTCCTTAATTACGCTGAGTGACTTGACCTTTGCGGGGGCATCATTGATTACCACCTTGGGCGACCAGACACTGATTTGGAGCATGGTATTGCTGTGTTATTTCGCAATGGCCTGGCCGCTGACCCGATTAGTGGCACATTACGAACAGCATCATACCCGCTATCGCCAAATAGGGAGTCGCTAGTGAGAGATGAATTAGCCATGAGTTTGGCCGAGGAATGATGATGGATTTTGATTTCGCATTTGCCTGGTCAATCTTGCCAGATTTACTGCCTGGTTTGCTGGTGACCCTTGAAGTGGTGGTGGCGGGTTTTGTGCTGGCGACGTTGTTGGGGATGCTGGTTGCGGTGTTACTGCAACTGCAATCACCCATAATCAGCGCTGTGTGTCAGGCGTATGTGACATTTTTTCGTAATACGCCACTGCTGGTGCAGCTCTACTTTTTGTTTTTTGCATTACCACTCAGCGGATTAGCATTACCAGCAATGGCCACTGGCGTCGTTGGCATGGGATTATATTACGGCGCTTATATTGCTGAAGCATTCCGTGGAGCAATCAATGGTGTGCCGCAAGGGCAGTGGGATGCCGCGCGTGCATTGGATTTTCCACCTTTGACGCGGTGGACGCGCATCATTTTGCCGCAAGCATTCAAGCCTATGTTACCGGTGCTGGGTAATTACCTGATTGGGATGTTTAAAGAGACCCCTCTGTTGGCGGTTATCACTATTCCTGAGCTATTTCAGGCAGCGAAGCAGATTGCCGGCCTAACCTATCGTTATAACGAACCTTACACATTGATGGCATTACTGTTCCTGCTTATTAGTTTGCCGACATCATTATTGTTTAGCTATCTGGAAAGGCGGCGCGCACATGTTTAAGTCATCTTTAACTCCACTTCCTCCAGTGCAGATCACCTTGTCGCAAGTGGTGAAAAACTATGGTGAGACACGGGTGTTGGACCACCTTGACTTGTCGATTCCTGCCGGGCAAAAAGTGGCATTGATAGGCCCAAGTGGTTCAGGAAAATCAACTATTTTACGGTTGATCAAAGGGTTGGAAACCTTTACTGCTGGTCAAATAAATATTGAGGGGAAGCCTGTCAAGGCGGGCGGACAGCCTTATTCGCTCTTCCATCGCCCACCGGTAAACCATGTGGTTGGTATGGTCTTCCAGCACTTTAACTTGTTCCCCCATTTAACGGTTGAGCAAAATATTACCGAGGCCCCTTTGCGGGTTTTGAAGGTAGGTGTCGAAGAGGCACGGGCGCGAGCTGATCATTATCTGCAATTAGTGGGGCTGGCTCATAAAGCGAATGCCTGGCCAGCCACCCTGTCGGGAGGGCAGCAGCAGCGGGTGGCCATTGCTCGTGCTTTGGCAATGCGCCCTAAAGTGATGCTGTTTGATGAAGTGACTTCAGCACTGGATCCAGAGCTGGTCAGCGAGGTACTGGGCGTTATCCGCAATATTGCGCATGAACAACAAATGACCATGTTATTGGTGACCCATGAAATGCATTTTGCCCGGGATGTGGCTGATAGGGTGATTTTTATGGAGCAGGGTAAAATTATCGATGACGGTATGCCACAGGATATTTTGGTTACACCTCGCCATGCCCGGACTCGGCAATTTCTTAATCTGATCAATGATCGCTGAGCGAGTAATATTTAAACTCGGGCAGGGGGAGCCTGCCCGTGCATTCCTCGTTACAAGGTGACGCCACTTTTGAAAATGGCGAGTTCGCGAAAATCATTCACTTCATTACATGTCGGTTGGCCATTAGCAATAGCGACAATCAAGTCGATAAACGCTGTTAGTAACTCCTCCATATTGACTCCGTGAATCAGTTTGCCTGCATCGAAATCAATCCAATGGGGTTTCTGAGCTGCCAGTTCACTGTTAGTCGCTAGTTTTACGGTAGGGACGAAACCGCCATATGGTGTGCCACGGCCGGTACTGAATAGCACCATATGGCAACCGGCACCAGCCAGTGCACTGGTAGCAACCGCATCATTACCGGGAGCGCTCAGTAAATTTAAGCCTGGTGTTTTCAGTCTCTCGGCATATTTCAGCACATCAACCACCTGACTTTGTCCTGCTTTTTGGGTACATCCCAGTGACTTTTCTTCCAGTGTTGTGATACCGCCAGCTTTGTTCCCTGGAGAGGGGTTTTCATAAATCGGCTGGTGGTGGTCAATAAAGTATTGTTTGAATTCATTGACCATACTCACCGTCTTATCAAAGGTGGTGATATCACGGCAACGGCTCATTAAAATGCGTTCCGCACCAAACATTTCTGGGACTTCAGTCAGCACCGAAGTCCCACCATGAGCGATGACATAGTCAGAGAAACGGCCCAATAATGGGTTGGCTGTAATACCGGACAGTCCATCAGAACCGCCGCATTCCAGTCCAAACTTCAGTTCACTGATCCCTCCCTTGACGCGTTTATCATGGCGCATGACCTCATACAACATCTGAAGTTGCTCCATACCCGCGGCGACTTCATCCCCCTGCTGCTGGCAAATCATAAATTTCACTCGCTGTTCATCAATCGGGCCAAGGGTTTCGCAAAACTCATCAACCTGATTGTTTTCACATCCCAAGCCAATGACCAGCACTGCGCCAGCGTTAGGGTGTCGCACCATATTTTGCAGCATGGTGCGAGTGTTCTGGTGGTCATCGCCCAGTTGTGAACAACCAAACGGATGACTAAAAAGATAAATGCCATCAATGCCGGGGGCGCCATGAGTTGCCTGTAAGAAACGCTGCTGAATCTGGCGGGCAATACCATTGACACAACCCACTGTCGGGATAATCCATAATTCATTGCGGATCCCAACATCTCCTGTGGATCGTCGGTAAATCTGTACTTCACGTTCTGCCATTTGTGGTGGCAAGATGCCGAGTTCCGGCTGATAACTGTAGTGATCCAGATCGCTAAGATTGGTTTTGGCATTTTGCGAGTGTATATGTTCACCCACAGCTATATCGCTGAGCGTATGGCCAATCGGCAGGCCATACTTGATGATATTTTGCCCACGCTGCAAAGGCTGTATGGCCAATTTATGTCCCCGACTCACCGCTTGTAGCAAGGTGATGCAATCCCCAACGATATCAATTTGCTCACCTGCTTCCAGTGAACTCAGCGCGACAGCAACATTATCCAATGGATGTATTTTTATGGTTTTTTGCATATATATTAGCTTCTGTATGGCAAGCTTCAGCTGTATGCGGCTAATGCTGCCCGCATCCCCACACGATCAATTGCTTGTAATTGTTCAGTAATCTGGTCTGTCAAATGGGGGATTTGATTGAGTTCTTGTCCCCAATGGGTGCTGTCGGCTAACACCAATTGCACCAGATCCCGCATCGGCAATATTCCCGCTTCGACATCTTGCCAAAGTGCTGAAAAGCAGCTTAACCAGTGAGCATCGTCTTGTAATCGATAGCTGCCATCATCACGTTGGCCGCGATAAAACATCAGCAATGCAGCAAAGGCGAAAGTCAGCCGCGGCGGTAGAACACCATTTTTGCGTTGGCTGGCAAGCAATTGTGGCAAAATTCGTGTGCGAAACTTGGTCATGCCATTAAGAGAAATTGACAATAACTGATGTTGAATGAAAGGGTTACGGAAACGGCCGAGTACAGCTTGAGCAAAGGTCTGTAGCTCATCGGGTGGCAAATCTAATACCGGAATGATTTCTTGATTGATGAGCTGCGCGACAAATTCACTGATTTGTCGATCTGCTATAGCTTCGCCAACGGTATTTAGCCCGGCAAGATAGGCGACAGGTACCAACGCCGTGTGAGCACCATTCAAAATAGCCACTTTGCGCTCTTTATACGGCTTAATATCATCAACGATGCGAATGTTTAACGGGTATTCATCCAAATGTAATTCCTGCGCCAATGATTGTGGCCCTTGAATAACAAACAGATAAAAGTGCTCTGCGGTATCGAGAAAAGCATCGTGATAGCCCAGTTCAGACTCTAGCATCGGTGCTTCGTCACGGGGGTAACCAGTTACGATGCGATCGACCAATGTTGAGCAAAAGGTATTATGTTGCATCAGCCATTGGCTGAAAGCGTCACCTAATTGCCATTGTTGTGCATAGCGTAGGACCAGATTTTGTAATGCTTCACCGTTGTAATCAATGAGTTCGCAGGGCAGAAACACCCAGCCTTTATCTTCCGCCCCGGAAAAATATTGAAAGCGCTCATACATCAGGCGAGTCAGTTTAGCCGGATAACTGACCGGGGGCGCGTCGCTAAACTTATCTTCTGCCCAATAACTGATACCCGCCTCAGTGGTATTAGAGAAAACCCACCGAATATTTTCGTCACGGGCGAGGGCCAGATAGCTCTCAAAATCTTGATAAATATTTATTTCACGATTAACTGAGCGAATGATTCGTGCGTCGCTGACTTTTTCACCTTTCTCATTCAGGCCGCGAATAATAGTGGTGTATAAGCCATCTTGAGTGCTAAGTGAGGGGGGATAATCGCTGTTAATCGGGCGGACGACGACGATTCCGGCATCAAGGCTGGTATGTTCATTGAGCAAATCCAATTGCCAATCAACGAAAGCACGCAGAAAATTACCTTCACCAAATTGAATGACCTTATCAGGGTGATGGCGACCCGGAAAATCACGACGATTTAACGTTAACATAGAGTTACATCCTTACAATGTGTGATATCAGAATCGAATAACGCCTTTGATAAGATCTTTATTCTTCACAACCTGTTGTTCATAAACATCTGCCAAGGCATTGAATTCAAAGCTATGAGTGAGGATCATATTCGCCGATAATTTTCCTGCGGCCATCAATTTCCCGACTTTGGCAAAGTCCTCAAAAGTGGCATTTCGGCTACCCATCATGGTGGTTTCTTTTTTATGGAAATCAGGATCAGGGAAACTGAGATCGCCTTTAAACAGGCCGACAAACACGATGCTGCCTCCATGACGGATAAAGTTGACCGTGTTATTCATGGCTCGTTGATTACCGGTGGCATCTATCACTTTCAATGGCAACATGCCGGAGAATTGCTGGCGCAACTGTTGTTCGAATTCCGCATCACTTGGATCTAACGCGCAGATATCCAACAGATTTTCCACATGGTTACGGCGCTGCGTACTCGTGTCAGCCATCACCACATGAGCCCCATCGGCTTGTGCAATTGCAGCAACACCCAAGCCAATTGGGCCAGCACCAACCACCAGGACATGTTCACCGGGATGGATATCTGCCCGGCGCACGGCATGGGCGCTGATAGCGAAAGGCTCAATCAGTGCCGCAGATACGGGGTCTACATCATCCACCAGTAATAAATTGCTGGTGGGGACCGATAAATACTCGCTAAATCCACCATCCTGATGGACGCCAATAACTGAAATATTCTCACAGCAATTTGTTTTACCGCTCAAGCAAGAGTTACAGTGATGACAAGCAACATAAGGAATAACAGCAACACGTTGTCCGACATGCATATTATGAACGTTATCTCCTAACTCTATTATTTCCCCACAAATCTCATGGCCTAATACCCGTGGATAACTAAAAAAGGGTTGCTGACCTGCCCATGCATGTATATCTGTACCGCAAATACCAACATTTAAAACTTTTATTAAAGCTTCGTCTGCTTTCGGTATTGGCAATGCTCGTTGTTGATAAACCAACTTGGTAGGTTCTTCACAAAGTAATATTTTCATCGTATTTATATTTTCCATAACGGGGCCTCTTGATAGGTGGACTCTTTTATTAAATAAAAAAACACCCGCAGGATGAATCAATGCTGTTATTTGTGAACTAGTGCTGACTATTCAGCTTTAAATTAGTTTTAAATGAATAAAAAACCCTAGGAGCTATGATGAGTAGAACTCAAAACCTTCGCCATAATGTGATTAACCAAGTGATCGATGGGATAAGTAAAGGGCATATTTTATCTCCATTACCTTCCCAGGCGTCTCTGGCGGAAATGTATAACATCAGCCGCACGACCGTGAATCATACGTTAAATTATTTATATGAATGTGGCGTGTTGGAAAAAGTGAATGGCAATTATCTTATTGTACGTGAACCAAATGAAATGGACGGCTTTGATAGTGTCAGTCAGCCTATCGAAGAACAAACCAGAATTTTCGAACGTGCATTTTACCATATGATTAATCAGCGAAAATTACGTGCAGGTGATAATTTTTCGGAGTTACAACTAGCTCGAGAAGCCATGGTCAGCCCGATTGTTGTGCGCGAGTTTTTGCTGCGTTTTTGCCGTTACAATCTGATTGAGAGTATTCGCCGAGGGCAGTGGCGGATGAAGAAATTCGATAAAAACTATGCTGAGAAATTATTTGAATTAAGGGAAATGCTTGAAACTCATGCTCTTAATCGTTTTATGAATCTTCCCGCCGATGATGAGCGCTGGTTAAAAGCCAAAGAGCTATTGGGGCGTCATCGACAACTACGTGAAACGATAGGTGATAACTACCGGACCTTCTCGCAGCTTGACCAGGACTTTCATACACTCATTTTGTCTGCGGCAGAAAATCCTTTTTTCAATCAATCTTTGGAAATCATATCAGTTATATTTCACTTTCATTATCAATGGGATGAGGCAGATTTAAAGCAAAGAAACATTATTGCTACTGAAGAGCACATGGCCATATTAAGTGCCTTGATTTGCCGAAATGACCTCAATGCAATGCGTGAGTTGCGCCAACATTTGGATACAGCAAAGCAGTCAATGATGCATTCGATCAGCCAATACACTGATTGAATTTACTTTCAAAACTAGCAGGGTATGTAAATGCTGACACATCGATGACTGTAAATAACAATATGATATTAAAAGTTATTTTTAATTTTGTTGCGCTTTTTTATCGATTTTAATCCTATAAAAAGCTGATAAAAAACACGTTAAAAGCAGATTAAAAACAGTAAAATAATAGCTGCCACACGAATCTGTCATAAAAAACATGAAGTGGATATTTATCCCACTATCCTCAAAATCAGTTGATAGATATGAGTTATTACCGAAAGCGAAAAGGAGAATTAAATGACATCTCGAATCTAGTAGGGGTGGGATATTATAAAAAATAAGTCTCTGTATGAACTTATTATTAATAACATTAATATTGTAATGGTATTTTGCTATGTTAATAGGCAGACACAGTACAAGATTAATAATATATCCACAGTGTTTTTATGAATTAATTTCACTAAGACAGTAAAGAGACCCGGTATCCATATCGATAAATTAGCCAGCCAGGGAATATTTTTCGATACAAGTACGTCTTTAATGTATTGACAGCATGTAATGACTATTTTTAAAACCGAGGAATAAGATGAAAAGCAAAATAATTAATATTGAAGTCAAAGATATTCGCTTTCCTACTTCTAAAAACCTGGATGGTTCTGATGCGATGAATGCCATCTCAGATTATTCTGCTACCTATGTCACGTTAAGAACCGATGCCAATGACGATTTGGTGGGTAATGGTCTGACTTTTACTATTGGTCGTGGCAATGAGCTTTGCGTACAGGCGGTAAAATCATTGTCTGAGTTGTTTGTTCAAGACCGCTATCTGGAAGATATCACCGCTAATTTTGGTCGTTATTGGCATGAATTGGTGGCGGGGGATTGTCAGCTACGTTGGGTTGGCCCAGAAAAAGGGGTTATCCACCTGGCGACTGCGGCGATCATTAATGCGATATGGGATCTGTGGGCTAAAAAAGAAGGTAAACCGGTATGGAAACTTCTGGCAGACATGTCGCCAGAGCAATTGGTTAATTGCGTTGATTTCACTTACCTGACCGATGTGCTGACACCGGAAGAAGCCATTACGATGTTGCGCAAAGTATCCACTACTAAAGCTCAGCGCGAAGAGGAAATGTTGCGTGATGGCTTCCCGGGTTACACCACTGCCGCCGGATGGCTCGGCTATTCGGAAGAAAAAATGCGGACGCTGGCACGTCAGGCCGTTGCCGATGGCTGGACGCATTTGAAGCAAAAAGTGGGGGCTGATATTGAACAAGATATTCGTCGAGCCACTATTTTGCGCGAAGAGTTAGGTTGGGATTACAAATTAATGATGGATGCCAACCAGATTTGGGATGTTGATCAGGCAGTGGAAAATATGCGCCGATTGGCAGCATTTGATCCTTGGTGGATTGAGGAGCCGACCAGTCCGGATGATATTTTAGGTCATGCAGCTATTCGCCAGCGGATCGCACCTATTGGTGTTGCTACCGGTGAACACGCACATAACCGGGTGATGTTTAAACAAATGTTCCAAGCTGGTAGTCTTGATTTCTGTCAATTAGATCCGGCCAGACTGGGTGGATTGAATGAAGTATTAGCCGTATTACTATTGGCCGCCAAATTTAATATTCCTGTTTGCCCACATGGTGGTGGTGTTGGTTTATGCCAATATTCACAGAATATTGTTTTATTCGATTATATCGCGGTATCAGCATCACTGGATAAAAGGGTGCTGGAATATGTTGACCACTTACATGAAAACTTTATCGAGCCAATTACGATTAATCGTGGACGTTATATGCCGCCAAAATTGCCGGGCTATAGCGTCACGATGAAAGAAGAGTCATTAGCACGATTTGAGTATCCCCAGGGTGAAGAATGGCGCAGCTAGAAAATATGTCTTTTATAACTACATGTCTTTTATAACATTTTGTTTTTTTATAGCAATATATCTTGTTATAACAGCAAGTTGATTTTTATAAAAGGCCGCTTTGCCATCATAGAAATGATTGAGGAGTGGGCAAATGTCACCAAACGATAAAAGCGAACTGCTATCGTTAGCGATAAAAAAATCAGTCAGAAGATTATTACCCTTTCTGGCTATGATGTATATCATGGCCTATCTTGACCGGGCTAATATAGGTTTTGCGAAAGATACATTTCAGTTGGATACAGGGTTAAGTAATGCAGCATATGCCTTTGGTGCCGGTATATTCTTTATTGGTTATGCCATATTTGAAGTGCCCAGTAATATATTTATGTTTAAATATGGTGCGCGTATTTGGCTTGCGCGGATTATGGTCACCTGGGGGGCAATTTCATCCCTCATGATGTTTGCTAATTCAGAAGTCAGTTTCTACGTATTACGTTTTTTATTAGGTGCGTGTGAGGCCGGTTTTATGCCCGGAGTCATGTTGTATCTGACATTCTGGTTCCCGATTAATGTACGCGCAAAAGTCGCTGGTTTCTTCTGGTTTGGGCCACCACTGGCATTTATTCTGGGCGGGCCTTTGTCGGGAGGATTGTTATCAATGCACGGTGCGTTTGGCCTGCACGGTTGGCAAATTATGTTCCTGATAACAGGGTTGTTGACAATTTTGGTCGGTATTTGGGCTTATTTCTATCTTGATGACCGGCCTTCAGATGAGCGCTGCACTTGGCTTACCCAGCAGGAGCGCGATGTGTTGTGTGAAACCATGAACGCAGAAGAGCATGACAAGTTAAGTCATGGGCCAAAGAGTATCTTGCAGGCATTATTGGATCCTAAAGTTATCTTTCTCTGCCTGATTGCTTTCACTATCCAGGTCGGCTCTTATGGGATTGCGTTCTTCCTGCCAACGCAAGTGGCGAATATTCTAGGGACCAAGGTTGGATTCTTGGTTGGGGTAGTGACCGGTATCCCATGGCTGTGTGCATTAATTGCGGCTTACTATATTCCGCATTTTTCCACTGTTATTCGAGAACGTCGCTGGGTTGCTTCATTGACCTTATTCGCAGGTGCGGCAGGAGTTGCTGGTTCAGCCATGTTAGCAGGAACACCATTATTAGCTTTCATTGCTTTGTGTATTGGTTGCGCAGGTTTATTGGCGGTGCAACCGATATTCTGGACATTCCCTACCGGCTATTTAGGTGGTGCAGCAGCGGCATCCGGTATTGCTTTGATTAACTCACTGGCAAACCTGGGTGGATTCGTTGCTCCGAATATTCGGGTCTGGGCAGAAAATACTTTTAACTCCTCAGTTGCAGGTTTGTATCTATTAGGTGCTATTGCTTTGGTTGGTTCGGTCATGATACTGGCCGTTTACCGGCTAGGTATCGGTAAACAGGAAGAACGACATCGTGCCGCTCCTCTAGGTAATAGCCAGAAAGCATCTCAGTTATAACAAGTTGCTTATGAAAATAAAATGCACCTCAGAATTAGAGGTGCATTTTGTGTCACTGTCCGAAACTTATTGCACGGCAATGGGAGCTAACCCAGCGAGAGACGTTTAAACCAAGATTGCACCATACCCGGTTTGGAGAACATCACCAAATTACCTAATAGGATAAGTAGTAAACCGACGATGGCACTCAGGTGCCAGTGATAATTCTCATAAAATGTTGAAATCGTGAGTGCAACCAGAGGGAATAACAACGTGCTGTATGCTGCCCCACTGGCTCCGATACGACCGATCAAACTGAAATAAGCGGCAAAGGCAATGACTGAGCCAAAAATAGCTAAATACAACAAAGAGCCAAGGTAGCTTGAAGTCAGTTCAATCGTGAAAGAGTGATGCTGAATAAGACTGAAAAAACCCATTAATACAGCACCATAAGTCATAGCATAAGCATTAGTTGATAGAATATCCAGACCTCGGCGCTGGTGGCGACTGCTTATCATATTACCCAGAGAGAAACCGTAAGTTCCAAGCAAGCTCAGGCCAATTCCTTTCAGTAATTCGGGCGATATTTGAGTCGCGGTGAGATCTTGCCAGAACAGGGCAATAATACCTATCATCCCCAAAATACTGGCAGGAAGCAGATTAGGGCTAAGGCGTTGGCGGAAGAAAATTATGCCGTTAATGGCATTAAACAGCACCGCCATGGAGAAAATAACTGATTCCAAACCGCTGCTAATATAAGCCGCCGCATGATAAAAACAGTAGAAATTAAAAGCAAAGACGCAAAATCCCTGGGCGATACAAAAGAGATGATCACGTAAGGCGAGATGACGTAAGCGGCGAACAAGCAGTAAAATAATCATCATGACACCGGCTGCTAATGCGAACCGATAAAATATAGATACCGTAATAGCAACACTCCCTTGTTGTTGCAGGGTGATCGCAATCCATGTTGTTCCCCAAATCAGGACAACTAATAAATAAAGCAGCGCGTTCATGGTTATTTCTCATCACTTATCAAAACATCAGTATCTACCTGACAGGCAAATGCATCTTTCAGCGACTTGCGGTAAGTTGCAAAATCTTGCGCATTTTTGAGATAAATAACTAGAAAATATGGTTTGCGGTACAGCAAGTCACTAAACTGGGGCCATCAGCTTTACCACAGGAAGTCAGTGCGATGTTGGAACGTTACCAAGCCTTTGAAACCCTAAGAGAACATAAAGCTCGCTTGCATGATTGCGTGCAACTCGGCTCGGGTATTCAATTGGCGGCCTGGTCTAATCGCGATGACTGCGTTACGCAAGAAAGTCCGGATCATCACACCTTGAGTTTGTATGTCGCAGATGGTTATGAGTGCTATCACAAAACGCGGGCAGGGTGGAAAAACGGCGGGGGGCCGGATCGTTTTTGCATTATGCCAAAGGGCAGTTTATCGAGCTGGGATGTAAGAGACGATTTATCATTTGTGCATTTGTATTGCACCGATAACCATCTGCGCCAATTAGCAGAACAGATCTGGGAGCGTAGCCCTCAATCCATTCAGGTTGATGAGCGTATTTTCGCCGAAGATCCACAAATAACACTGCTGTATCGCCAATTTTTACTTAATTATGATTGGCAAGAACAGGCAAATCATTTGGCGCTCAGCAGTGCAGCAACTTTGCTGATGACCCATTTACTCAAAACTTACACCCAGTTACAGTGGGCTATTCCTGCTATTCGCGGTGGTTTGGCCCCGGTAGTATTAAAGCGGGTAAAGGAATATATCGACAGCCACCTTGCACAACCGCTGTTATTGTCTGACCTTGCTGAACAGGCTGGACTGAGTGAATTCCATTTTGCACGGATGTTTAAACAAAGTACTGGACTGGCACCACACCAGTTTGTGTTAAAAGCTCGTCTATGCCGAGCCGATCAATTGATAAGGTACAGTTTGATGCCAATTATTCATATTGCTTTGGAGTGTGGTTTTAGCTCTGCCAGTCATTTTAGCAACTGTTTTAAAGTTGCTTATGGGGTAACACCCTCTCTGATGAGACAACGCAAATCATAGCGATCGCGTATGTCAGAGTGATGCTACAGCGGGCAACTTAAGTCACCTTCAGAACAATTTAAGAATGATTTCAGTTGGGTGGTGCGCTCTTCAGTTTTATGGGTCAAGCAAGCAGAAATAATCATCGGATGTACTGAACCTCCCTCGGTAGCTGATGACTGGAAAGTACAGTCCGCATCACGGTATTTTATCCAGGTCAGTTGCGCACTTTTTAATAATGGCCTTTGGGCTACAGTTGTTTTGGCGAGAAGATCTTTGTAAGTGCGATTAAGTTCGGCATCAGCTTTTTTATAATCTGAATTTGCACATTGATTCATATCCTGTTGTGTTGCTGCATTTTTACAATCAACGGCCAGAGCTTGGCTGAGTGGTAGTATCAGTAATGTTACCAATATTATTTTCTTTTTTCGCATGATAACTCCAAAATAATAATAACTAAAAGTCACAGAAAGCCCCTCCTCAGTAAGGTGGGGCTTTGAATGATATGACATTTATTTCTTGGCCGCTGCCATAATATCTGGTTTCATATCAGATATTTTTTTATCGGGTGATTTTTTACAGATATCAATGACTTTAGGAGTATATACAGTATCGACTTCCTGAAAATCGACATTGTCGCCTTTTTTATACTGAGTATCCTCATTCAGTATCCAGAACGCCACTGGAGTCATACTTTTAGGATTAAGATCAAGAAACTCTTTGCAAGTCATATCCTTTGGCGTTGTGGAAGAGGCAAATACCGGAGCCATTGTTGTGACTAAGAGAGTTGCAATAGCAATACTAGATAATGATTTATAGACCATAGTTGTTTCCTTAGCTACTTGTTATATGTCACAGGACATTATTAATGTATGAGGGAGATTTTTTTTCTCGTTATTTAGCATGGGCTATAAAGTTATATCTTGCCAGGGGGGGAGTAAATTAATTCCGTGAGGTAATGATTATTAATTAACGTATAATGCATTTTTTTTAAAATAAGTTACATAATGAAAAGCAGATAAATTAAGCCATTCTATTTTTAACTTATCTGCTGTGGTAAGAATCTATCTATATTGATAAAAGAGGCTTACAGTATTATGGTTTTTTATTTCCTTGTGGTGGCGGGCATAAATGTTTGTCATCATGAGGTGGTTGGCCTTTAGATGCATGGCTATTATTATGATCTTTAGGGGGTGGCAATGGGTGGCCGTTCTTGTCTTTAGGCGGTTCAGGAGGGCGTTTGCAGTTCTCACTTGATGATTTTTGCATCTCTTGATGCGCAGGTGATGCCGCATAGCTGGCCGTCATATTGAATAGTAATACGGTGGACATACATATTATAAGTAACGTCTTCATTCTTACTCCAGTTGTTCAACATCAATTGTGGTGACTATAGCGGATTGATGTCTCAGTTTTCTTTACTGGATTTGTAATGATTTTATCAAGTTAAATTTCATTCCTTATCGGACAAGTGGTGTTATCAGGGCTGGCCTACACTGGCTTATTGTTCCATGTTATAATTCAAAGTGTTATTTCTGGTAGTATTAGCTAAGTTAATGATGTTTTTATTTTTTTTGTTTTACGTGCTAAATAATAGGTGATTTATATTTATGTCTTTATTTTCTTTTTATCATGGCTGCCTGGATTTTCTTTCCAGGAAAGTATTTGGTAAACACCCAAAAGGTGAGCCAGTGAAGAGAGAGAATGGGAAGCATGAATTATCTACTCTTCAGTTAGACGTGCTGCTGAATGCCGAAAAACAGATCGCCATTATTACTACAGACTTAGATAACTGCATCACGATATATAATGTGGGTGCAGAGAGAATGTTTGGTTATTCTAAGGATGAAGTTTTGGGAAAACCTATTTCCAACATATTGTATATCCCTGAAAATGGCGAATCCCAAGTTGATCTGGACTATTTATTACTTAATCGGCGCGAAGCCAATGAGTGGTGCTATCAACGTAAGGATGGTAAACGCTTTTGGGGCACATTGAGTGTCCATGAAATAACCTCTGATAATGGCAATGTTATGGGGTATATCAGTGTGATTGCTGATGTGTCGGAAAGAAAATCCTTACTGATAGAACTGGAAAAAAGTAAGCAGATGATGGACAAGTTAACTAAAAACTTGCCAGCGATGATCTATGCATACTATTTAAATTCTGATGGAGAATCTTATTTTAGTTATTGCAGCGAAGGGATTCGGAAAATATTTGACCTTGCACCCGCCGATGTCTTGCGCGTGCCACAAGAGAAAAACCCGCTATTTAGTCGTATTCATACTGACGATAGGGAGATGCTAAAACAGGCTGTTATCACATCCCAGCAAAATTTATCAGTTTGGAGTTGTGATTTTCGTGTGGTGTTGCCGGAAAAGGGGACGCATTGGCTTCATGGTGAGTCTTTCCCAACCCGCAAAGATGACGGCTCGGTTATTTGGTATGGTTCGTTTTTTGATATTACAGAACTTAAACAATCTGAATCTATCCTAAAAGCATTGGCACAAACAGATGTACTAACGGGGGTAGCAAATCGCCGTCACTTTGATGACATTTATCAGCATATTTGGCAGAAAAATTACGCCGAAAGGGGAACTCTGTCTGTGTTGATGATTGATTTTGACAATTTTAAAAGCTTTAACGATCTCTACGGGCATGCCATGGGGGATGTTTGCTTGAAATCCATTGTTGAAACGTTATCAAAATCTATTCGTGGCGGTTCAGATATTTTGGCTCGTTATGGTGGTGAGGAATTTATTGTTTTGCTCGCACCTAGCACATTGTCAGATGCAAAAGCAGTTGCCGAGCGCATGCGCCATTCTATTGAAGAACTGGATATCCCTCACGGCATGTCACCTCATGGGCGAGTGACTATCAGCGTGGGTGTGGCATCAGTCTCTGAACCCGGTGAGCATTTATCGGCGACAGATTTGTCAGAGGCTGCTGATAAAGCATTATACCGGGCGAAAACCGCGGGGAAAAACCGGGTTGAAGCGGTGGCACTGAGTTAATTAGTGCTATAGATGTAGAGAAATGTGGGGTAGGAAGAGGGGCTTACTACCCCACAAATATTCGATATATAACAAAAATGGAGATTTAATTACTGCCTGGCTTAATCTAGTTTATTAAATGAGATTTTAAGAAGGGAGTAGTGATATGTATAAGGAAATAAATAAATCTGGTTTATTAAACTCGGCAATTTTAATATTAACTCTAATATCAACCAATGAAATTATTGCGGCCAACGAACCTGTCTATAAATCCATTTATAATGTTAATCATGGCGCATTGATTTATAGCCATAACCATGGTCAGAACCAATATCTGTGGGCTGACTATGCTCACAATTTATCTGGAGACTGGAAAGCCAATGCCAACTGGAACCTTATGTACAACTCTGATGGGACAATTTCTTTTGTTAATCAAAACTCTGGCCTGTGTCTGCAACACTATGGGACCAACTATCAGATTGTGGAGCACAAGTGTACTGGCAGTCATGAAAAGCAAAAGTTTAATTTTGAACTTATCAGCTCCGGCGCTATTTTAATAAAGTTTGCACATAATAGTGAGTGCATTTATATGAGCTCGGGCATTCGTTATTACTCCATATACAGTGATGTATGTGACCAAACCAATAAAGACTTTTATTGGGCAATTGTCCCACCATTAGCGCCTTAATATTAAAATAGAAAGGAATTCGAATATGAGGGGATTATTTAAGGGATTAATTTATGGTTTTTCAAGTTTATGTCTAATAGCCCAAGCAGATGTTGCTGACTATAAATTAGCCTCCTGGAATATGCAGGGAGCCCAAAGTGGGTATGGTAGTAATTCCAAATGGGTAACGGGTGTCAAAGCAATATTTAGCAGAGATGGAATCGATATTGTAGCCTTGCAGGAAAGCGGTGCTGTACCGTCAAGTGCTATTGTTTTACCTATAGTGGCAGGTCAACACCCTGAAATAGAAAGAAGAATGCCGCGCTCCGATATACAAGTACCGGTGGTTTCTTTGGCCGGAGGGAGTGACACTATTATTAATCCCAGCCGCCGTGGGGTTTCAAGTAGTCTGGTGCAGGAATATCTCTGGAATGTCGGTAGCAGCAGTCGCTCCAGCGATTTTTATATTTATCACTTTGATCGTGGGCGAAGTGGACCGGCATCGCGAATCAATCTGGCGATTGTTTCCAGATTCCGAGCAGAAGAGGTCATTATCGTACCACCGATGACCAGTGGGCGTAACACCAGGCCCACATTGGGTATCCGAATCGGTGACGACTATTTTTTTAGTCTCCATGCCGAGGCGCGAACCAATAACGAAGCACCGCAAATTGTTCAATTCATTGATGGCTATATGGCAAGAACGATACAACCCAACCGTCCGCAAGCCACCTGGATGATAATGGGAGATTATAACCGCACACCTGAACAATTGGGTATATCCCTTGAGGCATTGAACCCGTCACTCACTCAGCCATATCAGATAGTCTCTCCTAATCAGATGACCCAGCAGTCGAACAGAACCATCGATTACGCAGTTATGGGAAGATTGAACCAAGGCGGGGGAAACACGGGTTCACTGATGACCGTGCCATTGATAGCTGCGCTGCTAACCTGTGCATCTGACCATATAGCAGTACGTTATATGCTTAAATAACTAAACAGTTTGTAAATTAATCGTATCTGAAGGGGGTAGGGCAATTCAGGGCAAGTCAACGACGTTGCACCGTACTCTACTCACCCCCTCATTTCTGATTGTAATGTTATGACTGACTAATAAGGGTCTTGAGCCTCACGCAGGCGTTCTTGTTCTTCAGCGATGACCGCCTGGATCTCCTCCAGCACACCCTCAACATCCGCAGCTTGCGTACTTTCTGCAAATTCGCCGGTCAATGGAGTTTCAGGGTGCAATTTGCCATCTTCATACAGCGCCCACATCTCTTTGGCATATTTAGTGCCAAGCAATTCCGGGGCATATTGACCATAATAATGTGTCATATTCGCCACATCTCGCTCCAACATGGCCTTAGCATGGTTATTCGCAGCAGCATTAACGGCTTGCGGTAAATCGATAATCACCGGGCCGTCTTTATCGATTAAGACATTAAACTCCGATAAGTCACCATGAACCAAGCCTGCGCACAGCATCCGTACGACATAACGGATCATTATTGCATGGTCGATCAGAGCTTGTTCTTTGCTAAATGGGACATCACTAAGCCGAGGAGCAGCGAGACCATCTTCATCGGTGACCAGCTCCATGAGCAGCACCCCATCAAGGCAGGCATAGGGTTGTGGCACGCGAACACCAGCATTGGCTAGCAGGTACAATGCATCCACCTCGGCGGTTTGCCAGGTTTCTTCTTGCTGCTTACGGCCAAACTTAGATCCCTTCGCCATGGCACGCGCATCGCGGCTATTACGGACCTTGCGACCTTCTTGATATTGAACCGCTTGTTTAAAATTGCGGTTCTCGGCTTCTTTGTAAACTTTAGCGCAGCGGATATCCTGCCCACAACGGACAACATAGACATCTGCTTCTTTGCCACTTTTTAAACGACGGATGACTTCGTCAACCAAGCCGTCATCAACCAGCGGTTGGATTCGTTTTGGAATTTTCATGGCGTCCTTGTACCCTATTTAAGCCCGCGATGGAATGGCTTTGGCTGAATTTTCCTCCAGTTTACCATTCGAGCCCATCTGCGGGTGGGTTTTTACTGTGTATCAAGCTGCACTGAACTGAGCATTATGCAGTTTGGCATAAGCCCCGTTACGGGCGAGGAGCTCGTGGTGGTCACCTTGTTCAACAATACCTTCTTTATCGACCACAATGATGCGGTCGGCATTTTGAATCGTGGCTAAACGGTGAGCAATCACCAAGGTGGTTCGGCCTTGCGATAGTTCAGTCAATGCCAACTGAATGGCTTGTTCGGTCGCAGTATCCAGCGCAGAGGTCGCTTCATCCAGAATCAAAATCGGCGGATTTTTCAGGAAGATACGGGCAATAGAAAGGCGCTGTTTTTGCCCGCCCGATAATTTTACTCCGCGCTCACCGACCACAGTATCAAGGCCATCTGGCAGGCTTTCAATCAGCTCATCCAAGCGGGCTTGTCGTGCTGCAGCCATGATTTCGTCATCACTGGCATCCAACTTGCCATAGGCGATATTCTCACGGATAGAACCGCCGAATAAGAAAACATCTTGTTGAACTATACCAATATTATTCCGTAATGATTGCTGAGTCATATCACGGATATTGATCCCATCAATGGTGATTGTACCGCCATCAAGTTCATAGAAGCGGGGAAGTAATGAACATAACGTGGTCTTGCCGGCCCCCGATGGCCCAACGAATGCGACAGTTTCGCCCGCACGGATTTGCAGATTCAAGTGAGTAAAGATTTTGCTCTGTGGTGAATAACCGAAACTGACATCCTGGTAGCAAATATCGCCCCTAAGATGGCCGACCGGACGCGCATTGGGTTGATCAACAATATCGGGTAAAGTATCAATCAATTGAGTGAATCGTTTAAATCCAGCTATTCCTTTCGGGTAGCTTTCCAGCACTGAGGTTATTTTTGCTACTGGGCGGAAAAACACTTCGACTAACAATAGAAAACCGACGAAGCCACCATAGCTCAACTGATCATGAACGACATACCAAGTACCGACTACCATCACAATCAACTGCACCAGACGGGTGCTGAGATAGCTCATGGTCATGCTGGTGGTCATGATGCGGTAAGCCTTCAGCTTCGTCGTACGGTAATCTTCGTTATCTTTGGCGAATAATTTCTTCTCGTGGGATTCGTTTGCGAACGCTTTGACTACCCGAATACCCCCAATACTTTCTTCAATCCGGGCATTAAAATTCCCTACCTGACCAAAAAGCCGGCGCCAGGTATCTGTCATTTGTGCACCATAACGGCTGACCAAATAGGTCATAAACGGCACAATAACAATAGTGAGCATCGCCAGTGGCAGATGAACGGATGCCATCAGAATAAAGGCACCAATAAATGTCATCACTGCAATAAAAAGATCTTCCGGGCCGTGATGGGCAATTTCCCCGACTTCCTCTAAATCTTTCGTTACATGAGTGATGATATGGCCGGTCTTCATATTGTCGTAATAGCTAAATGATAACTTTTGCAGATGACTAAAGGCCTGGCGACGCATATCGGTTTCAATACCGACGCCGAGAGCATGTCCCCAATAGTTAACTATTGCCATGAGCGCTGTATTCAGTAGATAAATCATTAGCAGGCCCGTTGCAGCCCAGACTATCAACACCCAGTCTTGGTTAGGGAGCAGCTTATCAATGAACAGCTTTACCGCCATCGGGAAGCTCAGTTCCAGCAGCCCAGCCAAAATTGCACAGCCAAAATCCAGATAGAAAAGCCCTTTGTATGGGGTGTAATAAGAAAAGAAACGGCGGAGCATCAGAAATCCTTACAATTACAGAGGGAAATGACAACACAAAATAAGAAAATCGGTTTGCGGCATCATAAATCGAAATAGTTCTTAATAGCGTTTATTTTGCCAGTTATCAGCAGATAATAAAATTCTTATCTGTGAGAATATCCAGAAGCAAAGATAAAATCGAGTTGTGCCAGTGATTTCATAACGAGGAACAATGACAATGAAGTTAACGATGACGGACACCCCAACAACTGAAGATGTAGCTGAAATAATGGCAGGGTTGAAGGCTTTTAACCGTAATTTTGTCGGTGATAATGGGCGTAAACCATTAGCGGTGTTTATAACGGGTGAGCATGGTGAGAAGTTAGGGGGTATTACTACTTATACGTTAGGTCATTATCTGAGTATAGAATTGTTATGGGTATCAGATACGTTACGTCATTCTGGAGCGGGTAGCAAACTGATACAGGCAGTTGAGCGAGAAGCAATACTGCGGGGATGTAAATTCGCCCAAGTCGATACATTCAGTTTTCAAGCGCGGCCTTTCTATGAAAAGCATGGTTATCAATTGCAGATGACGTTAGAAAATGTCGTGGATGAGTACCATCGTTATTATCTAACGAAAAGCCTGATGAGCTAAATTACGTCGAAATAGACATAAATAGATAAATTTTATGTCACTCAGACGCCGAACGAATAAAACAACGCTCAACTCAGTTCAGCAATACACCAATGCACTACACCATTTTAATGATGGCTACGTGCATTATTTATGCTTGCTATACTCAAACTATGAATATTCAGCTTTTGACGAAAGCTCACATTTTTGCTGAATAGCAGCTGGTCTTAAGCTTTTATTAGGTTAATGTGGTTTACATAGGATTTACTCTTGTAAAGGGACAGAAATATGGCGGCCTCTTCAAATAAAAAGTTATCACTGTGGTCATTAACTTCGTTGGTCGTCGGTTCAATGATAGGTGCCGGTATTTTCTCTTTACCCGCGACATTTGGCCGCGCTACTGGAGGTTTTGGCGCACTCATCGCCTGGGTTATTGCAGGGGGAGGCATGCTGACTTTGGCTTTTGTTTTCCAGACATTGGCGCAGCGTAAACCTGAACTCGATTCTGGTGTTTATATCTATGCGAAAACCGGATTTGGTGATTATGCCGGGTTTGCGTCGGCTATCGGTTTCTGGGCTGGTGCATGTATCGGCAGTGTCTCTTATTTTGTACTGATCAAATCAACACTCGGAGCATTCTTTCCACTATTTGGCGATGGCAATACTTTATCCGCTGTATTAATTGCCTCATTCATTTTGTGGAGCTTCCATTTTATGGTGTTACGTGGCATCAAAGAGGCGGCGGCGATTAATACCATTGCAACTTTTGCTAAAGTTATTCCAATATTTATTTTTATTATTGTTTTAGCATTTGCCTTCCACACCGATACTTTCGCATTAAATTTCTGGGGTACTCAACCTCTGGGGACGGTGGGTGACCTCTCTCATCTGGACGATTATGGTTATACCGGTCATGCGGCCTTGGAAATAGGTGCTGGTTCTGAATCTCTATTTTCTCAAGTTCGTAGCACTATGCTGGTAACTGTATTTGTTTTTGTCGGTATCGAGGGGGCGAGTGTTTATTCCCGCTATGCTAAGGAAAGAAAACATGTCGGTATAGCGACGGTCTTAGGTTTTATTGGTGTTTTATGTCTGCTGGTGTTGGTTACCATGCTTTCCTATGGTGTACTGCTACGCCCTGATCTGGCTGCTTTACGTCAACCCTCAATGGCGGGGGTGTTAGAGCATATCGTAGGCCGGTGGGGGGCAATATTTATCAGTATTGGATTGATCATCTCAGTGATGGGTGCCTATTTGTCATGGACTCTACTGGCGGCCGAAGCGCTTTATTGTGCAGCAAAAAGTCATATTATGCCGAGTGTCTTGGCAACCGAGAATAAACACGGGGTACCCTCCGCAGCGGTTTGGATGTCCAATATTTTTATCCAATTATTCTTAATTGTTACGCTTTTCACTGAATATGCTTTTCAACTTGCACTTGAGTTAACCAGTTCACTGGTCCTGATTCCCTATCTATTGGTTGCTGCCTATGGCTTGAAATTGGCCTGGACCCGAGAGACATACTCTGTAGGAACGAAAGACCATACGAAAGATTTTATTATTGCATTGATAGCCACGTTCTACGCTGTATTGATGGTGTATGCCGGAGGGTTGAAATACATATTATTATCGGCAGTGATATACGGTCCAGGAACCTTGTTGTTTATTATCGCTAAACGCGAGCAGAAGAAATTAGTCTTCTCGGCTATTGAAAAATGTGCTTTTGCCGTAGCACTCATTGCTGCAGTCGCGGCGCTATACAGCCTTGCGACAGGTATTATCACCGTGTGATAAGATTGACGATATTAAATGCGAATAGGCTGGGAATTCCGGTCCTGAGCGATGAGTGCAATACATTATCTATCTTAATGTGTTTGGAGTATTTCCCCATCTTTACAATGGGTGGGCTTGATATATAACACAGACTACGACAGGATCGCGTTGTAAAAGCCTGCTGTCAGGCTAGCGCTAGTATGATTTTTTGATAAACATGCGCTAATAAAACACGATTTTTCTTATGCAAGGTTACGGCTGGTGTGTTTTGCCAGTAGGTATTGTTTTGAAAAAACAAGAAAATATTACCCAGAATAGCGACTATTCAACGGGAATTGGCGACGCGCAATTTGCGCTCGTGGTTTTACTGACAACATCATGTTTGCTGATCGCAATAACGTTGATTGTGATCCTATGGTTAATTTGATGCGCCATAGACATTAGGGAGGATATATGGACAAGAGCTTGTTTGATGACAATAAAGTCATTGCACTGATTGGTTTACTGCTGGCGGCACTTATTGTGGTGAGTACTATGTTTGTGATGACCTACATGGCGGATCGCCAGCGTAACGAAATACAAACTGTTGATGTGCAGAATTGCTACAAAAAAAACTGAGAATATATTCGCCGGTTAGCGTTGGTAAGCATTCAGGCGAATAATGGTATTGTGTGGATTACGCCAGTTTTTGGTGAGTGGTATGCAAGGGCAAAGCGATATTGAGGTCAATATCTGTATTTTGCCGGAAGTCATACGGGGTTATGCCGTAACGTTTTCTGAACATGTAAGTAAAGTGTGATTGTGAACCAAAGCCAAAATCCAAAGCAATATCAAAAATAGTGCTGTCACTGCTACGCAGTTGATAGACAGCACCTGCTAAGCGCCTTTCACGAATGTATTTACCTAATGACACCCCTGTCACTTCTTTAAATATTTTCTGCATATGCCAGAGAGAATAGCCAGAGTACGCGGCTAACTCTTCAAGGTAGATGACTCTCCCCAGATGGGTTTCGACCCATTTACTGAGGGCGCAGACTAACGCGAGATGATTTTCTTGTGACATTATTTAGTCTGTTTTTTCTGGTTAGGAGAAGTGCAGTATACACAAGTTGAATCTAACAACACAAAACACCAAATTGGCTGTGATTGTAGCAAATATATCATGAAGGCTTTTCAAGATGTGTTTGCAAAAGAACTTTCTGGTGCCATAGTAAAAGGGTAGTGTCATCTGAAAGGGGGAGACCCCGAGGATAAAAGGTTGAGTTTGGAAAAATAGAAATTAAAAAAGATGAGGTGATCGCATGTTGATAACAGTGATTATGACTCTGATAGCGGTTGTGGGTGTGACCGTCTTTCTAAAGATGCCAGTAATGGTTCTGCACAAAGATAAAAGCGTAGGAGGTGATAAACTGTGAGACTAGAAATATTGTGATCAATAGATATGTAATGACTTCTCTTCCGAACCAGGTGATTGATAACTATCAAACCTGGTTTTTTTATACCTATTTTTAACCTTTAGCATCATTAACCCAGCCCTCGCACCGATCTTTTTTACCCGCAACAAACGCTTCAGTTGATGACTTAATGCACCGAGTTATCGCTGTAGGTTGTTCATTAATCGAAGATAATTCTTACCGATAAAATCGTGAGTATGACACTGTCGGCTAAAGATATATGCCCAAGGGCGTGATATCCTTGTGCAATATTATTGTGAAGGAATTATTCATGTCTGAAATGTTCACTAATGACCAAGAACTGGTCTCCGATCTGGTTGCTTGCCAATTGGTTATCAAACAAATTCTTGATGTGATTGATATTATTGCGCCGACCGAAGTGCGGGATAAGATGTCTCATCAACTCAAAGCTATTGATTTCGCTTCACATCCTGCGGGAGCTGATCCGGTAACCAAGCGTGCAATTGAGAAAGCCATTGCATTGATTGATATGAAGTTTACGCAGAAGTAACGTACTATCAGTTGCGTTTTGGTCTGTACATTGAGCACAGACCAAAACCCGTGAGCTGGACAAGCTGCGGATGAGTACGAACCTGTTATCGGTTATTCAAAAACATTATTACCAATTTTTTTCACTAAAGGGCAGTTACTAACACCGATGATACCATTCTCTCCGTTTATAAATTGAGCGGTTGAGATGCTTCTGGCCGTCAGATATTTGCATTGCAAACCGATGCCTGCGGCGTTTTTCTCGCTGCCAATCAGTACGCCATAGCCCGAAAAGAGCAAGCCTAAGTATATGATTGCCACCACCAAGAGAAGTCTGAATAAACTCATATGGTCACTCCCTGTAATTAGTTTTACTTATTATATAATAGATAAGTTTAACAGTTTAACTTGTAATAATGAGATGGTTAATAGTAAAAATCCTAAACCCTATTGATTTATAGAGCGAAATTGTAAAATAGTCACTAAAATGGGATGCTAACGTGATGACAAACATGAGTAATTACATCTTGGCTATAAATGGTTGATGTTTAGTAAAGTATAATTAAAAGAAAATGTTGAATAAGGTGCCTGATTTGAACATTAAAAAACTTGTTGCAACGGTAGGGATCATTGCCGTTTGTTGCTTGTTTTATCTGTTAGCCCTTGATAGTTATTGTGACCAAGGGGGAACTTTCTCTACCGGTATTTGCACTATTACTTCGATTATTCCATGGTAAGGATAACCTACCTTCTCGTTATATAATAACCAGTAAAAACTATTTCTGATAGTTATCGTTATTAAGTGTTAATCGATTGCTCGGATTAACCTTTGTGACACGGAGAGTGATAAGATAGAGCCTTCGTCACGCATGTAATAGGGTAGTCAATGTTAGATACAAATATGGGCACAATGGGTATTGTCCCAATCGCTTTTTCGCTGTTTACCGTCATTTTTTTCTTGATAGTTTGGTTCTTTTTGAGCCGTGCCAGCGTGCGAGCAAACGAACAAATTCGCTTGTTACAAGACATCGTCGAACAACAGAAACAGCAAACAGAATTACTCAAAGCATTACTGGCTAACGCAACAGGTACCAGTGACTTTCAAAGTGACAGTGATATCGTTTCTCCTCTTGATTTTAAAGGCGTTATTCCGGAGAGATAAACTCACCGACTCTGGCGCTGTGGGTTGACAGTGTCAGAGTGATATTCATACCCCTTTCCTTTTGCTTTCCCCGATGTTCTGCTTTACCTTCTGGCGTCAGGTCACTCTTTTATCAAGCTAAAACAAACGTGTTGATTGTCATAAATTTGTCTTAATTTCGCCGTAATGTAGCCTGAACTTTATAGGCGAATGGTGATTCGGATGATTAAATGGTATGAAGAAAGTGACAGCGAAGTGAACAGAAGCATTGCGTTACTGAGCGGTGAGGATCCCGACAAGTGGTATCCGTATGGCGGCATTAAAGGCAAAGATTACTGCAAGAACCCTTCCGACGCATGGCCTATCATCTATGCCAACAAAATTGGTCTCTATTCCCCAGAAATTAATGATAATAATCAGTGGAATGCCAGAATTACCAATCCGCAAGGAGAATGGCAAGCCTATAGCCAAAGCCCGCTGCGCGCGGCGATGATCTGTTATTTGCTCAGTCAGGAAGTGTGATAATCCACCCCTAGTCATACTCAGTAATAGTGATTGTCCCGTGAAGCTCAGATCGCGGGAATGACAAACGGTAAGGCGTTTTTTGATTGCTTTCGTGGAGCTGATGATGAAACGTATCATTAAAGGTGATTCAAATTTGTCACACTTGGTTATTGCTCATGCTGCAATTGACCACCATCAAAAATCCTATGGCGAACGCCGCCAAGGCTGGCCATCAACTTATCTTATCCGCTACAAGAATAATCGAGTTGCTGTCGAAGTTGTCACCCGGCGTCAGTCCTATGTGGCTACATTAATGATTGGTGCCCGAAATTTGAGTAAGTTATGTGGTATATCTGCGTTGCATCTCTGAGGGATATCCAGAGCCTCAGCTAATAGAATACTCGGCATATATAGTGCTAGCCGATTGTTTTTCATCCTGTCACCCACTAATGACCTTAATCCTTGCCGCAAGCAGGTTTAAGTGTTAAAAAACCGCCGCAGATTCATTTACGAAAGGCGCTTTTTACCACGCTAGTGTGTAACAGTGCGGCAGAGGATAGGATGGAACAGCAGTTGCAGGATTCAACATTAAAACGCGGTTTAAAAAATCGCCATATTCAGCTAATTGCTCTAGGTGGAGCCATTGGCACCGGGCTATTTCTGGGGATAGCGCAAACCATTAAAATGGCTGGCCCCTCAGTAATATTGGGTTATGCTATCGGCGGTTTTATTGCATTTCTCATTATGCGTCAGCTAGGTGAAATGGTTGTTGAGGAACCTGTTGCCGGTTCATTCAGTCACTTCGCCTACAAATACTGGGGCGATTTCGCCGGATTTTTGTCTGGTTGGAACTACTGGGCAATGTTTATCTTGGTCGGAATGGCCGAATTGACCGCAGTAGGTATTTATATTCAATATTGGTGGCCAGAAATTCCAACCTGGGTGTCAGCCGCTATATTCTTTGTTCTGATTAATGCCATCAATCTTGTTAATGTGCGTATGTATGGTGAAACTGAGTTTTGGTTCGCGATCATCAAGGTTGCCGCCATTATCGGTATGATTGTATTTGGCGCGTATCTGTTGGCATCTGGCTCAGGCGGGCCAAATGCTTCTGTCACTAACCTCTGGGCGCAGGGCGGCTTTATGCCTCATGGCTTTAGCGGATTAGTGATGGCGATGGCGGTGATTATGTTTTCTTTCGGCGGGCTAGAAATGGTGGGCATCACTGCCGCAGAAGCTGAAGACCCACATCACAGTATTCCTAAAGCAACCAATCAGGTTGTCTATCGTATCCTTATTTTTTATATCGGCTCATTGGCCGTGCTTTTATCACTTTATCCGTGGGGCAAGGTAGTGGAAGGCGGCAGTCCTTTTGTCATGATTTTCCATGCCTTGGATAGCAATCTGGTCGCCACAATTTTGAACGTGGTGGTGTTGACTGCGGCACTGTCGGTTTACAACAGCGGTGTGTACTGCAATAGCCGTATGTTGTTCGGTCTGGCATCCCAAGGCAACGCGCCCAAAGTGTTGACCAAAGTGAATAAACGCGGAGTGCCAATTTTATCAATCGCACTTTCAGCCTTGGCGACTTCTGCCGGTGTGGTCATTAACTATGTCATGCCAGGTAAGGCGTTTGAATTACTGATGGCACTGGTGGTATCAACACTAGTTATCAATTGGGTCATGATCTGTTTGGCACACTTGAAATTCCGTGCCGCCAAAGTGCGAGAAGGTGTAGAGCCACGCTTCAAAGCACTTTGGTATCCCTACGGTAATTATCTGTGTCTGGTATTCCTGATGCTGATTCTGGTCATCATGTACCTAACCGATGGGATTCAGATCTCAGTACTGATGATGCCGGCATGGATTGCACTATTGTGGTGCGGATTTATGCTAACTCGCCGGAAAAGTAAGAATAGCCAATCGAAATTGAAGGACTCCAGCACTGTCTGATTAGATTGTTATATGGCATTAAAATAGCCGGGCAGCAACAACGAAGCCCGGTTATTTTTTACTTAAAAAACAATCCATCGTTTACATTATCAGCAATAAATAAGATAGATAACTCCCATTCTATAATAGGTGAGGGATATCGTCTTTTTCTGAAATTATTAACTCTAATTGAGATTGGTTCTTAATAACGACATATAACCACTTTAATATTATGGTTAAATGTATTGAATGATATATCCAATTAGAATTGCCAACGCATCCAGGTAAACAATACATTACCATTATTATAAGTGCCGGGAATATAGGTGGTTTGTAGTGCAAATTTATTATATTCAATAGAGATAAGCGGCAATGGTAATGGAATTGGAATGTAATGGTATTCATGACGTGCGGTAATACTGGCCGTAAAACCTACCCCAAAACGCCAGCCGTCCATTTCCCCTGGGATCCACATCTTTTGATAGCCATAACCTATAATCGGCTCAACTTCATTATGCGAGTCCATAAACGCCATCGCATATACTGCGTGCCAGTTATTGTTCTCATCATAGCGATACTTGCCGTAGCCGATGCCCCAAGGACGCTCATTGTATGACTCTATCTTGTCATCATCATAGGTCCAGCGGTTGTGCCACGTGTTCAGAGGAATATACAACTCTTGGTTGGGCGAATCCCACGCGAGAGAAATATTACGCAACAGGCGTTGCCATAGGTTGTCATTTTCGACAGATAGCTCGCTTTGTTGGCCAGTAGAGGTATTGCTTGATGGTGATTTGTCTTCTGCCTGAACCGCGTTAACCTGGCCCAACCATAGGCTACTGAAAATACACGCGGAAATAAGATGTTTATAACTCATGGTATAGCTCTCTGATGCTGATAAGGTAAAATAAGATTTCCTTGCACCAGATAATCTTCAAACCTATCAAAATTAATAACTAATACTGCATATTTAAATGAGGAGAAGAATATAACCTCAAGCTTAAACGAATCTATAACGAGAAAGTAATATAGAGTTTTAAACTGTGCGCCAGAGTAGTGAAAATTTAATTACAGAGCATCAAGAAATATCTTATTTTATTTCCTGTAGCACAATTGGTGGGTAAAATGAGTGACATTTCCATTACCTTAATTGACTAAAATGACATGTTTTTTAGTATATTTATACACAACAAATAAAGCGCTATTGCACTTAGATGGTGCATTTCCACTCCTGCGGATAACGTATTGCATCTATATGACACATTAAGTTGTTATTTGTTTGGCTATTATTTAATCGTTGCGTTCGATATTTTGACCGGTTTTTCTTGAAGAGAAAATCGATTTTTTTCTGCTTGTTTTGCCGTGCTCATTCCCACATCCTCTTAAATTGAGAAATATCATTTTTTTGAATTTTTAGATCGACTGTTTCCCCGCACATAATCTGAGGTTAACTAAGGGGTTAGTCTCACAAATCGATAAACCAAAACCTCTTGATGGAAGGGTGCTGCGAGAGAAACTAAGCATGAGATATATTCAATTATTATATATTTAATACCAATAAATTTTATACCAATGCTGCTTTCAGCGATCCATTCGAGATGGAAACCAAGAAGAGTTTACGTAAGGATTATTATAAAAAGAGTTAGCTTAAATGTTAAAAACCAGTAAGAAAGCGGGATAGGACAGTATAAAAAAATAGAGCAGAAAATACGATGACCTTCAACAAATTTTAGCATATTTACGCATTCTTTATGAGCAACCGTTTCAAATATGTGCGACAGGTTCACCCTTGATTAAAAATGGCTTGCCATCGAATACAGAGTATGTGATAACGCATATGGGTAAAACGAGGTACAGTTCTGTATATGTGTGGCATTTTCAGTAAAGAAGTTCTGAGTAAAGACGTTAGCGTTGAATACCGCTTCTCTGCCGATCCTTATCTTAGTGCCTCAAGCAGTAACGACTCTAGTTTGTCTATGTAAACGCCTACGGGCGAGTTAAACAATCCAAAGGAAATACTCAAGATGGCAAAGATCAAAGGTCAAGTTAAGTGGTTCAACGAGTCTAAAGGTTTCGGTTTCATCACTCCAGCTGACGGCAGCAAAGATGTGTTCGTACACTTCTCTGCAATCCAGGGTAATGGCTTCAAAACCCTGGCTGAAGGCCAGAACGTAGAGTTCGAAATCCAAGACGGTCAGAAAGGTCCGTCTGCAGTAAACGTTACTGCAATCTAATCAGCTCTTTTGCTGTTAAAAACCCGCCTTTGTGCGGGTTTTTTTGTGTCTGGAACGGCATCAATTCAATCTAGCCGTTAAGGCAAGATAATTAATCCCGAATACTGATTACGGCCTTTAATGCCGGGATGGCTTGGGTCAATCGCTTGCTGTTGGCTGGTGCGGCGAAAACTAGTGTATTTGAAACGAGGCTGGGCATTATCCCCATCATCTGGCGTGGTGGTACATATTGTACAACTACCGACCCTATCAACTTGATGAATGCCAGCACCTCGTAACTGGTGCTCAGCTATGGCTGCTAAGTTAAGGTGGCGAAAACGCGGCGAAATAATATTTTTTGCCAGCGGTAATTCATTAACAAACCGTTCCACCAGTTCTTCATTAACTTCATAACAGCAGGAGCGGGCGGCTGGCCCGATGGCGGCCACCCAATTTTCTGGGTTATCATCACGGGCAATACGTTCAACCATCCTTAAGATAATGCCATCTAATAAACCGCGCCAACCGGCGTGAACCACTGCAATACCTTTTCCATCCCGTTGACTGAAAATCACCGGCAGACAATCCGCCGTCAAGACAGTTAATAAAATGCCAGATTGAGTGGTGTACAGGCCATCGGCTTCACCACATTCTTGCCCCGGCGTTATTACATCCATAATCGTGGTGCCATGAACCTGTTTTTTATTGGCTTGTGATGCCTGATAAGGCTGGAGGCAGTCAGGTAATAGGGCAGATTTATTACCAAAACCATGGCAAATAGTGGTGATTCGGCTGAGATGAGGTGAAAAATCAGTCATAGGACTTACCTAAGGAAGAAAAAAGACGCTATCCAGTGTAAGCCGTTTTTTAACTTATTGACCAGTCACCTTTTCTTTTAAATCGCCGTTAGTGAATTGTTGCAAAATAACGCATCTTGTATCACTGTTTTGGCACTCATTGATGCTGTGGATAGGGTTTAATGGCTGCTGTTATTCAAGCGACCATTCAGGATTGAACTTTGTGATTTCTAAACAAAAAAATGATTCTTCCAGCTTTATCCGTTGGCGTTTTAGCTTGTTATGTGGCTGCATTTTACTTTCATTTATTGGTCTGATAGCCAGAGTTGCCTGGTTGCAAATTATTGAACCTGATCCGTTGGTAAAAGAAGAAGATATGCGTTCAGTACGTGTGGTCGCTACACCGAATACGCGCGGTATGATCACCGACAGAAACGGACATCCTCTAGCAGTCAGCGTGCCGGTTGAGGCTATCTGGGCGGATCCTGCAACGGTATTGGATAAAGGTGGTGTCGGTGTTTCAGAGCGCTGGCAGGCCTTGGCTCAGGAACTTAACATTCCCCTCGACCAACTCAATAGCCGTATCCACCAAAATCCACATGCCCGTTTTATCTATCTGGCTCGGCAAGTTGAGCCTGATGTTGCTGAATATATTCAACGACTGAGGTTGCCTGGTATTGCTATAAAAGAGGAGTCACGGCGCTTTTATCCGTCGGGCGATATTGCCGCGAATCTGGTGGGTTTCACCAATATTGATGATCAGGGGATTGAGGGAGTAGAAAAAAGCTTTAATACACTCCTCAGTGGCACCGCCGGCAGCCGGGTGGTGCGTAAAGATCGCTTCGGCCGGGTGGTTGAAGATATCTCCTCGACCGACAGTCATCCAGGACAAAATGTTCAACTCAGCATTGATGAACGGCTCCAAACGGAAGCCTCCCATGCATTGACCAATGCCGTCATCTTCAATAAAGCAGATTCCGGCTCTGCCGTGGTTATTGATGTGAACACTGGCGAAGTATTGGCGATGGCCAACTATCCCACCTTTAATCCCAATAATCGGGTCGGCACTCCTGAAGAGAATTTTCGCAATCGGGCGATCAGCGATATTTTTGAACCCGGTTCAACAGTGAAACCGATGGTGGTCATGACGGCATTAGAGCGCCATATAGTGAAACCTGATGCAGTGCTGGACACTCACCCCTATATATTGAGTGGGCACCTTATCAAAGATGTGGCGCTTTATCCGGCTTTGTCACTGACCGGTGTGCTGCAAAAATCCAGCGACGTTGGCGTATCGCGACTGGCTCTGGCGATGCCCGCGTCTGCATTAGTGCAGACCTACTCAGCTTTTGGTTTGGGTAAGCCAACTCAGTTAGGGCTTACCGGTGAAAGCAGTGGGTTAATGCCACATCGGCAGCGTTGGAGTGATTTAGACCGCGCGACATTCTCGTTCGGCTATGGCTTGATGGTGACACCGCTGCAACTGGCTCGAGTTTATGCCACTATCGGCAGCTTCGGTATTTACCGACCCTTGTCTATTACTAAGGTTGATCCGCCGGTATTGGGCCAGCGTATATTCCCCGAAGAGTTGGTACGTCAGGTGGAGCATATGATGGAAAGTGTAGCATTGCCTGGCGGCGGTGGGGTGAAAGCCGCAGTGCGGGGATATCGGGTGGCTGTGAAAACCGGGACAGCCAAGAAGATTGGGCCCAATGGTCAGTACATTGATAAATATGTGGCGTATACCGCCGGTGTTGCTCCCGCCAGTCAGCCTCGTTTTGCTTTGGTGGTGGTGATTAACAATCCTCAAGGGGGCAAATACTATGGTGGCGCAGTATCAGCACCGGTATTTAGCGATATTATGGGGCAAATTTTACGCACCATGAATGTGAAGCCCGATGCGATTCCCGTCAATGTGATTCGGCATAGTTAATCTCGGTTGATTCACAAAGGGAAACCGTGGCTTGCAACAGTATCTGCGCTTCTTTAGACTAACGCCGCGTCTGCCGGTATTTCTGGCGGTTATTAATCAGTTACCTGGGATTCAACCATGTCTTATCAGTGCCCCCTTTGTCATCAGGCCTTGCAGCAAAGCCCGCAACAGTGGCGTTGCAGCAATAATCACCAGTTTGATTGCGCCAAAGAGGGTTACGTCAATTTAATGCCGGTGCAGCATAAAGGGTCGAAACAGCCAGGGGATAGCCCAGAGATGATGCAGGCTCGGCGGGCTTTTCTGGATGCGGGTTATTATCAACCCTTGCAACAGCAGGTTTGCGATATGCTGGATAAGGCGCTGCCACTGGATGCCGCTATGTTGTTGGATATCGGTTGTGGCGAAGGTTATTACACCGCCGCAGTGGCGGACCGATTAAATCGGCAGCGTCAGATGGCTATTTTCGGGTTAGATGTTGCCAAAGTCGCCGTCAGATACGGAGCAAAACGCTATCCTCAAGTGAGTTTCTGTGTAGCGTCGAGCCATCGGTTACCTTTTGCTAATCATGCTCTTGATGCAGTGTTACGTATTTATGCCCCCTGTAAGGCAACGGAATTGGCTCGCACAGTGAAACCCGGTGGCATCGTTGTTACTGTTGCGCCTGGCCCGCGCCATCTCTATCAGTTAAAAGCCCTGATTTATGCTCAAGTACAACTTCACGACGATACGCCAGAGCATTTGGATGGGTTTGATCTGATTAGCAGTGAAAAATTGGCCTACGAAATGAAGTTAACCGGTAAACAAAGCTTCAATTTATTGCAGATGACGCCTTTTGCCTGGCGCGCTTCCATTGAAACTGGACAAGAACTCGCTGCCCGGCAGTCCTTTGTCTGTGAAACCGATTTTGTTATCGCCGTTCATCGCCGTAGAGAAGATCTTGCGAGTGCTACATTAAGCAGCGACGAGAAGCTAATATAAGTGATTGCTCGTTATTTCATAATGTCTAAATAAATGACGAGCGCATAATTCCCCTTAGGGATAAATATTATTATCTTAATGAGGTAGTGTTATAATCCCTGGTGGAGGATTAGCAATTAACTTAAGTTAAATTTTTAAAATATAGTGTTTATAATGGATGAGTTATTTTAGATCTAAATTGCGCCAGGTTCTCCCTCCAGATTCAGTGACTAAAATAGAGGGGATGAATCGTATCTGTTCTGCAACTTTTAGTGCTAAATCAGCAACTTCCTGTTTATTCAATGTACCACTACCGTAATTGAACTCTCCCTCTGGTAATTTATAGACTTTCTCCCTACCGATAAGACAAGTAAACCCAGCATCAATCATTTTCTTATTAAGAGAATCGTAATCGCCTTCTACGGCGTTATGCAAAACGATACTGACCGTAAAGTACGGCATAGTTATTTTTCCAATTAATCAGGTGATGATATTTATATATCACACTGCTGAAATCGATATTTTGACCGGGGTCTAATTGCTGGACATGCCATCAAGATAACCTTGTAAAAATTGTGTCATTGAGGGTGCAGGTGACCCTATAGTCACCTGCTAAAAGAGAGGTCGAGTTATAGCGAAAGTGATAAGCGGTTGCGGCCAGCATGTTTTGCCGCGTAACAGGCAATATCGGCCTGACGCATAGCTTGTGCTGCCGTTTCTGTTTGCCTATTCAATGATACCGCTCCAAGGCTTGCGGTAAAGGAATAGGATTGACCGTGCCAATGGAATTGGATTGAGGCAATGTCGGCAACAACTCTTTCCAACACTTCTGTTGCGGGTTTATTCTGGCAATTAAATAGCACAATAGCGAACTCATCACCGCCTAAACGCGCCACAATATCATTTTCGCGCACCGCTTGTTGCATGGTTTGCGCTACCATTCGCAGCACCATATCCCCAGCCTCGTGGCCGGCGCTGTCATTCACATCCTTAAAGTAATCTAAATCGACATAACAGAGGATATGCTGCTCATCCTGACCCAACTGGCTGATGGCCTGATTGAGGCGTTCTTCCAGTCTCCGTCGATTTATCAAGCCGGTCAACATGTCATGATTGGCCTGATACTGTAACTCTCGCTGCTCATGGCGCGCGCGCGTGACATCCTGGAAAACTACCACAGCACCGGTAAGCAGATTGTCACGATCACGAATCGGTGAGGCGGAGCAACGAATCTCCTGGCGCTCTCCCTGGCTGGATAACAGCTGGCTGCCTTCGGGCAATAAGGTATGACGCCCTTCGGCCAGGCACTGATTTATGGCAACTAATTGATTTTTATCCTGTAGCGGGGACCACAAGATAAAAACTTCTTCAATGGGCAAGCCACAAGATTCATTCTGGCTGCGGCCGGTCATTTCTTCAGCTTTAGGATTCATTAATACAACGCGGCCTTCAGTATCAAGAGAGATAATTCCCTCCTGAATGGATGACAGCACCCGATGCAATTGCTCCCGCTCTTCATAGCGCGCTATTTCACTGGCACGCAGCGCATCTTCCCGTTGTTTTCGCTCGCTCATATCGCGGATTATTTTGGCATAACCCAGCAGCTTGCCATGGTGGTCATGCACCACGGTAATCACGGTAACAGCCCAATAGCGGGTCATATCTTTTCGTACCAGCCAGCCCTCACGTTCCACCCGACTGGCCGAAGCGGAGGTTTTCAGTAATTTCTCTGGTAGCCCGGCGGCGATATCTTCGGGCAAAAAGAAACAGCCAAAATGTTGGCCGATTATTTCATTGCTGGCATAGCCCATATTACGCTCTGCGCCGTGGTTCCAGGTATTGACGCGGCCCCAAGGGTCCAGCATTAAAATGGCATAATCTTCAACGGTATCGACCATCAGGCGAAAACGTTCTTCGCTGATGCGTAAGGCTTCTTCGCGCTGGCGTCGTTCAGTCAGGTCGCGGACAATTTTGGTAAAACCTAACAACTTCCCGCTGTCATCATGCATCGGGTTAATGGCCACACTGGCCCAGTAACGAATACCATTTTTGCGCACATGCCAGCCTTCGGTCTGGAAATTACCCTCGGCAATGGCTTTTGCCAGTGATTTCTCTGGCAGACCTGCGGAAATGTCTTCTGGTGTGAACAGCAAGGCAAAATGCTCGCCAATGATTTCGTCACTGGTATAGCCTTCATTGCGCTCACCGCCTTTATTCCAGGTCAGAATACGCCCATGAGTATCTATCATGTAGATAGCGTAATCTTCGACTTCACTTATCAGATGGCGAAACTGCTCTTCACTTTTTCGCAAAGCATTTTCCCGCTGCCATTTGTCGGTTAGATCACGGGTAACTTGCACAAAACCCTGCAAATTATGGTCTGAGTCATGCAATGCGCTAAGGGTGATATGCCCCCAGAAGCGCTTACCATTTTTGCGAACTCGCCAGCCCTGATTCTCATAATGGCCAAGTTGGTTGGCATGCAGCAGGCCTTTGGCGGGCAATTGGGTGGCTAAATCTTCAGGGGTGTAAAACAGCTCGAAAGATTGGCCAATGATTTCATCGGCATTGTAGCCAGTATTGCGCTCGGCACCATTGTTCCAGGTAAGGATATGTCCTTGGGCATCAATGATATATATGGCGTAGTCATCTACGGCTTCGATTAATAGCCGAAAAATGTGATCGTCAAATGATGCCGGATGCAAAGCCATTCCTGTATTCCTTGAATTTTTATTCAGTAAACTGTTGCTACGCAGAACTAAACCCAGATGGTTTAAATCTGTTATCGCGATAAATGTGATGTACTAGTTTATCGCTAACATCGAAAATAATGTAATAAGATTTTTATTATCAGGAATAAAGTGAAAGAATTCAAAAGCCTAATTATAGGATTATTTATGGCGGCAACACCACTGTTTACAAGGCTTCTGGCGGTGGGGGATGAGTCAATATGGATAAGTAATAATAGTTCACCTTATTAATAATAGGGGCAAATTGGCCGGTGAAATGTATAAATAAATGACTTAAGTGGGAAGCACGGAATTAATCCCGCGCTCTGTAAATACATTTTCAGAATATTTTTACTTTAGTTTCGTTTGCATCTCCTCAGGCAATAACGTTACTGCCAGCGATCATGTCTATTACATAACCCATCTAATTTATTCACGACACGAAAAATAATCCTCTGGATGTGCAGAAATGCTTGCATCGGTAGATGTTATCCGGATAATTCTGAATCCTTATAATAAGCATTCTCATTTGTAATCATTTTGTGAAACTCAGGGGCATCAAAACGATGAATCAAACTATTTCTTCTCGCGCACATCAGAAACGGCGGGCTCCGCGCCTGTTGTGCGTCATGATCGGTGCCGCATTAGGGACGCTATCCGCTTCCTCATGGGCGGCTGCGGCCACAGATAGCACAGCTGAAAACGCCAAAAAAACCAGCGCGACAGCGGCTACAGCTAAAGCTGAAGACAGCAAAACAAATGACACCATCACCGTTGTTGGGACGCAGGAGACTTTCCGTGCCGGTGGTAATGATTTAATTCCAACCTATTTAGATGGTCAGGTAGCGAATGGCGGTCGTATCGGCTTCCTTGGGCAGCAAGACGCGCGCAACGTGCCATTTAACGTTATTAGCTATACCTCCAAAATGATTGAAGATCAGCAAGCTAACTCGATTGCTGATGTCGTAAAAAATGATGCTTCCGTGCAAAACGTACGCGGTTACGGCAACCCGTCGCAGAATTATCGTATTCGTGGTTACAACCTTGATGGCGACGATATCTCATTTGGTGGCCTGTTCGGTGTTTTACCGCGTCAGATCGTGTCAACCAGTATGGTTGAGCGAGTCGAGGTGTTTAAAGGTGCCAATGCCTTCATTAACGGTATCTCACCCAGTGGTAGCGGTGTGGGCGGGATGATTAACCTCGAACCTAAACGTGCCGGTGATACTCCGTTAACTCGCGTTACGGTGGATTATGGTTCAGCTTCTCAAGTGGGTGGGGCGTTGGATATCGGTCGCCGTTACGGTGATGACGATCAGTTTGGCGTGCGAGTGAATGCGCTGCACCGCGAAGGCGAAACGGCCATCAAAGATGAGAAAAATCGCCTAACCGCACTTTCCACCGGGCTTGATTACCGTGGTGACCGCGCTCGTACTTCATTGGATATCGGCTACCAGAAGCAAACTATTCATCATATGCGCACTGATGTTGGATTGAGTAGAGATGCCAACGGTGATTATATGGTGACAGCTATCCCAGAACCGCCATCTTCCACCCTGAACTATGGGCAGTCATGGGTGTATACCGATATGGAAACCACCTTCGGTATGCTGCGTAGTGAGTATGATGTTAGCCAGAACTGGACAGTTTACGGTTCTGTGGGGGCCAGTCGTAACGAAGAAACCGGTCAGTACGGCGCGCCGATGCTGACGAATAATAATGGTGATGCTACCATTTCTCGCTTGTATGTGCCGTATGTTGCTGACTCTGTTGCCGGTCTGGGCGGTATTCGCGGCCACTTTGATACTGGCCCAATCAGCCATAAAGTCAATCTGGGGTATGCGGCTAACTATCGGACTACTAAGTCTGCTTGGAATATGTCTGGTCAAGAAGATACCAATATCTATAATCCGGGTGTGATTGGTTTCCCTCAGACAATAATTGGGAGTGATAGTCAAGATCCTCAACTGACCAGTCAGGTTCGTGCTTCCGGTCTTTCATTGTCTGATACCTTGTCAATGATGGACGATAAAGTGTCATTGATGCTGGGTGTACGTCGGCAGGAAGTCACTATTCGTAACTTCGACAGTGGGGTACCAAACAGTGCCGGTTCACTGGATGCGATGAAAGTGACACCTATTTACGGCATCATGGTGAAGCCGTGGGAGAAAGTCTCCCTGTATGCTAACCACATTGAAGCGCTGGGGCCGGGCAAGTCCGCACCTTATCAATTTAATGGCAAGCCAGTGGTTAACGCAGGTCAAATTCCGGGCATTATTCATTCCAAACAGAATGAAATCGGCGTGAAGTTTGATAACCAACGCTACGGTGGTACGTTGGCTCTATTTGAAATCACCCGACCAACGGGTATGGTTGATCCAGCGACTAACGTCTATGGTTTCTACGGTGAACAGCGCAACCGCGGTATTGAATTGAATGTATTCGGCGAGCCGGTATTTGGTACCCGTCTGTTAGCGAGCGCAACTTGGTTAGACCCTAAACTGACTAAAGCGGCTGACAGCGCCAATAATGGTAATGATGCCGTCGGTGTTGCCAACTACCAGTTAGTGTTTGGCGGCGAATATGATATTCCAGTGGTTGAAGGCCTGACCGCAACCGGTACGGTAGTGCGCTCTGGTTCCCAATATGCCAACGAAGCCAATACCTTGAAACTGAAACCTTGGACGCGTCTGGATCTGGGGGTGCGTTATACCATGCCAATGAAAGATACCAGCCTGACATGGCGTGCGAATATTGAGAACGTGACCAACGAACGTTACTGGGAGTCGGTTGAAGATTCTGGCACTTACATCTATCAGGGCGACCCACGAGCACTTAAATTATCAGTATCAATGGACTTCTAATACTGAATTGATATTTGCCGGTAGTTGATAGAATAAAAAACCCCGCTATTCATCTCGAATGCGGGGTTTCTTTTTGCTCCTCTTACCCGCTTTATTTTACGGCGAGAATAAAAGCACTAACGATAGGGCTATCAGGTTAGGCGAGACGATAAATGTGCTCGTAAAGGATATTAAAACCGATACCTATCAACACAATACCCCCGATGATTTCAGCGCGTTTACCCAACAGCGGGCCAATATAGCGGCCTATCAGCATC
The DNA here is from genome assembly GCF_030433455.1 of Yersinia sp. 22-579. Classification (NCBI taxonomy): domain Bacteria; kingdom Pseudomonadati; phylum Pseudomonadota; class Gammaproteobacteria; order Enterobacterales; family Yersiniaceae; genus Yersinia; species Yersinia sp. 22-579. The sequence goes on along the minus strand of NZ_JAUJTZ010000004.1, from coordinate 143,287 downwards.
CCGAGTGTTGCCATAATCATGGTGGCTAACCCAATCGCCATTGCGGTGTGAACAATGTTCACTTGCAGGAATGCCAAACCAACACCAATTGCCATGGCATCAAGGCTGGTGGCGATAGCTGTCATCACCAGAACCCAGAAGCTGTGACTGCGCATTTTTTCGGTTTCTTCGACTTGCTGTTTTGCGCCTTCAAAAATCATGCGGCAACCCAGAATGAACAGCAGGCTGAAGGCAATCCAGTGGTCCCATTCCAGAATATATTGACTGGCGAATAGGCCAATGCACCAACCAATTAGTGGGGTAATAGCTTCTATCACACCAAAGATAAGACCGGTGCGGATAGCTTCTCTAAAACGGGGTTTATGTAGGCTGGCACCTTTACCAATAGATGCAGCAAAGGCATCCATAGACATAGCAAAAGCAAGCACTAATGTTGCAGATAGATTCATCGAAATAGTCTCGGCCGGGCGGCTCCATATACACGTAACCCACCCCCAACCTAACGACGGAGCTACGTGTCTATGGTCTCGCCAACCTTACCTGGCTGCCCGCACCACGTTCCAATAAATGAAACGAGTATGTTGATACGAGCGTCTCTATATATCGATATATCAATTCAATATAACGAATAGAAACCGGCTACTCCCCATGAACGGCGCAACCTTAACATATAAATTCGAGGAACGACAACCCCAAAAATAATATGGTAAGTCAATGCTATTGATAATGATTTTCATTATCGGAATTTTAATGAAAAATAGCCCATATAAGCATCAGTAATGGTGTGGAAATAAGCGGGGGAGAGGTGAGAGAAGGTGTCGGGAAATTAATCAATTAACTGAACTATCAATAGATTCATTTCCCTGTATTTAACTTTATGATTGATTCTCAACGAAAAAATTATAAATCTTTTCTAAGTCATCTAATTGCCGAACCTGAATAAGTAATCTGCGCTGCTCTAAATCAATCACCAGTATCCCATCTTCAGATAAATTCATACTTTTTATTCGGCGATATTCAATAAAAGCATTAGCGTAGAAGAAACCTGTATTTTTAAACAACAATTTCGGCCAGCGAATATAAGAGAGATAAAACGCAATTAATGCTAAACCCACTAATAAATAAGTGGTTAAGGGGTCGCCATTTGCCATGACATTATTGTAAACAAGAATAGCAATCAGCCCGACAAAAATGGCACAGTCGATTTTGCTTTTACGTTTAAGTTGAATTTGCAGCCGGGTTTTACCTTTCATCATGTTCATGATGAATTCATCATAGATGGCATAAGCCAGTAACAGGGCAATAAAAATAATTAAGACAATATCCGTAACCGACATGCACTTACTCCTAAATACCCTTCATCTTTCAAATTGCAGATGTGTTGGCTGCTCTCGCTCACCCGAATCACTTACCTGTGTAAGCTCATCGGGGTTCACTTGTTTGCCGCCTTCCTGCACTTTGAAATCTATTGGGTATTGATATCTATCCTAAATAAAAAACCGGGAGTAACCCCCCGGTTTTTGCCAAATCTAACCAGAAAATTATGGTGCCAGGAAGCCAATCCAGTAGCCGAAGATACCGATGGCGAAGAAGCCCATAATAATCCACAGTGCGTTAACTTTACGGCGTAACAGCCACATACAGCCGAAGGTTAACAGCAACGGTACCAAGCCAGGCATCAACTGATCCAGGATGGTTTGCACCGTGGTGACGGTCGTCTCACCCGCCGGGTTGGTTATTTTGGACACCACAACCGGTATATTGACGTGCGTCCATTTGTTAACCAAGGCCCCCATAACAAACAGGCCGAGGATAGACGCCCCTTCCGTCAGTTTTTGCAGCAGGCCGCCGTCCATATCGCTGACGATATTGACGCCTTTTGAATAACCGTAAGCCACACCATAATAACGGGTCAGCAAACGAACCAGGTTAAACAGAACAAAGAATAGCAATGGGCCGAGCAAACTACCGCTCATCGCGATACCGGCACCGAGAGCTGCCAATACCGGGCGCACAGTACCCCAGAAAATGGGGTCACCGACACCGGCCAGTGGCCCCATCAGGCCAACTTTAATCCCGTTGATTGCGGCATCGTCAATCTCTGCACCGTTGGCTTTCTGCTCTTCCATCGCCAGCGTGACACCCAAAATCGGGGCAGCAACGAAGGGTTGGGTGTTGAAGAATTCCAAATGGCGTTTGATTGCCTGCTTACGCTCTTCCGAGTTCTCAGGATACAGGCGACGAATTGCCGGTACCATAGAGAAGCAGAAACCCAGCGCCTGCATACGTTCGAAGTTCCACGACCCTTGGAAGAGGTTTGAGCGGATAAACACACCGCGAATATCGGCGGGCGTGAGTTTCTTTTCACCAGTAGTTGTTTTATCAACAGTCGTTGTATCAACCATTTCTCTCACCTTTTCCTAGTCTAATTCGTTATCAAGATCGTTATTTGACGGGCCAGACTGTACAACTTGGGACTTGTTGTATTTCGGACTGAGCTGGATATACAGCAGGGCCATAACCACGCCAATAACACCCAAGGCCACCAGGTTGAAGTTGGTGAATGCGGCAGTGACGAAACCTAAATAGAAGAATGGCATCAGGTAGCCAGCACGCATCATGTTGATAACCATGGCGTAACCGACTACGACGATCATACCACCGGCGATATTCAAGCCACTGGTAACCACATCAGGAATCGAACTGAGCAGCATCTGAACTTCAGATGTCCCAACAGACAGGGCAACGATCAGGGCAGGGATAGCGATACGCATCGCCTGCAAGAACAGGGCAGAAATGTGGATCCAGGTTATCGCTCGTAGGCTGCCACGTTCGGCTGCACCATCTGCGGCGTGCTGGAAAGCCACGGTAATGGTACGTACGATAATGGTTAACACCTGACCGGCTGCTGCCAACGGAATTGCCAGAGCAATACCGGCACCGATGTCTTGGCCACCAGCAATAACCAGAATGGTTGAAATAATTGACGCCAGCGCGGCATCAGGTGCTACAGCAGCCCCGATGTTCATCCAACCGAGCGCGATCATTTCTAAGGTACCACCGATAATAATACCGGTTTTCATATCACCTAAAACCAGACCTACCAGAGTACAGGCGACGAGGGGACGGTGAAATTGGAACTCATCCAGAATGGAACCCATCCCGGCGATACAGGCAACTATGAAAATCAGCACAATCTGAAGAGTTGTGATCTCCATTGTACTTCTCCTATGACCAAAAAAGCTGAGTAAAAATAACCAAGTTCCAAAACAGAACAGGGCATAACCTTGCTACGTAGTTTTTAGTAAAGCTATTTATCAAGTTTGCTAATTAAGTCCATCATTTTGAGTCGGCTATCCGAAGAGACTTTTCGGACTTCCAGTTCAATACCGCGAGCATTTAATTTTTTAAAAGCTTCAACATCTTTTTCATCAACAGAGACGGCGTTATTCACCTGGGTTTTACCCTGACGGAATGCCATACCACCAATATTGACTGACTTAATATCCACGCCTCCCTCTACCAAACGCACCACGTCGGTTGGGTTGGTAAATAACAACATGACCCGGTCTTTGGCATATTGCGGGTTGTTGTAAACACGGATAGCTTTCTCAACATCAACTACGTGTGCGGTGACACCCGGAGGAGCAACCTGTTTGAGCAAGGTGCTACGCATTTTGTCAGCGGCGACTTCGTCACTGACCACAATAATGCGGTTTACGTTAGTTTCTTTGGTCCAGCGAGTCGCGACCTGACCATGAATCAGGCGGTCATCAATACGCGCCAGCCCGATCTTCATATGATCATCCGGGCCTAAAGCGACGGCAGGAGCTGCAGCCGCTTTGCGTACAGCAGCAGGTTTTGTTTCGGGCTCGACTTGAGATGTTTTAAGCGCCTTAACACCGGCACGACCGGTTTCCAATGCAATACCAACCAATTCGGCAAATGATGGATTATCATCACGGGCCATAAAGGTTTCCACTAGCATTGGAATGTTAACGCCAGCGATGACTTCGTAATTCTCTTTGTCAGTAACAATTCGGCTGGCAGCGTTAAACGGGCTACCACCCCAGGTATCAACCAGGAAGATCACTCCCGCACTGGTCTCCAACCCTTCCAGTTTAGCTGTGTACTTCTCAACTAACGTGTCGGCATTCTCACCTGGGACGAAATCGATATAGGCGACATTTTCTTGTTCGCCTATAAGCATTTCAGTGGTTTTTAGCAGTTGTTCTGCTGCAACCCCATGTGTGCCAATGATAATAGCTATACTCACTCGCTACCCCCTCAGTTAACTCAGAATTGAGTTCTCGCACGTAACATAAAACCAGTAATTCCCCATCACACTTCGGTACATATTGAATCTATTATGATAGTCACAATATCAGCGTACTGCTGATGATTTATTCGCAACACCAATGAATCGATTCAGGTACATATCGCAATGTGCTGGATGTGATTTATTTTAGTCAGTGAAAAAATAAATTATGTGACGCTGCTCATTTATTGGGACATGTTATGAATGATTTCGCTTACTTGGATAATTATTCGACACTTATATGAGTAATGTTGATGAGTTAAGCGCTAATACATTCATTACAATATGATTCTATTGTTTAATATTTGTGCGATTTGTATGAAAGTTGACTGATGACCCACTTTGGGTAGGAAACAAATTTTAGTCATGAAAATAAGCATGCTGTTTACTGAGGCGTGTAATTTGACGAGATTGTGGTTTATCGCCAGTAGGGTAATAAATCTGACTATGCTGATAAAAAAATTCCTGATAAAGTTAGCGGCTCTATTAATTGTCAGGAGTTAAGGGCCTCAGCTCTCCCTATGGACTGTCACCGAAGTTACTGTTTCTCTAGTGTTAATACCTCACCAGTGGGTCTACATCTGGTTATCCAATCACGCACAGTTGCTGCGTATAATTTCACCCGATCTTTCTGCGTATCTATACTGACAACCGTACCGCGGCGTTTTGCTGTGTCTGTTGCAGGTCGCACATCATCTGAATCGTGTTCTTATTATCGGAGTCTGACATGGAATTTCTAATGGACCCCTCAATCTGGGCAGGGTTATTGACGTTGGTGGTACTGGAAATTGTTCTGGGTATCGATAACCTGGTATTTATCGCCATTCTGGCCGATAAACTGCCGCCAAAACAAAGAGATAAAGCTCGTATTATCGGCTTGTCTCTGGCATTGATTATGCGTTTGGGGCTGCTGTCGGTGATCTCCTGGATGGTCACGCTGACCACACCGCTGTTTAGTGTCGGCAGCTTTAGCTTCTCCGGGCGAGATCTCATTTTGCTGGTGGGGGGGCTGTTCCTACTGTTTAAAGCCACCACCGAGTTACATGAACGGCTGGAGGGAAACCAGCACGATGACAGTGCGAGCAAAGGTTATGCCAGCTTCTGGGCCGTTGTTGCACAGATAGTGGTATTGGATGCCGTGTTCTCCCTCGATGCTGTGATTACTGCCGTGGGGATGGTCAATGATTTGGCCATCATGATGACCGCGGTCGTGATTGCTATGGGCGTGATGCTGTTGGCATCAAAAACATTGACGCGGTTTGTTAACGCACACCCAACTGTGGTGGTGCTGTGTTTGAGCTTCTTGCTGATGATTGGCCTGAGCTTAATTGCTGAAGGTTTTGGTTTCCATATTCCGAAAGGCTACCTGTATGCCGCTATCGGATTCTCTATCCTGATAGAGCTGTTTAACCAGATTGCCCGCCGTAACTTTATTAAGCATGAGTCTCGCTTGCCGCGCCGCCAGCGCACAGCCGAAGCGATCATCCGCCTTATGGGGGGGCGTCAGCAGCAGGAGCCACAAAACGGTGACCCGCAGTTGGTCATGCCAGCAGAGGCTTTTGCGGAAGAAGAGCGCTATATGATAAGTGGTGTGCTGACATTGGCATCCCGTTCATTACGCAGCGTGATGACGCCACGCACGGAAATCTCTTGGGTAGATTGTAATCGTTCACAAGCAGAGATCCGTGAGCAACTGTTGGATACGCCACACAGCTTATTCCCGGTTTGTCGTGACTCATTGGATCAGATAATCGGTGTGGTTCGAGCCAAAGATCTGTTAGTGGCGATTGAACGCGGAGATTCTATCTGTGAGTTTGCTGCGGCGACACCACCAATAGTCGTGCCTGATACCATGGACGTGATTAATCTATTGGGTGTCTTGCGTAAAGCGAAAGGCCGCTTAGTGGTGGTGAATGACGAATTTGGTGTGGTGCAAGGGTTGGTGACACCGCTGGACGTGCTGGAAGCTATCGCTGGTGAGTTCCCTGATGAAGATGAAACGCCAGATATTATTGCCGATGGTGATGGTTGGTTGGTGAAAGGGGGGGCAGATTTGCACTCTCTGGAGCAGGCGCTGGATTGTCAGGAGTTGGTCAGCCCGACGGCAGATTATGCTTCATTAGCGGGTATGCTGCTTTCACACTCAGGCCATATGCCAACCGCGGGTGATGTGATTGAACTGCATAACTTGCGCTTCGAGATTATTGAAGTGTCAGATTACCGTATTGAGTTAGTGCGTATCACCAAGCTGAGCAACGAATTGGCAGAGTAACACTCTGACAATGAAATAGAGTTCGGCTAGTGCGGGTCATCTTAGGGTGACCCGCATTTTTTATGGATGCTACAGCGCTTTTGAATACGTTTAGTTTCACTCCAAAATAATCATTTTTAAATTATAAAACTCATAATACATGTATGTCGCAAGACTTATTGCATTTATTATCAGGCAGGGAATCACATATGCAATAATATTTGTTTTCATTATTTATTATTTGATACATATATTCACAATGGTTTCTTTTTTTATTCTAATTATTTTATTTATTCATTGGATATAATTCAGTAAATAATTAAATCATTTTAAATAAAAAACAACAATATTAATAAATCATTAAAAAACATAATGTTATGGGATTAATTTTATCTAAGAAGAACAAAAAATAATTATTTAAAATAATAACGAGAAGTGAGTGAATATAGTCTATGCTTAGATCAACTTAAACAAGTCAATACTCAAAGCGGTTTCCTTGGTATTTTAACGGAATTTTTTTGCAGGTCTTAAAAATACAGTTTCAAGTATTGGCTTTGATCTGTTTTGAAATGGCAGCATTTATTTTCAACTTTTTGGACACCGCACAGCTTATATTTTTTGTACCATTCTACAAGCTAGTGATGGAGGTTCTATGAAAAAGATAATTTTGGCTCTGGTATTAATGCTGTTTTCATTTTGTACATTAGGCCAAGAGACGGCTTCAATGCATCTTGATGATACATTATCGACACCAATAGCCGCTGAGATAAACAGAAAAGCGTGCGATACTCAGACCCCATCGCCTTCAGAAGAAAATGATGATTGGTGTTGTGAGGTATGTTGCAATCCTGCCTGTGCGGGTTGCTAGGCATGAAGTTATTATTAATCTTTTAATTAGCATCAAGGGGAGCGCTGGCTCCCCTTGATGAACATGACTATCAATGCAATAAATTAATTACATTGCACTTTAATGGCCAGACCACCACGAGATGTTTCGCGGTATTTAGCATTCATATCTTTGCCGGTTTCAAACATGGTTTCGATAACTTTATCGAGTGAAACACGCGGCTCACTGGTGCGGCGCATTGCCATGCGGGCAGAGTTAATCGCTTTTACTGAGGCAATCGCATTACGTTCAATGCATGGCACCTGCACCTGGCCTGCAACCGGGTCACAGGTTAGGCCCAGATTGTGCTCCATACCAATTTCAGCAGCGATACAGACTTGAACCGGGCTGGCACCCAGTAATTCAGCCAGACCTGCGGCGGCCATTGAGCATGCCACACCCACTTCACCCTGACAGCCCACTTCAGCGCCAGAAATAGAAGCATTCATCTTATACAGAATTCCGACAGCCCCTGATGACAGGAAGTAGCGGATAAAGATTTCAGGGGTAACCGGCTCGATAAAGTGGTCGTAATAAGCCAGAACCGCTGGCACGATGCCACAAGCACCGTTCGTCGGTGCCGTCACCACGCGACCACCTGCGGCGTTCTCTTCGTTAACCGCCAGTGCGAACATATTGACCCAGTCAATAACATTCATTGGATCGCTGGACAGTTTATCTGAGGAAACCAACAGACGGCGCAATGCTGAGGCGCGACGTGGTACCCGCAGTGGGCCGGGCAAGACACCTTCAGTGTTCAGACCGCGATCAATACAGGCACGCATCGTCTGCCAAATCGCGGTGAAGTAGGATTCAATCTCTTCTTTGCTGTGCATCGCCAGCTCATTTTGCATCACCATACCGGAGATAGACATGCCGGTTTGTTCGCAGTTAGCCAGGATTTCTTCAGCTGAATGGAAAGGATAAGGGACGCTAACGGCATTCACCGCAGCTTTGCCGAAATGCTCTTCATCCACGATAAAACCGCCACCGATGGAATAATAGGTTTTGCTAAGTACTTTCTCATCACCGGCAAAGGCGTGGATCTGCATACCATTCTCATGCAGTGGCAGGTTATCACTACGGAAGACCATCCCACCTTCGCGGGGGAAGTCCACTTCATGCAACCCATTGGCCAACATCAGTTTTTGGCGTAATTCAACATCACGAATAAAAGCGGGGATGCTGTCGATATCCACGGTATCTGGCATATTGCCAGCCAACCCCATGATAATCGCGATATCGGTGTGGTGACCTTTCCCGGTCAGTGACAGTGAGCCGTAAACATCCACGGCTACCCGCGTGACTGATGGCATTAACCCTTGAGTTACCAGCAAATCAGCAAACTCTTTGCCGGCTTTCATTGGTCCAACAGTGTGAGAACTGGATGGGCCGATGCCAATCTTGAACATATCAAAAACACTAATCACGCTAAAACTCCTTAACAAAGCTTTTTGTTATTCTTGGCGCATATGAATGTGCCAAGAATATTTATATTAAGTATAAGAACTCTGTGCATAGCCGCAGGTTACTTCGTATTGAGTATTGCTATCACCGAGCCTGTTAATTTGGCCAAACTGGTGTTGGCGGTATTAATTTGATACCGCAACAATGACATATCGCTATCAATTTATGATTATCACTATCGGGTTTTAACCTTACATTTTTAGTGGTTTATAGTGATGAAAGATATTTTACAGGTATTTCATAACGCTGACAGAGCAATTTACAGTTTTTTTAAAATGGTTGTGCGGGGAAAATAGAGTAAAAATCGATGTAGTGGGGTGATAGAGATCGCTTTATGCTGTAATTCAGCTTTTTTAGCCTTAAGGCTGTGAAGCTGGTCACTCATTCTCCCTGTTTACCATGTGCCTTTAGCGTCAAATATTGACCTGCTGCGCCAGACGGCGAATGATGGCTGCCGTCAAACCCCAGATAAACTGGCTTTCATACCATGAGAGATAGACCCGGTGATTGATTCCCCCACGATGAATATCCAGCCAATAGTAGCGCGACAGTCTGAGTGCTTCGTACAACGGGATTTCAAACAGCCCGGCGACCTCTTCTTCATTACCATGAAAGGTAATATTGTCAGGAATCAGGCCGACAATCGGGGTGACCTGAAAACCACTGGAGCTGTCGAGTGGGGCCAGTTGCCCTAATACATGTACAGCGGATGCCGGAATAGCCACTTCTTCCTCGGCCTCCCGCAAAGCCGTTTCAATCAGCGAGCTGTCTTGCGGATCAGCTTTGCCACCGGGGAAGGCGACCTGACCGGCATGTTTTCGTAAATGGTCTGAGCGCCGGGTTAGCAGCAAGGTAGGTTCAGGCCGACAAACAATAGGAATTAATACCGCGGCATGGTGGCTATTGGCAGAAAAACTTCCTGGTTGCGGCTGTTGTAGCTGGAATCGGCTGATAAATTCAGACAAAGTTTGCCCTGATTGACTCACAAATTTGTCACTCACAGAATCGCTCACTTATTCATCACCTTCCAGTAAAGGCAGTATTCGGGCAATTTTATCAAATGTTTCCTGATATTCAGCCTGTTCCTGACTGTCGGCCACAATGCCACCGCCAGCTGAGCAATATATCTTGCCGTTTTCAGTTAGCAGGGTACGGATGGTGATGTTGGTGTCCATGGTGCCACAGCAACTAATATAGCCAATGCTGCCACAATAGGCATTGCGGCGTTGGGGTTCCAGTTGCTCAATGATTTCCATGGCCCTAATCTTCGGCGCACCGGTTATCGACCCTCCGGGGAAGCAGGCCTGTAATAATGCGGTAGCTGATGATTCGGTGGGCAGAGTCGCGGTAATGGTACTCACCAGGTGATGTACCGCTGGGAAAGGCTCGACGACAAATAACTCAGGCACGCGCACGGTTCCCGCTTGCGCGACCCGGCCAATATCATTGCGTAGCAAATCAACTATCATCAGGTTTTCAGCGCGATCTTTCTCGGAGTTGGCTAACCGCTCAGCTTGCAACTTATCCTGTTTAGGATCATCCAGTCGCGGCAAGGTGCCTTTGATAGGGCGAGTTTGAATGCGGTGATTTTCCAGCCATAAAAAGCGCTCTGGTGACACACTCAGAATGGTGTTTTGTGGCAAGCGAATAAAAGCCGAAAAGGGCGCTCTATTACTGCGGCTCAATGACAGAAAAGCTTGCCATTCATCACCTTGATATTCTGCGCTGAATCTCTGGGTTAAATTAATTTGATAGCAGTCGCCGCTGTGCAGATATTCCTGAATTTGACGGAATTTTTCGCCATATAGCTCTCGCGACATGTTGGCCTGCCACTGGCTGGTTAATTTAAATGGTTGAGTGGCTGCTGCACATTTTTGTTGCTGTAACCAACGCAGGCGCTGTTCTGCATCGCCGTGACACACCAACGTCAGTTTTTGCAAATGATGATCAGCAATTAATGCCCAGTCATACAGGCCAACAGCCATATCCGGCAAGGTGATATCTTGCTCGGCCAGCACCGGTAATACCTCAACCCGCCGCCCTAAATCATAGCCAAATAGCCCTATTGCTCCGCCTAAAAACGGCAGGTCAGGGTGGGGGGATATTGGGCGGAGAAATTGGTCCAACTGTTGCTGTAATAAAGAAAAAGGGTCTTCACCGGAGAATTCCTGGCCTTGCGCACTGATTATCTCTGTTTGCTCGCCCCGCGTGGTGAGGGTAACTCGCGGATCGGCGACCAGAATATCAAAGCGGTTATGGGTATGTTCAGCAAATCCGGAATGCAACAACATGGCCCAGGCTTGATGAGCCAGCGGGGCAAATTGTTGAATCAGGGCATCAGGCTGATAAGGCAGGGTTTTGAAGGTCAGGGATTTCACACTCATGAGTCACTATTCTTTTCTTTCGGGTAGCTATATTAGGGGGCGCAATGGTATTTTCGCTTTCGCCATCCGCGGTGGGGAAGATTAGCATAAATTACCCTATGTTTGTGGCTGCTGATAGGCGGCACTCAATTCACCTCAGGCAACAATAAACAGGTATACTGAATCAATTATATGTAGGAGATGAATCAATGTTAGCGGGTATGCCTTCACTTTCTCATGAGGAACAGCAAGAAGCTGTCGAACGTATTCATCAATTCATGTCGGAAGGGATGAGCAGTGGCGAGGCGATTGCCTTGGTCGCCGCAGAAATCCGTGAGCGGCACCAGAATGATCCACAAGCTATGGCTATCTTTGAAGATACAGATTTTGATGAACATGATGAGTCTGATTATCGTCGCGATAATGAACAGGATGCGGACGAAATAGAAGACCCGTACGAGGGGTAAACCCAGCGTTTAGCTGTTCTATTCTCTGAAACTCACTTAAATGGCGGGTGAGGTTAATAACAAAGTGCCCGTAGCGGTGAAAACAGGTAGATCGTAAAGACGCCGTAAACCCATCCCTGGGGGCTCGAGCCGCGCCGTCCTTGGCGCGGACGCTTTACTCTTCTACCTGTCCTCACCTTGCAAGATCGAGTTATCGAGGTTTGTTAGCTGTCTGACCCGCCGAAATGGCGGGTTATTCATATATGACGGATGACTTTCCTGTCATAACTACTTACCGGTCATAACTACTTGCCTGTCACGACGACCGCACTCGCGGCACGCTTTGCTACCTCAATCGCCGTATCAGTGTCATCCGCTACCGCCAGTGCCACTCCCAACCGCCGTTTACCGGCAATATCAGGCTTACCAAATAAACGAATCTGGGTATCACCCACCAATGCCGTTTCTAACCCATGATAAGTAATATTGTTGCTAGTCAATTCAGGCAAAATAACTGCCGATGCCGCCGCGCCATACTGACGAATAGTGCCGATAGGCAAGCCCAGAAATGCCCGCACATGCAAGGCAAACTCAGACATATTTTGCGAAATTAATGTCACCATGCCGGTATCATGTGGGCGCGGCGAAACTTCGCTGAAAATAACCTCATCACCACAGACAAACAATTCCACGCCAAATAACCCATAGCCACCTAGCGCTTTGACAACCTGTGAGGCAATCTCTTTTGCCCGTGCCACTGCGACATCACTCATCGCTTGCGGCTGCCAGGATTCACGGTAGTCGCCATCTTCCTGGCGGTGACCAATTGGGGCACAGAAGTGGATGCCATCAACAGCACTGATGGTCAGCAAAGTGATTTCAAAATCAAAATGTACTAACCCTTCGACAATCACTTTACCGCCGCCCGCACGGCCACCTTGTTGTGCGTAATCCCATGCGAGCTGAAGTTGCTGCTCATTGCGAATCAAACTCTGACCCTTACCTGAGGAGCTCATTACCGGTTTGACAATGCATGGGTAACCAATCTCGCTGACCGCCTGACGAAATGCACTCTCAGTATCAGCAAAACGGTAGCTGGAGGTCGGCAATTGCAGTGTTTCTGCGGCCAGTCGGCGAATACCTTCACGGTTCATAGTCAAACGAGTCGCTTCGGCACAGGGCACAACTTTCTGGCCCATGTTTTCTAACTCAACCAGCATATCGGTAGCGATAGCTTCAATTTCCGGCACGATATAGTGCGGTTTTTCCTGCGCGACCAACTGCTTGAGCGCAGCGCCATCCAGCATGTTAATCACATGGCTACGATGGGCAACATGCATCGCGGGTGCATCTGCATAGCGATCAACCGCAATCACTTCCAGCCCCAGTCTCTGGCATTCAATAGCCACTTCTTTGCCCAGCTCACCGGAGCCAAGCAACATGACACGGGTGGCGTTCGGACGCAGAGCGGTTCCAATAGTCAGCATAGTTAGGTACCTACATCAGTGGGAAAGTTACACCGTTACTTATCGCGCGGTGAATTTTACGGGCATAAGTATAGGGTAAAACGGCAACGAAAACGATTGCGTATCGGCTGTGAAGCAGAGAATCACGTCATTTTACCGGTATCGATGCAGTATAGTTCCGGCAATGGCCCTATTTCTGCTATTATCGCGGCAAAATCTTGCGCTCGCCTTCAGGCCATCGCTGCCATTCCATCCAGTTATAAGAGTTACTGCCGTGAGCACAACTTCCTTTTCTTCCCTGACTCTGCCTGCTGAGCAGTTGTCCAATCTTAATGAACTTGGCTATACCGAGATGACACCGGTACAGGCCGCAGCATTACCGGCCATCCTCAATGGGCAGGATGTTCGGGCAAAAGCTAAAACCGGCAGCGGTAAAACTGCGGCATTCGGCATTGGTTTGCTGGACAAAATTGCCGTAGGTGAGTTTGTGACTCAGGCCTTGGTGCTGTGTCCAACCCGCGAATTAGCTGATCAGGTCAGCAAAGAGTTGCGCCGATTAGCACGCTTTACTCAGAACATTAAAATCCTAACCCTGTGTGGCGGCCAGCCGATGGGCCATCAGTTGGATTCTCTGGTGCATGCCCCGCATATCGTCGTCGGCACGCCGGGGCGTATTCAGGAGCATTTGCGCAAGAAAACGCTGGTACTGGATGACCTCAAAATTCTGGTGCTGGACGAAGCCGATCGTATGTTGGATATGGGTTTTACCGATGCCATTGATGATGTGATTGCTTATACCCCGCCACAACGCCAGACGTTGCTATTTTCTGCTACTTACCCAGCCGGTATTGAACAAATCAGTGCGCGGGTTCAGCGCCAACCGGTGAATGTTGAAGTTGATGATGGCGATGAAGCGCCGGCTATCGAGCAGGTATTTTTCGAAACTACTCGTGAAAAACGTTTGCCATTGTTGATCTCGGTGCTTAGTCACTACCAGCCAGCCTCTTGCGTGGTGTTTTGCAATACCAAAAAAGATTGCCAGAGCGTCTACGAAGCCCTGGAGTCCCGTGGCATCAGTGTGTTGGCATTACACGGCGATTTAGAACAACGTGACCGTGATCAGGTGTTGGTGCGTTTTGCCAACCGCAGTTGTCGGGTACTGGTTGCCACGGACGTTGCCGCTCGAGGTCTGGATATCAAAGACTTGGAACTGGTGGTCAATTTCGAACTGGCGTTTGATCCGGAAGTGCATGTGCACCGCATCGGCCGCACTGGTCGGGCAGGGATGAGTGGCCTTGCCGTGAGTCTGTGCACGCCACAAGAAATGACGCGTGCTCATGCCATTGAAGATTATCTGCAAATGAAATTGAAATGGACGCCAGCCGAGCAGGTGAGCCGCAGTGCCAACACTATGCTGGAACCTGAAATGGTCACGTTATGCATTGATGGTGGCCGTAAAGCTAAAATTCGCCCTGGCGATATTTTGGGTGCGTTAACCGGTGAAGCCGGTCTGACCGCTGCGGACGTGGGTAAAATCGATATGTTCCCGGTCCATGCTTATGTTGCTATTCGCAAGGCCAGTGCCAAACGCGCGCTTCAGCAGTTACAGCAAGGCAAAATCAAAGGTAAAAACTGTAAAGCTCGTTTATTAAAATAATCATAGTGGAGAGCGATGGTGGTTGCATCGCTCCAATAAATCACACTATACTGTGTTTATGTACAGTTACCTGTAAGTGAAGAGGACGCGTATCAATGGCCGTTGAAATAAAATTCGTCGTGGTAAGACAGGGTGAGGAAAAAATGACTTTCACAACCAAAAAAGAAGCCGATGCCTACGATAAAATGCTGGATTTGGCTGACAATTTGTCTGAGTGGTTGTCGCAATCGCCTTTAACACTCGAAGAAGAGCAACGCGAGGCCTTGAGCTTCTTCCTGGCAGAGAACAAAGACGCATTAGGGCAAATTCTACGTGGTGCCAATCCTGCGGCCTCCGCCGAGGGGCAGCCAAAAGCGAAAGTTGAAAAAATCGCCACAGATAAAAAATCCAAATCTGAAGAAAATCAAGCAGCTTAATCTGCCTGATTTCGGCAAAAAGTGAAAAAGGGATCTAAAATGAATCGTGAAATCACCTTCTTTCGCCGGTTTGAGGCGGATATTCTGGCTGATCGTAAAACGATCACTATCCGGGATAGCAGTGAATCCGATTTTCGCCCAGGGGAAGTCCTGCGCGTATGTCGCAATGAAGACGGTGTATTTTTCTGCAATATCTTGGTCAAGTCTGTCACGGCAATCACTTTGGATGCCCTGACAGAACGCCATGCGGAGCAAGAAAATATGTCGTTGGATGAACTGAAAAAAGTGATTAAGGATATCTATCCGGGGTTGGCGCAGTTTTACGTGATTGAATTTACTCGGTGTAATTAAATAGTGTTAATGCTTTGATTCCGTAGCGCTATTCACTCGGTAACCACCCTTTCAGTCATTGCTCCGGCCATAGGATAGAAATAATAATATCTGGAGGAATGATGAGAAAGACAGGACTCGCCTTGATAGTGGCCAGCGGATTGCTTGGTGTCATCAGTCATGTACAGGCTCAGGAACCGCGGGTAGCAAAAGTCCCTGCTTGTACCGGGTTAACACCATCACAAGTTGCGACACAAGTTAAACGGGATTTCCTACAAAACCGAATAACGCGTTGGGAAGCGGATAAAAAAGGGTTAGGAACGGATAGCCCGGTCGTTTGGATTAGCACAGTAGACATTACTGGCAAAGATGATATTTGGCAGGTTCCACTGACCGCTCGGGGCAAGAAAGGGGATAAGACCTACCAGGTAGTACTCGACTGTAAGGCAGGCACTATAACTTATACCCTGCCAACGTGACCCCGCAACTCTGGAATTAATAATCACTCCCAACAGGTGCTGGCAATAACATATCCTGCACCTGTCTATCATTTTGTTTACCCTTGAATGAGCTCTCATCAACTCAATAATAAGGCTATGTCGCTGCTTGGCATCGCCATGTAATCGTGTCACTCTCGCGGTAACGAACACAGATGGATACTTCAACTAATGACCACACCTCCAAAGGCAGATAAACGCCCTTATCCGATGACAATGCACGGTGATATCCGCACAGATGATTATTATTGGCTACGTGATGATGAGCGCACTGACGCTGATGTTCTGAACTATTTGCAAGCTGAAAATGAATTCACCGAGGCAGTATTAAAGCCGCAGCAACCGCTGCGTGAAACGTTGTATCAGGAAATGGTTTCCCGTATTCCGCCACAAGAAGAGTCCGTTCCCTATACCCGTAATGGCTACCGCTATCAAACACGTTTTGAGCCAGGTAATGAATATGCCATTTACGTGCGCCAGCCGGTTTGGGCTGATAGCAGTTGGGAAACATTACTGGATGGCAACCAGCGCGCTGCGGACAGCGAGTTTTATACTTTGGGGGGGCTGGATGTTAGTCCGGATAATCAACTACTGGCGGTCGCTGAGGACTTTTTATCGCGTCGCCAATATGATATCCGAGTAAAGCATTTACAAAGCGACATTTGGCAAGAGGAAGTCATCAGCAATACTTCGGGCAGCTTTGAGTGGGCGAATGATTCGAAAACACTGTATTACGTGCGTAAACATGAAAAAACGCTACTGCCTTATCAGGTCTATCGCCATGTGGTGGGAACAGATCCGGCATCAGACCAACTGATTTATCAGGAAACTGACGATACATTCTATGTCGGTTTGGAAAAAACCACGTCTGAGCGCTTTATTGTCATCCATCTCAGTAGCACCACAACCTCTGAAATTTTACTGTTGGATGCCGATCAGCACCAGCCGTTGCCGCAAATGTTCGCATCACGCCGCAAAGACCATGAATACGGATTAGATCACTATAAGCAGCATTTTTACATTCGTTCGAATAAAGACGGCAAAAACTTCGGTCTGTATAAAATCGCAGAAGCCGGGAAAGCACCAGCTGATTTCGCTGATGAATCTCAGTGGCTATCATTAATTGCGCCAAGAACAGAGGTTATGTTGGAGGGGTTCAGCCTATTCCGCGACTGGCTGGTGGTAGAAGAGCGCAGTGAAGGGTTGACGCATTTGCGGCAAATTCACTGGGCTACTCGCGAAGAAAAATCAATTACTTTTGATGACCCTACCTATGTGACCTGGCTGGCGTATAACCCAGAGCCGGAAACTGAACTGTTGCGCTATGGTTATTCTTCTATGACCACGCCAAGCTCCATGTATGAGCTTAATATGGATACCGGTGCTCGCCAGTTGCTCAAGCAGCAGGAAGTTAAAAACTTCACACCAGAAAAGTATCGCAGTGAACGGATTTGGGTTACTGCATCGGATGGTGTCAAAGTGCCTGTTTCATTGGTTTATCACCGCGACCACTTTGCCCGCGGGAGTAATCCGCTGTTGGTCTATGGCTATGGCTCTTATGGTAGCAGCATGGATCCTGCATTCAGTGGCAGTCGTTTAAGTCTGCTAGACCGTGGTTTTGTCTTCGCCTTGGCCCATATTCGCGGTGGTGGTGAGTTAGGGCAGCAATGGTATGAAGATGGCAAGTTGCTCAGTAAATTGAACACATTCAATGATTTTATTGATGTAACCAAAACATTAGTTGCCGAGGGTTATGGCGATGCGAGCCGTGTTTTCGCCATGGGCGGCAGTGCGGGTGGCTTGCTAGTGGGGGCGGTGATTAATCAGGCGCCTGAATTATACAAAGGTGTTGTGGCGCAAGTGCCATTTGTTGATGTCGTCACCACCATGCTGGATGAATCTATTCCCCTGACGACCGGCGAGTATGATGAGTGGGGCAATCCAAACGATAAGGTTTATTACGATTACATCAAGCAATACAGCCCATACGATCAGGTTAAAGCCCAGGATTACCCGCACATGCTGGTGACTACCGGGTTGCACGACTCACAGGTTCAATATTGGGAACCGGCAAAGTGGGTCGCGAAACTGCGGGAAATGAAAACTGATGATCATCAGTTATTGCTCTATACCGATATGGATTCGGGTCATGGAGGTAAATCTGGTCGTTTCAAAGCTTATGAAGATATTGCTTTGGAATATGCCTTCATTCTCTCTCTGGCTTGATTAACACCGGCTTACTCGGCCAGATAATATGTTAGGGTATGACGCATATCGGGCGTAAGGTCGGTAATTGAGGCCAGCATCCAACGCAGATAGTCCGGATCTTGTCGGGCTATCTGTTCAATACTTTTCCCCCGATATTTGCCAAACTTAAATGTTGATAGCAACTGCGGTTGCTGCGTGATTTCCGCCATTTGCTCCGCGCTCCACCCAGAGTCTCGCATTATACGTTGCAACAGTGCTGCGGTGACATAGCAATCATACAAAGCTCGATGCGGATAAAGATTATCCGGCACTGAAACATTCAGGCGTAAAGCGTAACGCAGATATTGATTACTGTGCTTAATATCAGGATAGAGCATGCGGGCCAGCTTTAGCGTGCAAATCCATTGACCGCCCATCTCCGGTAATACACCACGGTCAAAGGGGGCGTTATGGGCGACATAATAAGGGCTACCTTGATACTTTCTAACAGCAACAGCAATCCGTGGCTTACCTTCTACCATTTCTTCCGTGATATGGTGAATGACCATGGCATCGAGACTGATTGGCCGGTCTGGGCTAACCAAGTCACTCATTGGGTTGCTCAATGCCCCATCCATCACATCGATGGACGCGATTTCGACAATACCGCCCTCTAAGCCACAAGTCTCTGTATCGATGACACGAAAATACATTTTTTTTCCCCTCGCAATGCCTTAAATCTTAGCAACAAAAAACCCGCCTGGCGTGGCGGGTTGACTGACGAGACGAAAAGCCCGTTATTCTGCGCTAGTAGAAGATGACTTTTTAGCGCGTTTCTCAGCTTTTTTCTCAGCTGGCGTTTTTAGTGGCTTTTTCTTCGCGTTCTTTTTGCTGTCCATTCCCTTACTCATGGCTTGCCTCTCTTTACCTTTGGTTAGGTTGGTACGCCCTCCTATTAACCACCTAATCAGGGTGAGTTGCAAGGGAAGAAAGTGAATATCTAATTAGACTATTGTTTAATAAGCAAATTATTAAACACTCACAGCCCTTATTACTGCTTAATGGCTGTGACGTAGCCCCCCAAAATCAATTAACTTATGGTGTATTTATCACCTGTTGATGGAATTAATGGACTGATTGGCGTAAATGTCACGTTTTATCGTTGACCCTGAGGGCCGTATAGGCTTTGATAACTTTAGTGTCTTAACAAACATGGAAAAATAATGGAACAATTACGTGGGCTTTATCCAGCGTATGAACCTTACGATAGTGGTTTACTAGACACGGGAGATGGCCACCAGATTTACTGGGAACTCTGCGGTAATCCTCAGGGTAAACCCGCTGTATTTATTCATGGTGGCCCTGGTGGTGGGATCGCGCCTTATCATCGGCAACTTTTCAACCCAAAGAAATACAAAGTATTACTGTTTGACCAACGTGGTTGCGGGCGATCCAAACCTCATGCCAGCCTGGATAACAACACTACCTGGCATTTAGTCGATGATATTGAACGGCTACGTAAAATGGCCGGTGTCGATAAATGGTTGATATTCGGCGGGTCGTGGGGGTCAACTCTCGCACTGGCTTACGGCGAAACACACCCAGAGCGAGTCAGTGAGATGGTTTTACGCGGGATATTCACGCTGCGTAAAAAAGAGTTGGATTGGTATTATCAGGACGGAGCTTCTCGTTTCTTTCCCGATAAATGGCAGCGAGTGTTATCTATATTATCGCCAGAAGAGCAGGGTGATGTCACCGCAGCTTATCGCAAGCGACTTACCTCACCTGACAAGGCGATACAATTAGAGGCGGCTAAAATTTGGAGTCTATGGGAGGGCGAAACTGTCACCCTATTGCCCGCCAAAAGCGCGGCGTCCTTCGGTGAAGATGACTTTGCTTTGGCATTTGCCCGCATTGAAAATCACTATTTTACCCACTTGGGTTTTTTGGATAGCGATAACCAATTGCTGGATAATGTCACGCGCATTCGCCATATCCCAGCGGTAATTATTCATGGGCGATATGATATGGCTTGTCAGCCACAGAATGCATGGGATTTAGCAAAAGCATGGCCGGAAGCTGAATTGCATATTATTGAAGGTGCAGGGCATTCCTTTGACGAACCGGGCATCCTGCATCAACTGATTCTTGCAACCGACAAGTTTGCTCGAAAACTCTAGCCGTTGTTGCCGACAAACTCCCGCAGACCCTATGTGGGAGCCTTTTTCTTATGATTTCATTTTGGGCTCATACGGCAAGCGAGAGAATTTATTGGACTCACTACGGTAGTGTGCCAGCCGTTGCAAAAAGTACTCCCGTAGCTCATCAGGTTGTTCTCGTGCAACCATTTCAGGTATGACTGGCATATTGTAGCGCTCTTTAAATGCGACACCAGAGGCGGCCAGATCAACATTCATTTTTGCTGTTTCTTCGTCAGAAAGCTCAGCCAGATTATATCCCATTGTCTTCTCCTTCGTGCTGTGTGGGCAGTTATGGCGCAAAAGGTAATGCAGTGGGTAGACATTGGCAAGTGGGTAATGTGGTTCAATTATGCTAGTTTAAAACCCTTTGTATTTAAATAATATTAACCTGCAACATTCGTAATGTTATTAATTTAATTTGAGCGCAAATAGGAATCATTCTTTTTAGTATTTGTGCGGTAATGTGAATGATTCTTATAA
The DNA here is from genome assembly GCF_030433455.1 of Yersinia sp. 22-579. Classification (NCBI taxonomy): domain Bacteria; kingdom Pseudomonadati; phylum Pseudomonadota; class Gammaproteobacteria; order Enterobacterales; family Yersiniaceae; genus Yersinia; species Yersinia sp. 22-579. The sequence goes on along the minus strand of NZ_JAUJTZ010000004.1, from coordinate 122,322 downwards.
TAATTAACTTCATGAATGCATATTTTATAAAAAAGATATAAATCATGTTGTTAGGTTATTTATAGATATTAATGTGAATAGGGTGTTCTTATTTTGTTTTTATCTTGGCATAATACCCCAGGTTAACCGTTGCTTACCTGCATTATAAAAATTAGGGAATTATTATGTTGAAAACAGAAATGGCACAGAAGCTTAATGAGCAGCTGAATCTGGAATTTTACTCGGCCAATCTTTATTTGCAGATGAGTGCCTGGTGTAGTGATAAAGGCTTTGAAGGGGCTGCTGCTTTTTTAAAAGAGCATTCTCAAGAAGAGATGCAGCATATGCAGCGTTTGTTTGAATACCTGAGTGGGACAGGCTCCATGCCGATATTAGGCACTATCAGTGCACCGCCGGTTGATTTTGCATCACTGGCTGATGTATTCAAACTGACCTACGAACACGAGCAACTCATTACGACTCAAATTAATGAACTCGCCCATGTTGCAATGACTACCCACGATTACTCCACATTCAATTTCCTGCAATGGTATGTGGCTGAACAGCATGAAGAAGAAAAACTGTTCAAATCTATCCTGGATAAACTGGCATTGGTGGGTAATAGCGGCAATTCATTGTTCTTCGTCGATAAAGATTTAAAAACAATGGCAGCGCAAAACCACGTTCAGGCTTAATATTTGGGCTTGATTTGAACTTGCCGCAGTTTCTATCCACTGCTTAGTGGAACCGGAAACTGCGGTTTTTTATTGTATATACGCCATCCTCACCGCTGCTGTTTCCTCTTAATTTTATTGTTTTGTGCTAATAACATATTGTTTAGCTATGGTTTCTTGTCTTGCTATATTCAAATCGTTATCATTTATGATAAAAGGTGACGGGCAGGATGAGATTAATTGCTGCTCAGTTATTGGTTATATTTCAATCGCCACTCATAATTTGGCGTTTTATTTTGTGTCCTACCTCACAGGTAGTGCAATTGACTGGAAGTGATAGGGGTTCGCGCTGCCAATATAGGATATGGTTGGTAGCAGATTGATTCTTCTCCCCATTGACTAAGGGATATTATGTTTATTCACAAAGTACGTTCTTCTTGCCGCATGCTTTCGGCACTTATTGTGTTATTTGTTGGACTATCCAGTCAGCAAGCATTGGCTCACGCGCATCTGAAAATTGAATCTCCTGCTGCTGATGCCACCATCGGCTCAGCGCCAGAGGCCGTGACACTGGGCTTCTCTGAAGGTATTGAGTTGAATTTCAGTGGCGTGAAAGTGACAGGCCCAGATAACGATGTGGTGAAAACTGGCGAACTCAAATTGGATCCAGCCAACAACACGCAATTAATTTTGCCGATCGATAGTGCATTGAAAGCAGGTAAATATAATGTTTCATGGCATGTTGTGTCTGTTGATGGTCATAAAACCAAAGGCACATACAGCTTCACAGTGAAATAATATGTCACTGGCGACTCTATTCGTTCTGTGTCGCTTTCTGCATTTTTTGGCGGTGATGCTGATGTTTGGTATCAGTATTTTCACCGCCGTACTCGCACCAGACCGTTTTTCTTCGATACTCAAAAACCGCTTATCGCCACTCCTTATGTTCAGCACCTTTCTGGGGCTAGCCTCAGCTATCGGGCTTTTAGCCATTCAAGCTGGCATGATGGGCGATGGCTGGTCTGATACCTACAGACTGAGTGTATGGTGGGCGGTGTTGGGGACTCGTTTTGGCGAGATATGGCAATGGCATCTCGGCTTATCCATATTGAGTATGTGGGTAGTATTACTCGGCACAACCCGTCTTTACTATCAGTTGATGGTGGCTTGCTCAACCTTGCTACTGGCTAGTTTGGCATTTACCGGGCACGCTGCAATGCACGATGGTGTACTGGGATGGGTTCATCAGACTAACCAAATCATACATCTGCTCAGTGCGGGCTACTGGTTGGGATGCTTGCCCGCGTTGCTTGTTTGCCTTGCATATACACGTCGGGATGATGTGAAACGTGAAGCCATCACGACGTTGATTCAGTTTTCAAGTTGGGGACATTTGGCAGTTGCGTTGGTATTGGCCACCGGTGTGATTAACAGCATTATTATATTACGTGAGGCCTCTTTAACGCTGACATCTGTCTATCAGATGCTATTACTCAGCAAGGCAATATTGGTACTGTTTATGATTGTTGTCGCGATCATTAACCGCTATCTGATTGTTCCCATGCTGCGCAAATTGCCAGTAAAAGCCCACTATTGGTTAGTAGTAAACAGCTGTGCTGAAATCGTCCTTGGCGCTGCGGTATTACTTTTAGTGAGTATTTTTGCCACGATGGCACCGGTATAGTGAAAAATTATACCTGATAGTTATTGCCGTTAAGCTTGCATCGCCTCCTCTTTATGCGAGAAAATCAAAACAATCAGTTAATTGAGGATGATTGAAATGAAAGGTTTGGTGCTGACGTTATCGTTACTGATGTTATCCGTGAATGCTTTTGCCGCTGGGAAAATAGTGACTGTCAGTAAGTTTGAATTTGGCAAACAATGGGCATTTACCCGAGAAGAGGTGATGTTGGAATGCCGCTCAGGGGGAGCTTTGTTTGTGATAAATCCCAGCACATTAGCGCAATATCCACTTAATGATGTTGCATCTGAACAAATGAAAGCAGGCCATGTCCTTGCGAAACCGCTAGATATTTTATTATTAGATGATAGCGAGAACCCTGGTCAAAAGATGAGTTTGCTACCTTTCCAACAGCGTGCGATGACTTTATGCGAAAAGTAAGCACGACAACTTGAGCATCGCTACGGCCTTTATTTTCTATTTAACAGATAATTACCTTTCTTAACTGGTAGGCTAATTTGTATCATTTAAATTAGTTTGCAACCGTTATTAATTACTTCTGTTGCTAAGTTGGCGAAACACATGTCCTCGACTACTCTTAAAGAGTATGGCTGAACAAGCCTACGTTAATGCCAACTTTTAGCGCACGGCTCTCTCCCAAGAGCCATTTCCCTAGACCGAATATAGGAATCGTATTCGGTCTCTTTTTAAGTTGTTGATTTTAATGGTGTTTTTCTGTTTCTCCCGAAATCCCCCGAAATTTCCCCGAAATCCTATACTCGGCCTAAATCTCAACCCACTCATTTTTACGTGAATCCAGGTATACATTCGTCATTTTCATCGATTTGTGTCCAAGCAATTTCTGTGCAAATTCCTTACCGTATTCCGCTTCATAAAGACGCGACGCCAGGCTGCGGATCTCGTGAAAGCTGGGGGGGGATATTTCATAAACCAGATCGGTAGCCTTCAATGCTTTAACAAATGCTTTGGTAAGCGAGTCTGCATTCAAAGCTCCCGGTTTTCTACCTGAACTTTTATTGGATGAGCTGATGAGATATTCACTTTTACTATTATTCAGGCACTTCTCTATAATTTCCCCAACCGTGGTATTCATTATTTCCAGCCGTAATGATAGCGATATCGCTATCTGCATCTTGGTTTTACTCTGGACTATCCAAAGCTTGCCATTATGTACATCACTTCTTTTTAGTTGCCGCACGTCATCACGGCGTTGGCCGGTAATCAGCGCCAACGCTAGGCTGAGTTGAACCCAGTTCCGTTGTTGGCCAGCAGCCTCATAAATTTTGCAAAAGGCGGCATAGTCAAGTCGTTCCCGCTTAACTTTTGGTGATGGCGTGCGTGTTGCTTCCACTGGATTGCTGCTAATTAAACCATCAGCTATTGCTTCGCGAAAAACATCAGACAAAACAGAACGTAGATTTACCGCCATCGAACTTTTACCATTATCGACATAGGTATTAATAAAATCAGCGATATGCTTGGTGGTAACGGTTTCGATCGGCCTATCTCCAAATTGCTGGTTAATATATCCGATTTGCAGGACTCTCATTTTCATAGTGTTCTCAGCCAGCTCACGACGCTTTAATATCTCTGAATAGCGCTTTAGCCAACTCGCTACGGTATTAACTTCGGCTTTAGCCGCAGGAGTTGGGGCAGGGGCTTGCAATCGTTCCAGTAGGGCTACTGGCTGAAAGTTTGATTCAATATAGTTGTTAGCCTGAATGGCCTGAGAGATGGCATCCCTCCGGGCGATTTGTCCCAGAGGGATCTCTTTTCCTGTAAGTGGATTTCGCCAGTAATAAGATTTGTAATATCGCCGATATGTCAGATTTTTGGGTAAGTTGGCATCATATCGTTTTGGCCTTGATGCCATGATTAATTCTCTCTATCAGTGACGAACTTGTGCTGGATGACGTTTTGAGTATTTCTTTTGCCAGCCGATAACTTTTAGGCTGAATATAAATCGCGCCTGGCTGTACACGATACTCGCGCCCATGTTTTTCAGGTGCAGGGTAAATATTGCCGCCTCGCGCCCAGCGTTGGAGTGTCTGGGGTGTTGGTTGCTTACTGCGGTAGGTTTCTTCCGCCCATTCTTCTAATGTCAGTAGTTTGGTCATTGGTCTTTCCTCAGTAGGAAAGGGCGCAAAGATGTTACGCCCTATTATGGTCGTTTGGTCTGGGGTGGTAAGGGGCTATGAATGTCTAGATGGTGAGGGTTACAGTTGATTCGTGTCTTGTTTGTGGTTAGTAATTAAATTCCTATTTTGGGAACTAACATTGAGGGCATGTACTACTGTTTCTTTAGAATTATTATGTGTTATTTATTATGTAGTCAATTATCAATCTCGTGGTGTGACCAATCACTTATAAGCAATAAAGGTATAATCTACCCACAAGGGGCAACTTAGATATCGGGAATCGTTATATTATCCGGGTTTTCCCAGCAGCTTACCCCAGTGCTTGTTTTCTCTACCTGATCTCCAATGAAATAAAGGGGCTAGACTACAGTACTATAAACTGTAATGATGAATTGTTGTTGATTCAGGCTCTGATGAAAGACAAGTGTAAGGTCGTTGATCGTTAAATGGATACATGGTTGAAGTACAATAGACAGATATATCTAACAAAGTTTAACTATTTATGCTCAACGAGTGGCAGATCAGATAATAAATCTGTTTTGTATTTTCAATGAGCTGATCATTGTTTGAAATTATGAGCATAATGCAGCGATTTCCAACAGAATCGTCGTTCTTGGCCGCAGATAGTTCGGTAGTATTATCTCTCACTCAACTAGTGAACAAATACGAATTCGATTTTTGGTGCAAAAGGAACGGATTTGGCAACTTGGTCCAATAGTGATCATTGTTATACATCACCTACTTTCTTGCTAAGTGCGATGAAAATGTAAGGATGTAGTTTTCTACTTATCAATTATCCATCGATTCATGGCAGGTAGTATTACCCTCATTTTGAAAAGAAATAAGCATCCCTGTTAAATGCGGTTATCTCTTTAAGTAATATGATGCATTGAGTTCTGTAAAAAATTTTACAGTTTCAATAACAATTATGAAAAGATATGTCTATCTTTATTGATGATGAGCAGTTCGTCTATTCGAGGTGGCTATGTTCCTTAATTATTTTGCTTTAGGTGTGCTTATTTTTGTCCTCCTCGTGATTTTTTACGGGATAATAATTCTTCATGATATTCCCTATCTGATTGCAAAATCACGGAATCATCCTCATGCTGATGCTATTCATGTTGCAGGATGGGTAAGCCTGTTCACTCTGCATGTCATATGGCCATTTTTATGGATATGGGCCACCCTATATCGGCCTGAACGTGGTTGGGGTATGCAAGGTCAGGAGGCTTCATTTGCCCATCTCCAGCAGCGCGTAACAGATTTAGAAGTAAAACTGGCCGATAATACAATTCCTCCAGCGGAGTAACATCATGGATTTACTCATTATTTTAACATATGTTGCGTTTGCCTGGTCCATATTTAAAATATTCAAAATACCGGTAAATAAATGGACTGTTCCCACCGCTGCATTAGGTGGTGTTTTTTTAATTGGCGCGCTAATTTTATTGATGAACTATAATCATCCCTATACTTTTCAAGCACAAAAGGCCGTTATTTCTATTCCTATCACACCTCAGGTGACTGGAGTGGTTAGTGAAGTCACTAATAAACAAAATGTATTTATAGAAAAAGGTGAAATACTTTTTAAAATTGATGCAACTAGGTATCAGGCTCGAGTTGATCGACTACAGGCTGATTTAATAACGGCAATCCATAATACGCTGGTTCTTAAGGGGCAATTAGATGAGGCGATGGCCAATACATCGGGTGTGACTGCCGAACGGGATCGATTATATAAAGACTACCAACGCTATGTTCGAGGAAGTAGAGCAAAAGTTAATCCTTTTTCTGAAAGTGATATTGATAATGCGCGACAAAACTATCTGGCGCAAGATGCGCTCGTGAAAGGTTCAGTAGCCGAACAGGCACAAATAAGAAGTCAGATAGATAGCGTTATAAATGGGGAACAATCTCAGATAGTCAGCCTCAAAGCCCAATTAGCAGAAGCCAAATACAATCTTGAACAAACCATTATCCGCGCTCCCAGTAACGGTTATGTAACTCAGGTGCTCATCCGTCCCGGAACCTATGCTGCAGCACTCCCGTTGCGCCCGGTTATGGTTTTTATTCCGGAACAAAAACGGCAGATTATTGCGCAATTCCGTCAAAATTCATTGCTGCGCCTGCAAGCTGGTGATGAAGCTGAAGTTGTTTTTAATGCATTACCAGGCCAGGTTTTCCAAGGGAAACTCGTCAGAATTCTACCCGTAGTTCCTGGAGGAACATATCAGGCTCAGGGAGCATTGCAATCACTGAGCATTACTCCTGGTACTGATGGTGTATTGGCTGTCATTGAACTGGAATCCAATGTTGATGTAGAGGCATTACCTGATGGTATTTTTGCTCAGGTTGCTGTTTATTCTGACCATTTTACTCATGTTTCTGTTATGCGTAAGGTGCTACTGCGAATGACTAGTTGGATGCATTATCTCTACCTTGATCATTGATAATAATCCCGAAAAACTTTTATCAGAAATAATAGAGGGAATATATACAACGAGACATGTTATCAACAGGTGTGGTTCATTACATATATAAATTAGTAGATACTTAAACTTGGTTAAATGTAACTAGTCAGTTTTATTAGAATGCCATACACACTACCAACTAAAGGAATATTTTATGAAAAAATACATACTGTGTATTTTCGTTAGTGCTCTCACTTTCAATGTGATGTCAGCAGAGTTAATGTCAAAAGTAGATTTTGAAAAGGTGAAAGGTCACTATGTAAAAGTTGCACACATTTCCACTGCCGGCGAAGTATCGCAGTCTGATGCAAAGACTGAACTATCTAAAAAGGCCGATGAGAAAGGAGGTGATATATACGTACTTACTTCGGCTAACACAAATAATAAAATCCATGCTACTGCAGATGTTTACAAGGAAAAGTAAACATTTAATTAATGCTTAATCTACTTAACCTAACACAGCCCCTTATTTATTAAGGGGTGTTTGTATTTCTATAAAGTATTAACCTTACTTATGCCAATGTTTTTTGGTATGGATAAATGCTTGGTAAATCTCTATTTTGTGGTGAAATCTCCACTCCATAATAATCAAACCTATTTGATAAAGCGATTTCATTATTCATTAATCTAGAACCTCTTTCGTAGGAAGTATGCCCAGTAGTTGTTCTGGATCTGCGGTGCTAAATTTCAAAGCCAGTTCCTGAGACATACCTCGCTCCTGATTAATCGTTGCCAGGGTAATAAAGGTCGTCTGGTGCCGAATCCCACACTAAGAGACTTCCACCGTGATATAGCGCAAGTACAAGCTTCTCAAAGCGGCTATATGCTTTAATGATTCTTTTGCCAAGTATCTTGTTATGCTCCAAACTGCCTGAGAACAGTTCATAGACTGGACATTCGTCGTGTAGGATTTGCGCGCTTCTCCATCCATCTACACGCTCAGCGCGAAAACCCAAATAGACATCGCAGTTGTATGCTTTGCTAACTTCTGTTTTATAACCGCCAGCCGGTTCGGCGTGTAATCCGACATAAATAAAACCATCATCACGGTCATCTTCAAAAATGGACTGAGGGTTATCCCAACGTTCTTCGCTGGCTCTTTCACTGTTATCTTCTACAAACGCCGCCCAGAGATCAGATGCTTTAATGAATTTTGGTATCACTCCCTCTGAAGTGAACTCAGTTATCATTTCATCCATCTTTTTGACTATGCCGCTTTCGATACCAGCCGTTTCCCATTTTTCGCGCATTAATCGGGTTATAAGGCTGTTATAGCGTTCCAGCTCGATGATGTTCTCGACGTTGGTAGGCAGCGCGGCTTTCATTGCGTTTTTCATGACCTTGCTGAAGTTGCTATATGAGCCGAAAGCATCTTCAACCAAGTTACCAAAGAGTTTTTCAATGCCTTTGTCGATAATTTCGACAGCTTTCGGGCTGTTGGAAAATTCGACGCAACGCTGAGTAAGTAAGGCTGAAAGGGGCAACTCAGTAGGTTGCTGGGATACAGAAAATGTTGGTGCATCAATCTGGTGAGTTTTATCGTTGGTCATTGGTCAGTCCTCAGTTTATTTTTTCGAAATAAATTACCCATACTCATGGGGTTTTCCTCTACAACTAAATCTCCCGTATTAACCGGTTGATAATGTCTCTCTTGGAGGGGATGCGGAGCTGGTGCGCCAATTGCCATGCTTTGCGCTGGCTCTGGGTTTTATGCTCTAACATCTTGCGGATAGTGGTCACCGGAATACCGGTATCACTGGCAATCACGTTTTCATTGTGGCCAGCGCGGTGAAACTGATAGATAGCCAGTAAAACTTCCAGTGAGTAGCGTTTACGAATACCGATATCGACCGTATTCACCTGAGATAAGCCACGCCATTGCTCATTACCGGGATAAATCGGTTTTGGCATCGGTCGATAGGGATTACCACTGCGGATCTCTGCGCGGGAGCGCATTAGCCAGATGATGCAAGCGGTGTAGTCGGCCCGGTCATCTTCCTTAAAATAGCAGCCGTTGCTTAGGTTCAGTTCCTCATCCATCATGCGGCTTCCTTTTGTTTCTGCTCTAATTCCCAGTCTTTGACGATTCGGGTGCATTGAGCATGTACCTGGCGGGCGCTGGCAGCCCCGAAGCCTTTGACGACATTAGCCAACATATCCGGCGTTCGACGGACAACATCAAACAAAGAATGGATCCCCGCGCGGGCCAGCAGTTCTAAATGTTGTTCTTTCAACGGCAGGGTTTCGGTCAGTACGGTTTCGGCCCATTCGGCCCGCTTCACCCAATGTGGGTGAGTAGGCTCAAGCAGATCACGAATACGCTGGGTAACTGCGGGTGTTAGGCCATCCGGCCAGTTCTGTTTGAAGTCATCAACCATCGGGTAGACCGGCAATGCCCACTCATTCACCGAAACGATCAGGCCAATGCCGCTGGTGGTGCGGATTTCAATATGCCAGTCAATATCGTTAATGAGCTGCATATCGTAATCACCTGAGCGCAGTTTTAGCCCCCACTGGAAGGTATAAAAGTAAAACTCAGTGCCATCATGACCACGGTAATAGGTTGGTTCGACGTCACCATCCATACGCTGGATCCGGTTGGTGAGGTCAGAAACGGCATTATTCAATTGGTCATTAACATTGACCATGACAGCCAGTTTGCTGGTTTTTTCTGCCACCTCTTTTTTGTATCGCCGGATCTCTGTTAGTTGCTGGTTTAACAGCGTGCGCTTGCTCTCCAAATCATCTTTGAGGCGAACGATCTGGATTTTCATTTTTTCAGGATTCAGTGACTTCAACCGATTCACCTCAGTAGCCAACACGCGTTGGTCTGAAAGTGAAAGATTGTATTTGGCTGAAATACTGTCTCGCTGTGCATTGGCTTCACTCACTGACAGGTCTGCATTTTCTATGCGTTCCTGCACTTGTGTTAACGCCAAGGATTTCGTGGTTAGGTCGTTTTCAGTTTTTTCTAAACGGTCGAATAAAAGGTTGTACTCGTCAGTCTCAATGTTGAGTTGTTCAATACATAGGGACTGTGCTTGGTTGAGTAAAACAGTCGCGCTCTCTATAGAGCGCTGTGCGGTGCCGGTAGTCTGCTCGATGGCAAGGTCTAACTGCGCCCGAACTGGACGCAGAGATGACTCCAGCACACTGGCAGTTGTGGCCTGTGTGGTCATGATGGGTTACCTGTGGAATGCCTGCCGGGGCAGGTTATGAAAGGTTATTGCGTGATAGAGAAATAGCGGATCCGGCCAGCTTTTACCGCGTTGTACAGGCGGTTAACTGTTTCAGTAGTAAGCTCAATTCCTGCCGCTACTAAATCAGCATCAATTTGGGCAATCCAATTAGCTGGCTTGTCTATTGTTGCCGCATTTGCTGTTTTACCCAGTTGGTCAGGAAAACTCACCGAACCCTCAGGATGCAACGGCTGATGGGGAGTTACTGCTGTGATTACGGTAGCGGTTTCTGTTACGAGCGCTACGGCGGCCAGTTGCCGTTTTTTCAATTCTTCTTGTTGTTGCTCTGCTTGTTGTCGCTGCTGTTCCTCAATCTGTTTTTGCCGGGTAATGCGTTGATCAATCATCAGCGCCAGATGTTCGTGCTCAAGGGCAATTATCTGGTTGATGTCAGCGAACAGATTTTTATAAGCCGGTTCAATATCAGCAAATAACACTAAATTGGCCTGATACTTCTTACCTAATTGATTCGCGGCTATTTTGGCGCGGGCCAGTTCATCGTTGGCTGCACTCTGCAAAGAGGTGAGGGTTTTCTTGCCTTTGATAGCAGTGGCAAAATCAACCGGGATAGTAGGTAGAGTGACAATAGCCAACTGTTTATTGATACCGGCAATGTGCTCAGCAAGAGCGGCTTTTACCTTATTCAGTATTTCAAGGCGAATAGCTTCTTTGCGCAACTTAACGAGTTTTGACAGGTCTAGCCGTTTGTTTCGCATTTCATCGCGCAAGGTATCAATGGTGCGGAAAAGTAGATCAATCTGCTCAGTCTTAGACAGTGCCTGCTGTTTAATCAGATCCAGTTCTTTCTCTGCTTTTTCACAGAACTTAACGGTTTCTTCGGCGTCAGCGAAGTCCTGATCGGTCACCAGATTAGTGTTGATGGATTGAATAAAGGCCAGCGCCTGATTCTGGTAAACAGTCAGGTTTGATTCTTTTACCGCGCCCTCTATCTCCACCAATAGGGCAGGGAGGCGCATTAAGGCTTTACCTTGCGGTATGTCTTTTATCTCAGGGGCTGTGTAACCGTTCAAATCCTGTTCAAATTGCTGCCAACCCGCCATCAATTCCTTGCGCCGCCCGCGCACCGGTAAATATTCCATCCAGACAAAGTTTTCTTGGGTGCCATCCGATACCACAAAAATGACTTTTTCTGCATCACTTACGGCAAGTTGTTGCTCCAACTGCCAGTAATATTCTGGCGGCAGGTCTTTATTTTTCACCGCCAGCGCCAGTGTGGCATTCCACATTTTGTGTTCAAACAACACATCTTCCATCATGGTCATGCCATCAAAGGAAGCCAACAAATAGCCATCGTCATCGATGGCAGTTGCAGGGAATAATTCGGTACCGATCATGGATTCTACGATGACCCGCGCTGTGGCTTCATGCGCGTGGCCTTTATCGAACAAGTTTGTTTGTACCCAATCGCTGATTTCCCGTTCCGAGCCGGTGGCCTTCATATTCAGCAATTCATCGCGGCGCATTTTACTGGAGGCTGCCATCATTACCGGGGCTTCGCTGGCAGTGAAATGGCGACTGCGTAAGGCGTGCCATTCTGGCGTGCCTTGCTGGACATTAATGATTTGCATCTTCTGCCTCCAGATGTTCGATAGTTTTGATTTGTGCCGAGGTGAGGGTGTATTTACTTTCGATGGTGTTGATGATTTGCGCGGCGGTTTTCTTGCCTTTATTGATCAGTGTTGTCCAGTCAGCCAGCGCGCGTTGAAATTGTTCCGCGCTGTATTCTGGTAGTGCCTGCGGCTGGCTTGGTTGCTGGCTGCCTTGGCTGTGTTCCTTACCTTCATTCACATCAAGACTTTTACCTTCCATTTCCTCTGCTGTTGGCTGCTGACCAATTTCCGGCCACCCTTTACGTAGTGCCTGGGCTTCGGCGCAATTACCGCAGAGCATAGATAACCCGTGGCGACGCACAACAATGACACCTGATGGTACTGTTACGCACCATACTTTGCCGGAGGTGTTTTGAGTTATTACTAATGATGATGAGTTTTTACTGAGGCCTTTCACTACTGGTGAAGTGGTTGTTTCAGAAAGGGTGAATAATGAGCACGAGCCAATATCGCTTTTTTGTACGGAAGGGCTACTTATTGAATAACCAGCTTGAATGGCTAATAACTCAAATGCAGATATGACATTGGTATTTCGTTGATGTAAGCGGCGTACAGAGCCATTGTGAGATCCATCAAATTCTAAAAGGGAATCAACAACAATTTTTGCCTGCCGAGATGATAATGATAAAATCCATTCAGGATGAACACGCTTATCGGCCGTCATATATTTTGACACTAAGCTAAAATCATACGTAAAACTCTTCTTATCCCTGATGGTTTTAATGATTCTTTTGCCGGTCACAGCCTCTCTGCCAGCGTCTTTTTTTACTGATACTTTGCTATGCAATCCCAAAGAAAATAAAGCTTCTATTTTATAGAGCCTAGATACGGAAACCCTGATTTGATGGTATCCAGAGTGGTAGCCATCGGCTAATAGGTACCCAACTAAGTATAAAAGTTGATCACTAATATTCGCATCAGGACGATTTGAAACAACAGATCTCGGAATTGCCCACTTAGAACTATCTGTCGTAGCTTTTTGGTATAGTGTTGCTGCCTCTACTTTTCCGTTGTTCGTTAACATATCGTGATTTGGTGTTACGCTAAAATTCAAGCGACTACCATTCGCTGTTACCATTGAGCCGCTATAAGGCTGCACAAATGGAATTGCAGAGGATGATTCCAAACCATTAGTTGTTACTTGTAATATTTTCCCTGTTACTTTAGAAAATAGCTGAAACCCTTCATCAGTGAGTATTTCAGTTTCATCATCAAAGCATTTGGCGAGTTGCCCATAGGGCCGTTTTTTCCACATGGCATTGGGTGCCTGAGTATCGCGGCCCGCGGTGGCATAGTTTTCCAGCCAATACTCTTTTGCACTGAACTCCACGATAGTGCCGTTAGGCATGAGTTTGCTCAGGGTGTATTTGCACCACTGAGGGAAAGTAATTTCTACTCCGTTAAAAACTTGTGTGAGGTCAGGGCCAAATTCGGGTTCCTGTGCACCGGCATAGTTACCAGAGCGGTCTGCCTGTATGCGATAGAGCCCAACACCGGGCATCACCACATCACGCATTTCATATTTACCACTTACCGCATCTTTCACGCTCATAGGAACTAAATGAACGGGTTTCATCAGCGGATCTAACTGGCGGGCGCGGCAATAACTCACCGCCATGATGACTGAATCATCTTTAGCGCCAGGGTAAATACTGTTTTTCAGCGCGTTCCACGTTGGTTCGTCAATATTCAACCCAACCACGGCGGACGGGAGATTACTGGTTGTTACTGCTTGGGTGGTCATTGGTCAGCCCTCAGATTTTGACAGCGATAGCCAGAAACATGAACGCGCCTAAAACACAGGCGAAGAAGAATTTCAGGCCAGATTGTTTGGGATACAGGTTGAAGTCGTCGCCGGTAACGCGGTGGCGGTATTGGAGTTTCTTGATGAATTCAATAGTCATGGTATGCTTTCCCATGGTTGGGTTTGGTCACTCAACCACGCTGATAATAATCCTCGTGGTTATTGTTCAGTCCTCAGTAGGTTTGCGGTTGGTCCCGCACTCCTGGGATAGCCCCGGCTTAATCGCTGGGGCTTTTCTCTTTTAGGATATGGATAAGTAAGAAAAGGTATGAAAAGACAACTTGTAGTTTTATTAGCATCAATTCTTAGTATTCCATCAGCATTTGCTGTAGATATTCCAGCCATGGAAAAGGTGATGCGTGAAGGCATGCAGAACCCGAAAACAGTGGAATATCGGTCAATCACTGAAGTAACCAACTCTACCGGCGAAACGTTTGTTTGTGGTGAGGTCCGTATTACAGGGGAAAATAGTCAAGAGGCTGATTTCATTCCCTTTGCTTATACTCAACACAAAACTATCTACGTGAGTTCAGATCTTTCTAAGAATGAGAAAAGTGAGTATCGTCTGACTGGATGTGAAGGCAAAGAATCAGAGGCATCTTGGTATAAGACTCTAACGATATTAGATACAAACTGCCTTGCCGGTTTTCAAACACTAAAAGCTTATTTCAGTGAAGGAAAATCAGACGAGCTTGCTATCGCCGCAGGCGTTAGCGTTTGGGATGATTTCAATAAAAAAATAGGAAAATCTGCTGATGCTGAATTTAATAAATCGGCTTATTACTATTTAAGATCGATATTGAATCAGGCTAAGGCTAACCCAGAAATGGGGGCTGAGATTAAAGCAGATCCAATAGCAACAAAGAATGAATTCCTTGCTAATTGCAGAGCAATTTTTATTGAAAAGGCTATCAAATAATTATCGCGATTATTATTCCTAGTCTATGAAGGTGCTTTGTGTTGCATCTAACTCCATGGCTCTTTCTGCTTTGGCAACACGGAGAAATATTTCCTCCTGCACCTCATCCAGATAGAGTTCCATAGCGGTTGTTTCGGTAAGTGCTGCAAGGTAATGGGTACTTGCACCCGCAATAAAGCAGCCATTTTTGACAGCGGTTTTAAAAGCGCCGAGCATTTTCGAATGGCGGCGTAAAAACTCAATCCGCTTGCCTAATTCCTTTTGCTCATCAGGATCCGAAATCAATAGGCGGTCATATTGTTCCAGCGATTGCTCAACCATTCGCTGATAGTTGTATTCATTCACGATGCACCTCACGGTAAGGAGTGTTGCCGAAGCCCCTGCGAACAGAGGCAGCGGTAAAGCCACTTATTCGCCGTCTTTCTTTTCGTTAATGCGTTGGAATGGGTAGCGATCTGTATCTGGCTTGATATTGCGGTAGAAGTGAGAGCCAATTGATTCAGCGCCGGAGAATGCCGCGTAATCATCAGCGGACACGTTTTTGTAGTGATACAGGGCCGCCGGTTCACCTTTCGACTTAAAACGAATCGCCAGAATGTTGTTAACTGGGTCATGGCCGATGCTGTGGATCTGGGAAGATTCAATCTGCTTCATACTAATTGCTGGTAAATTGCTCATATTGGTTCCTTTTAGGTGAAAAAAAAGAGCCACAGCCTAAGCTGTAGCTCCGATGGTTTATTTTGCTTTCCTGCTAATTAATGCTTAACGCACGCCGCGAGGTAACTTACTGCAACCACGCATCTTTTGGCGGGCAACTGCTGCAATCCGTTTCTCTGGATCTGCTGAAGTTCTGGGCTTGCTGGGTACTGCTGGCATATCTGGCATCGGTTTACACCGCACCAAAACTAATACTGCTTTTTCAACTCGGTTACTTTCACGCTTTGCCAGTGCCTGGATATGGGCATTGCGTTTTTTTGCCATACGCTTTTGACGAGATGTTGTGGCCATTGGTCAGTCCTCAGTTGGTTTTTTCCGGGATATTTATCCACGCCCGGCGCGTGCTATCCTTGCTGTCACCACAACAAGTAAGGATTTTTGTATGAAAGAAAGATTTGAATCTACTTGCCCGCTATGTGATAGCGCTGGAAGCTATGTGTTCACCGATTCTTCTAACTACATAGCTTACAAATGTGTCGAGTGCGGGATATTTGAAATCAGTACACATGCCGAAAAGCTGGTAAGAAATATGCCACCAGAGAGAAGAGCATTTTATGCATCGCTGGCAAACACCACTCCAGAAGAACCATTACTGGAGATTGCTTTTGAGGTTCTTCCCACAGGGAACCGAGTTACTCATCGTTATATCAGTGCCCACTAACTGTTGATTTTCTTCAATAGTGCGAATTGACAGCATAAGACCGTCTTTATTCAGCCAGTTATTGAGTTGCTGGAAAGTAAAGCTCGGATATTTTTCCAGTAGTTCCTTTATTTGTAGTTGTATATCTAGGCTAGGTTTATTCATGTAAACACCGTTATCAGTGATCTTATACCTACCTCCTCACACTGACAGAGGCAGGGTAAGTCCACTTCATGATTTTTTCCTCAATTGTGGGTGATTCGTGGTTTAGCTGAGCCGTGACCGGTACACGCGGACCGTTTAGTGTCACTTAACCTGTTTGTTAAAGAGCGTACCCATTGTTTCGGGTGGTGGTTCTGTTCTTGAATCTAAATGTAACTATAGTTTCGGATTGCGTCAAGTGAGATTTGATACTTTAGTTTCGGGCGCTGTTGTGAAAAACCATTTAGTGTGGTTTTTCTGAAAGATGGGGGAGTTAACGAGGTGGGCAGTCTGATTTATTAAAGGTGGCGGTCAATGTCTTTGTGGGGAATTGGTAAATATAGTTAACTGAGCCTTGATATTTATCGATGAGAATGTTGTCGCAAAGTGCATGGGTAAAACTTTCTTTCGCAACGGCTTTAGCGTGAATAACCGTTTCGTCATCAGGACTCATATCATTTATTTTATATATATAATTAATGCTTTTTTCTTTGACAAACATATCAGTTAAAAGGGTGTTGTCATCTAAACGCTTAGGGATGCCAATTTTGATTTTTTCTTCAGCAAATGCTGGTACGGCTTTTTCCCAAATTGAAGCATTATCTGATTTATCTGTTAGTGTGCGCCCTAAATCTTTAGCGAGGACAGCAAAGATAGTAGCAACAATGAGAATAATAGCTCTCGTGCCCCATTTTTTGATAAAACCTATGAGGCTATTTTCTGTTGTTGCGGCAGGTTTTGGATCAATAATGGTTTGCTGCCTTTTAGGCGAATCACTCAGCCAGGTATTTGAGGGATTTATTTGGCTTGGTTGACTAACTTGAGTTCCGCATGATGAACAATACTTGCTATGGGGCTCAACTGATGCGCCGCATTTCATACAATACATTGCTATCTCCCTATAAATTTTCCCATTTGGCTTCAACGACAACCCCAATAATACGACAGTTACCATTGATTTTTATCATTGGATACTGAGGGTTAAGCGGTTTGAGATATTTATTGCCAGCATCTTCAATATAACGTTTGAATGTAGCCTCATTATCATCAGTTAATTTAGCAATCACCAATTTACCCGAAGTGGGTTCGATATCAGGATTCACTAATACTGACATACCTTCTGGAATGGTTAGCCCCACCGGGGAGGTCATGGAGTCCCCTTTAACATCAAGCCAAAAAGCGTTTTGGCCCGCATATTTGGTGGTAGTGACCCAATCATCTATTTCGTTGAGGCTGTATGGCTCAATAGCTTCAGACCAATTCCCCGCGCTAACCCAACTGATTTTTGGGTACTCATAGGATTGTACAGGATGCGAGTCTTTATTCTCTTTCACATTCGCATCCCAATTAGCGCTGGATGTGGATTGTAATTCAGGATTTCCCTTTCCCGTCTGAAGCCATTCTGGATTGCATAAAAGAGCACGGGCAATATTAAACAGCGTATCACCATTAAAATTTTTGGTCAGCCCCAGCTCAGCTTTGCTTATAGCAACCCTCGATACACCGGCTTTCCTGGCTAATTCTTCCTGACTAAGATTCAAAGCCGCTCTACGTTCGCTAACCCTTTCAGCCAGAGTGCTTGCCATTAAATTCTCCAAATATTGTGTATAGCTAAAATCTGACACCAAAGTAACACCATCTTTGGAAACTTTGTTTTCGTTATTCTCTTGCGCGAACCCGACACTTTAGTTACGCTTAGCGAGGAGGTTTCAATGAAACTATATGAAATTTTGAAAACTGAAATTGGCAGCAATGCGGAAATTGGCCGCCGCTTTCCTGCAAAAGGTAAGCCACGAACCGGGCAAGCTGTTGGTAAGTGGCGTTCACAAGGTGTGCCTGAAGATATTGCCCTGTTGTGCCATTTATCTTCCTGCATCCCATACACCTATAACCCGGCCGACTATGGCCGTAACCCGGAAAATCTCAGCCTGGTTCTGACCAAACCAGCTCATCAGTAAAGATAGAGGACTGACCAATGACTATTAGCCCAAAGCGTTGGCTCGCTAGCTGGAGAGCTAAACGTAAGACACAAAAAACTGCTACTCCTCTTTGCCCCCTCTCACTAAACGCAAATGAGGGGAAGAGTGTGACTTTTCAGGATCTGGATCTTCTTGGCTTATCCGTGCTGAAAGGAAAACCTCAGTGCTTGAACCATCCAGAAGGGCAGCAAAGTGAGCAAATAATTCCTGACCCTCAGGTGAAATCTCCAGTGTCGGATGATTCATGATTGCATCCAGACTTTGCTTGATGCGGAGCTTATGTTGTTCATCACTACCGGATAGCACGGTAATGGCGACAACATCGACCAAGGCTCTAATGTAACTAAGGGAATTATCACTGGACATTGCGCCTCCATGGCGGACTAAAAAAGAAACGATTAACAGTTTATGTCCATGCGTGTAATCACCAAAGATATTTAAGGACTGACCAATGACCACAATTTACCAACCTGCCGGTATAACGGCAGGGGCTGCGATAGCCTCTGACGTTCGGCGGGAATTACTATCCCGCAAAAAGGTGGGAAAGAACGGTTTACCGTTCCATACCGTGCGTGAAGATCAGATTAAGACCAGGTGGACAGAAAGCGAGGCAGTGGCCATAAAAAGCACCGCCAATGCGCTGGATTCAAACCCCGCAGTAGAAACCAATGTGGCTGCAATTCGTGGTTTTTTGGCGATGTTTGCTGAAGCTCCAGAAATGCTGGCTCACGTCCATGCCGAATTAAAACTAGCCGGGCTGCCGGTACCCGAGTGGCTGCCTGAGCTTCCAATCAGCCAGGAGAAATCCCAATGACTAACATCACGCCAACGACCACACAATCGGTAGAATTGATTGCCAGTATTGTGGGTAAAAAACTGGCTATTGACGGGCAGGAGGCCCGCCGTATGGCTATCACAGGGGCTTTATCTGGTATCACCCAGGCATTTTATTCCCGCCAACATAGTCCCTCTGATGCAAAGCAGCCGTAGGGGGAACTATGACGCCATCTGAACTCATATACCAATTTGGCCGGCCGATTGCTTACTACCCTGGCTTGGTTCCATATCTTGGGAGCGTAAACGCAGTCATTTTGTTCTGCCAGTTCTTCTATTGGACTGGCAAAGAAACTTCAGAGTTTGGCATTTTTAAAACTACGGAAGAGATTGAATCTGAAACAGGATTGACCTACGAGGAACAACTCACAGCTCGTAAAAAGCTCAAGCAAGCGGGGGTTTTGAAAGAAACAAATAAGCGGTTAGAACACCGTATTTACTATCAGATTGATACCGACCGGTTGGATGGGATGCTATCGCAACCTATTGATAAATCCCCAAATGGGGAAAGCCCATTTCGGGAAACGGGAAAACCCCAATTGGCGAACGAGGAAAAGCCCAAGCCGCCAGCAAGGGATTCCCTAACTGGCGGGCAAGGGATTCCCCATTTCGATCATACAGAGATTACTACAGAGATTACTACAGAGAAGCGCACACGTAAGGCGGCTAAACATTCGGCAATAGACTTCTCCGCTTTTCCGATGGCTGTTAGCTCTGAGATTTGGGATGACTACCTAAAACACCGAAAAGCAAAACGAGCTCCAATGACTCAGACCGTGGTGAACATGTTGGGTAAGGAGTTGAGTAAAGCGGTTGCTGCTGGATGGTCTGTGGATGATGCGTTGTCTGAAGCCATGGCCGCCGGTTGGCAGGGGTTGAAATTTGAATGGTTGCAGAATCGTAGTCGGCCACAAAATCAGTGCGCTGGTAACACCGGCATGAGTCGTCAGGAAGCGCTGGAGGCCCGCAATGCACAGGTTGCTGACGATTTTGTCAATGATGGGTGGTGAGTATGCAGGGTTTAGATGATAAACGTGAATTTGCAGAAATCATGAAAGCCACTCTGGCGATATACGGCAAAGATGCTTCAAAAGCCGTGCTGGAACTCTATTGGAATGCGTTGCTGCCCAACGATATCGACACAGTGCGCCAGGCATTCAGTAACTGGCTGACCGATCCGGATCAGGGCCGTTTCTCGCCAAAGCCTGCTGATATTATCCGCAATATCCAACATATTGCCGGTAAGCCCGATTGGCTTTCAGCGAATGAGGCGTGGGCATTGGCATTACCTGCGCAAGATGAGGCTAACACGGTGATCTGGACGAATGAAATTGCCCAGGCATGGAATATTGCTCAGCCAATTATGCAGGAAGGCGACAAGGTAGGTGCGCGTATGGCTTTCATTGCGGCCTATGAGCGATTGACTAAGGCAGCACAGGGGACAGGCCGAACACCGGAGTGGTCAGTGTCGGAGGGATGGGACAAAGAAACGGTAAAACGCACGGTTGAACAGGCGGTAACAACAGGACTCTTGCCCAAACCTAAAGCTGAGAAATATCAGTTGTTGTTATCAGATAAGGGCAAGTTGGGTAATGGGGTACCAACAAAAATTCGTCATTTTTTAGACGAGTTGAAAGACAAAATTAAACAGGATCAGAAGGAAAGGGCAAGAGGATGGCGCGATGAAAGTATCAGGTTACAAGAGTCTCTGGACAGTAAACACCGAGAGTCATTGCAGCAGGCCGCCGACCACGGTTTGCATAATAATCAAGTTACTGAGGACTGACCAATGAGCATTAATTTCAAGAACGTGTTGATTTACAAACTATCCCGCGATGTATCTTTCGCCAATCTGGAAGAGCAAATGGCGCAATTCGCATTTACACCGTGTGGTAGTCAGGATATGGCGAAAACTGGTTGGATATCGCCAATGGGTAACGAAAGCGCCACGCTAGCGCATGTGGCTAACAAGCAAATCCTGATCACATTGCAGTGTGAAAAAAAGGATTTACCTGCGCCGGTTATCGCCCGTGAGCTGGCGAGTAAAGTTGAACGCTTGGAGCAAGAGCAACATCGTAAACTGAAAAAAACAGAAAAAGACTCGCTGAAAGATGAAGTTATCCAGACTCTGCTGCCACGGGCCTTTAGCAAATACTCTACAACATCCATCTGGATTAACGCAGGGGCTGGGTTAATCATCATCGATGCCGCTAGCGCGCGGAAAGCTGAAAATGCATTGTCATTACTGCGCAAAACCATGGGTTCACTGCCTGTTGTCCCTATGACACTTAATACCCCAATTGAACTGACGCTGACCGAATGGTTGCGTTCAGGTGCCGCGCCTGCTGGGTTTGTGCTTCAGGAAGAAGCTGAGTTAAAGGCTGTGTTGGAACAGAGTGGCATTCTGCGCAGTAAACATCAGGATTTAGTCAGTGACGAGATCCGTGGGCATATCGCCGCCGGTAAACTGGTTACCAAGTTGGCTTTGGAGTGGCGGGAACGTATCAGTTTCATGTTGTCCGATGATGGCAGCCTGAAGAGAGTGAAATACAGTGCCACGCTTCTGGAGCAAAATGACGATATCGATCGCGAGGATTATGCCCAGCGATTTGATGCCGATTTCATTCTGATGACGGGTGAATTAGCTGCCTTGATTGCGGATTTGGTTACCGCATTAGGCGGAGAGGCAACCAGTAGTTCATGGGTAGATTTGGACGGTGCAGAACGGGACGATGATGATCGCTACCCTGAAGCAGTGAAGTTCATCAAGACAAGCGGCAAGGCATCAATCTCTGGACTACAGCGTGAACTCCGCATTGGTTATAACCGTGCTGCCTGGCTGCTAGAAAGAATGCAGGTTGAAGGCATTGTGTCACAACCAACGCCAGACGGAACCCGCCAAGTGCTGGTCGGGGAGGGCGCGTAATGGTGATCAAGCCACACGTACCCAACGCCGAAAGGGTTGGTATTAACAACGATATAAGGTCTATGCGCCTGGCTGGTCGGTTAAGTGATGCAAACAGCCAGTTAAACCGCGTGATCAGTGCTGCCAGTGGTGCTGACTGGCGGACCCTGCGCGATCTCGAAAAATTATTATCCCAGATGTTCCCCGGTGAAGGTGATACCCAGACCGCTATAAGCGCACGCCTGCGTGAAATTAATCCTGTCCGTCATGGGCTGGTGAAACAGGTCAGAACTGTCCGCAATGAGGATAGCGGTAAGCGTGTTTGGTTTTATCGCCTGGTTCCAAATTCTGGTTATGGGGAGCCATTGCATGATTGATTTCGCCAATACCCAATATGTTCATGATCTGGCAGTTCTCAAATCCGCCCCAACGCATAAGTTGAAATTGATTGGTGATCAGTGGCGCACGCCAGATGCTCTGTTCTGGGGCATCAATGCGATGTTTGGCCCGTTAGTCCTGGATCTGTTCAGTGACGGTGAGAATGCGAAAACGCCTGCTTATTACACTGCTGAAGATAATGCGCTAACTCAAGACTGGGCCGCGAAACTGATCGAGTTGAATGGTGCAGCATATGCCAATCCGCCCTACAGCACGGCGAAGAAGCATGAAGGGCAATATATCACTGGTATGCGGCACATCATGGCTTATACCTCTGAAATGCGGCAGCGCGGCGGTCGATATGTCTATTTGACCAAAGCGGCAACGTCAGAGGTGTGGTGGCCTGAAGAAGCAGATCATATTGCATTCATTCGCGGCAGAATTGGTTTTGAAGTACCGGCTTGGTTCCGTCCCGAAGATAGCACTCAGGTGGCCTGTAATGCCGGGTTTGGTGCGGCTATTGCCATTTTCGATAAGGAATGGCGTGGCCCAGCCATTAGCTATATCAGCCGTGAGCAGTTACTTGCCACTGGCGAAGCATTTTTAGCCCAGATCCGTCGAGAGGCCGAGCGGCTGTCCTCAATGGGGGCCGTATGACAACAACGCAGCGAACTAAGTCCCCGAGAAAGAAAAAGACTGAGGTGCTGGGCGTCCTGTTACCTGGTGGTGGAATCAAGTACGCCACTGATCATGATCGCGAAACGATGAAAGGGGTGCCTGTTGGCACTCCAATTTCAATGAGTCCAATTGGTGACCGCCGTAACCTAAAACATCACCGTAAATTCTGGAAACTGCTTGAGTTGGGTTTCTCTTATTGGGTGCCAGATTGGACCTTTGTTAGTGCGCCAGAGGAATGGATCGCCCATGAAGTGGCTAAAGCTGTAGGTAGTGCCGCTGGAGATCCAGAACTCTATGAAAAGGTAACCAGGTCTATTGCTCAAGCGGTATTAGACAGGGTAATCAGGCAGCGCCAGAAGAGGTTTGATGGTGAGGCGGTAAAGACTGATGCTGCCTACTTCAACCACGTCATGATCAAGGCCGGATTCTATGACCTGATGCCCAACCCCGAGGGTGGCACATTGAAGCAGCGTTGGAGCATAGCGTTTGTGAATATGGATCAGGGAGCTTTTGACCGGATTTACAAAGGGGTGGCCGGTGTTATCTGGAATGAGACATTAGGCCAGCACTTTGATAACGAGTATGAAATGGAACAGGCAGTTAACCGGCTGCTGGAGTATTGATATGAAATCTCCGGCATTTAGAAGTAAAGCCCTACGCGATTCCGCGCGGGGCCAATGCTGCACGCTACAGATCCCCGGCATCTGTAACGGCAACCCAGAAACAACGGTACTGTGCCATTTACCCAGTTCAACCCACGGCATGGGGTATAAGTCAGATGACTTCTGGGCCGTATTTGGCTGCCACTGCTGCCATGATGTTATTGATGGGCGGGTACCATATGAATGGCAGCCTGGAGAGCTTGAGGAAACGATATTACAGGCATTGCATGCAACTCTTAGGATTTGGCTGGAGGAATCGCTGGTAACCGCTAAAGGGGGCCAGTTTGCTTAATAGCATAGATGCCATTGGCATCATCGGAACAGCAGCAAAGCTGGAAGTGCGTAACGGGAAGGTTCGTAAAGTTAACCACCAGGCGGAAACCGAGGAACAGGCCGCGCTTATTGCGTGGGCAGATAAAACTGTTATCAACGGTATTTGTATCGGGGACTATCTGATACATATCCCCAATGAGGGGAAGCGCAGGCCAAAGGCAGCAAGGGATGCTAAGCGGCTTGGATTGCGGAAAGGTGTGCCAGATTTGTTTCTGGCGCTGCCGCGCGGTGGTTATGCGGGATTGTGGATTGAGATGAAAGCGGAAAACGGAAAGGTCACTAAAATGCAACTAGGGTGGATATATCGACTAACTGATGCCAAATATGTGGCTAAAGTTTGCCATGGATTTGAACATGCCAAAGCAGAGATAAGGTGCTACTTATCCTAAATTAGTAGTAAAAATTGAGGATTAATACCATTTTTAATAGTTCTTTATATTTATACCCAAACTCGAGCTAATCCATTATAATAACTATGTGTTATCATTGTTCTGTGATTTTGGTCACGAACTCCTAATAAGTAGATACATTAGTTGATATGTAATTGTTTCGGTTGTAACTTTGTCTGAAAGTTATAATGTTATGAGATGATTATGAAGAGTGATACATCGGCACGGCAATTTTTCTGGGTAAATCATAATAAGCTATATAAAACTGAACGAAGTGGTGGTTTTTTACGCTGCCCTTATACCAATAAGGATGGTTCTAATAATCAAACTTATACAAATATCCGGGACGTGAAACTTGGTGATATAATTTTTTCATTCGCCAAACAAGAGATTGGTGCTCTAGGTGTTGCTACCTCTACATCGTATCAAGTTGTAAGATCTCCAGATTTAAATGGATTTGAAAAACCACTTCAAAAAGTTAACGTGGACTTCAGTTATCCACTGACTCCATTCAAACCTAAAGATAAAATAAAAGAAATCTCGCCGCTTCTTGAAAATAAATACTCGCCAATTCGTACTGACGGAGGCGGAAATCAAAAGTTCTATTTAACGAAACTGAGTGAAGAGCTCGGTATGCTTTTGCTCAAATTGAGTGAAAGCAAGAATATATTAAAAATATCTGATAAGATTTCAATGTCAGTAAGGGAATCGCAATTAGCTGAATCATTGGGAGTCGATGATATTTATCAGGATGTGCAAGAGGTTCTTGACTCAAATAATATTCCTGAAACTACCAAGAAACTTTTAGTTGATGCACGTGTAGGTCAAGGTGGTTTTAGAAAAAAATTAATAGAACTCTACCCCAAATGCCCAGTTACCGGCATAGGTATGCCTGAAATGATCCGTGCTAGTCACATAAAACCGTGGCGAGAAAGCTCTGATAAAGAGAGATTAGATCGATATAATGGTTTGATGCTGGCCGCGCATGTGGATGTATTGTTCGATAAGGGTTTTATTAGTTTTTCCGATCAGGGGGAAATGCTTATCGGAGACGAGCCATTAATTAGTGAAATAATAGAAGAACTCAATATAAAAACAGATATAAAAATAAAAATTAATAATAGATCAATGAAATATCTTAAGTGGCATAGGGATAATCTATTCAATAAGAGTAAATGATTGGTTGTATAACAAATGTGATTTTGTGCTTATTATAGATAATAGGTATCGTTATTTTTTTGAAAAAAGAGCAATGGATAGGCATTGACTGCTCAAAATGACTCTAATCATTGTTGCGATTCATAGTATGAGCTATACAATCAGTCCTGACCGCCAAACACAGGACTGACCAATGACCACTGCTATTGAACAACTTATCAAAATGCACGATCCGCGCTGCGTCAGCATTGAATCGCTGAACATTGGCCGAGGCCGTGCAGTTTTGACCAAAGACCAGATATTAGGTACCTTTGCTACGTGCCAGCATATACACCCTGTCGGATTCGATATTTTGATGACCAAATACCGCAATGACTGCAAAGCAGAGCAACGCTTACGGGCCGCAATTAGTGTGTGGCTGCATAAGCGACCACATCCACCTCGAGCCATTGCTGCCTGCCAGTTAGCGCTGAATATGGTATTGGATAGAAATCTCCCGGCGCAGGTAGAGCAAATTGCAACTTTACTGCGGCGTTACGGCTCCCGTACTGGAATGACCAGAAAAGTCGTTGATGGGCTACAGCAGCAAATCAAATTACTGGAAAGAGATAAAGCCCAGGCACTTGATGATGGCACTATCGCATTACTGGCAGACGAAATAAAAACCCTTCAGTCCAAAATCAAAACAGAGCGTGGCGCATTGCGGGCATGGGCTAAGCAGCAGGCATCTATAACGCAGGTATGTCCACGTTGTCACGGTGCCGGTAAAACTCTGCGACCTCATCCAGAAACATGTAACGAATGCGGTGGTGGTGGCCGTATACCGCCAACAATGGAACATCTGCGCAAATCCATGGGCATCATAGGGGCTGAGATACCTCCCGGGGAGTGGGCTGCGCAATATGTGCCGTTAGTTAAAGAATGCATGCACTGGCTATATGTAGAAGAGTCGAATGCCGGTGATGTTTTAATTGAGAGAATTCAGTTAGAAAAAGACTTTTGACCAATGATTGACCCTGAATCATATATGCGCTAAATTTCCGAAAGATGCCGGAGTATGCTTAAAAGCTGCTCCGGTTTTTTATTGGTCAGTTCCGGTCAGTCCTGACTACCCCAAAAGCCTGCATGGTTCGCCCAGCAGGCTTTTTTATTTCCCCAAACCGGGGAGGTGGTGCATGAAAATGAATGACACAAGCCAATTTCAGTATTGGTGGACGGGGTCACTTGCCGCGTTCTCCGTATTAAGCACACAGGACTACATATTTATTGTCGGCGCAGCGATTAGTGCATGGTTCACAATAAAAACGTATTACGCAAACAGGCGAGAAAAGGATGCTCAACTAAAAGAAGAACAGAAGCGGACGCAGTTACTTCGTGAGTTCTTAGAAGATAAGACCGCCGAGACTAACCCAGAAGCTATAGCTGTAGTGAATGAAGCTCTACAAAGAATGGAGAGGTGATATGTCTCCTGGATTGCGAAATAAAATAATCGGTGCGGCTTCAGGCGGTGCTATGGCAATTGCGGTGGCGTTAACTGGTGGTCATGACGGACTAGAAGGGCGTGAATACTTGCCTTATCGTGATGTGGTTGGCGTGCTAACGGTCTGCGATGGTCACACTGGCAAAGATATCATCCCCAGCAAACGTTACAGTGATGCTGAATGTGATGCTTTGCTACACAAAGATTTGATCCCCGTATTTGCCGCCATCGACCGCATCGTTAACGTTCCAATGTCCGATTTTCGCAAAGCTGCCCTGGCATCATTTGGCTACAACGTTGGTATTACTGCCATGGCCAATTCCACCATGGTGAAAAAACTCAACCGTGGCGATACTTCTGGCGCGTGCGATGAGCTGCGTAGATGGATTAAGGCTGGCGGCAAGGTTTGGAAGGGGTTAGTCAATCGCCGTGAAGTCGAGCGCGAATTATGTCTGATGCCATAAAACCGTTATAAATTAGCTAATAACACCCATTTACATGCTGTTTTGGTAACGCTACGTGAAATCTGAATCACTGGTGTATGCCATTACCCCTGCTTTTTTCATAGTAAACGGCATTAAGCCCGGATCCTGATATGTCCACAAAACTACTTATCGCGATTGCCAGCGTTCTGCTGGTGGTGATCCTGTGCCTTGGCGGTACCGCTTTCTATTTCCACAAATCTGCTGTTGAGAAGGCCGGGCAATTATCACAACTGCAAAGTGATCTGGATGAATCAAAAGCCACCCAGGCATTACAGGCTTTTCAGTTCCAGCGCTCCAATGAGATAGCTGCGCAGGCCGGTAGCTATAACGTCACCATTTCTGCCAAAAGCGAGGAAAGGCAAATTGAAAATCGCAAAGACCTCAAAGTTGAGGAATGCGCTGATCGGTATATCCCTGATTCTACTGCTCAGCGGATGTACGACTATA
This sequence comes from Yersinia sp. 22-579, assembly GCF_030433455.1. Taxonomy (NCBI): domain Bacteria; kingdom Pseudomonadati; phylum Pseudomonadota; class Gammaproteobacteria; order Enterobacterales; family Yersiniaceae; genus Yersinia; species Yersinia sp. 22-579. The sequence goes on along the minus strand of NZ_JAUJTZ010000004.1, from coordinate 94,479 downwards.
CGGACGGTCTACGTGCCAGGGCAATGCGCAATTCCGGCCAACCTGACGGAACCCTTACTGGTACCACTTCCCCCCACAGAATGACTTACCGCCAAGCAGTGCTGTGGCTTGACCCGTTACTGATCCTGTTAGACCGGGCTAATAACGATAGAGAGTTGATCCGCAGTCTGCCATCACAGCAATCCAATGGGGATAAATGAGCTGAAGCAAGTCATTACAGAGTCACTTCCCAAGAGGTGGCTCAATAATGGCCCACAACAGACTAATAGAACACTATGGCAAAGCATGATTGGGAAGCGTTACAAGCTGCCTTTCTGGCTGATAACGCGGTTACAGGAATTACCGCTCAGCAATGGTGTGAACAGCATGGACTTAATTACCAATCTGCACGCCGCTATATCAAACCTCGTGCTGCGCAGTCTGCGCAAAAGAAACCCCGTAGAACTGCGCACAATGCGCAATCCGATGCTACTGCGCAACAGTGCGCAAACAGTGATGACGTGGAAGAGGAAGAACAGAAATTATCATCGGACACAGACGATGACCGCGATCCCGAGTCAGAGCCAACCGAGAAACCGAACTCCGGCAGATCTGGCAATGGGCAATTCACCAAAGGCAACCGTCATTCAGAAGGTAATGCAGGTAATCCCAATCCGGTTGGCGCTTTTACTCCCGGCAATCAGGCAGCCAGAAAGCATGGCGCTTATGCGCGGTATCTGAATGCAGATGATTTGTTTGAGGCGGCGGCAGATTCAGATCTCCATGACGAACTGATATTCACCCGAGCGCGGGCATTATCAGTTACCAAGACCATGCGGAAAATCCACGAGGATTTAGTGGCAGCGGAGTCTGTTGAAGCGCGAATAGAACTGTATGACAAGCTGCTCAAGGCTGAATCAGCGCTGGATAGAAACATTGGCCGTATTGAATCCATAGAGAACAGTTTGAGTAAATTGAAGTTGGATGCCATCAACGGACCTCGTTTAAAGGCTGATACCTACCGCATTAAAGCAGCCACTTCTAAGTTGGAGGCTGAGACTCAAAAATTAACGTCAGAAGGCAAGGGAGTTACAACACCACTCAGCGAAGCAGTGAAGGAAGTTAGGGACTCAGGACAGGACGGTTTGCTGTGAAACAAGACGATAGACTTAACGATGCAGATATTGCCGTAATGACTGAGGCAGAACAGATAGCCTATATCAAAGCTCATTTATCTGATGTTTGGTGGCGGTTGAATAACCTATACAAGATAGTCAATGAAGATGGCGAGCTAGTGACCTTTCGCATGCGCCCTGCACAGCGAGAGTTGTTCAAGAATATGCACTATCGAAATATCATTCTCAAAGCTCGCCAACTAGGCTTCTCAACAGGTATAGATATCTACCTGCTCGATCAGGCGCTTTTTAACAAAAATCTCTCCTGTGGGATCATCGCTCAGGATTTACCGGCGGCAGGGGAAATATTCAGTACCAAAATATCTATTCCGTTCGATAACTTGCCTGTTTGGTTACGCGCAACGTTTCAAATCAATACCCGACGTGAAGGTGCCAATGGAGGGCATATAGAATTTGCTCATGGTTCAAAGATCCGCGTATCAACCTCATTCCGTTCAGGGACGGTACAACGGCTACATATTTCAGAGCATGGGAAAATTTGCGCCAAGTATCCGGCTAAGGCGAAAGAGGTCAGAACGGGAACGCTCAACGCCATCAAAGACGGCTGCATTGTTTTTATTGAAAGCACCGCTGAAGGCGTAGGCGGCGATTTCCACACCATGAGCACGCGAGCCATGGATTTAGGCCAATTAAAGCTACCGCTCACCTCACAAGATTATAAATTCCATTTCTTTGCCTGGTGGCAGGATCCTAAATATCAGACCTCAGTACCAACGGGGGGCCTGCGTTTAAGTAAATACCATCAGGCGTATTTTGCTGCTGTTGAGCAAACGATGGGTATCACTTTGCTTGATGAACAAAAGCAGTGGTATATCCGCAAAGAAATTGAGCAGCAGGAGGAAATGAAACAGGAATTCCCTAGCACGCCATCTGAGGCATTTCTCACCTCTGGCCGCCGCGTATTTGCCGCCATCAATGTCATGCAGGCCGAAGGTCAGTGTCAGTCTCCGTTGCTGGTATATGACATTGAGCCAGTAACCGGTAAGCGAACCAAAGTTCAGGCGTTACGTGCGGGCAATGCAGAAGAACTGCAACGCACGCTACTGAATCACTTATTGGTGTGGGAACTGCCGGATCCAGATGAGGATTACGCTATTGGTGGTGATGTGGCTGAGGGCTTGGAAAACCGTGACCGATCATCATTTGATGTGGTGAAAAAGTCTACCGGGGAACAGGTCGCCCATTGGTTCGGCTATCTGGATGCTGAGTTATTCGCTCAACTAATGGCCCACGTTGGCCGCTGGTACAACACTGCATTTATTGGCCCGGAACGAAACAACCACGGCCATGCAGTCATACAGAAGTTACGTGAAGTTTACCCGCACCGTTCTATCTACTCAGAGCAATATCTCGACCGTGATCACGATGATGAAACACCAAAACTGGGCTGGCTAACTACCGCACAAAGCAAGCCGGTCATCATCGAGGGGCTTAAATCACTGCTTCGTGAGAATGCTTCTGGAGTCCGCTGGATTGGCACCATCAATGAATTGAATACCTACGTTTATGACGCAAGAGGTCGCATGAATGCCCAAACGGGTTGTTTTGATGACCAGGTGATGAGCTATGCCATTGCACAAGAAATGCGTGCGCGAATGCCTGCACGTCCGAAACACCAACCTATTGACCGTTCTAAACCTAAACACTGGATGGCTATCTGATGAATATCCCAACTAATGAATCTGAGGTTCCTCAATCTCAGTCAGCAAACCGTGACCGCTTTACACTTGAGCGATTGATGGATATCTCTTCGGATATTGACCATCAGCCAGACTGGCGCACTAACGCGAATACCGCCTGCGCCTATTACGATGGTGACCAGCTTGCACCGGAAGTGGTAGCAAAGCTACGAGAACGCGGACAACCATTAACGCAACATAACCTTATCGCTCCGACTATCGACGGCGTGCTGGGCATGGAGGCTAAGACCCGCACCGATCTAATGGTGATTGCTGATGATCCTAATGAAGAAATGGAAGTGATGGCCGAAGCAGTCAATGCTGAGTTTGCCGATACCTGCCGACTAAGTGGTTTGAATAAGGCCCGTAGTGATGCTTATGCTGAGCAAATTAAAGCCGGGCTATCGTGGGTTGAGGTACGCCGCAACAGTGACCCATTCGATAATAAATTCAAAGTGTCTACCGTTCATCGTAATGAGGTGTTCTGGGATTGGTTCAGCCGCGAGGCGGATCTGAGTGATTGCCGTTGGTTGATGCGTAAGCGTTGGCTGGATGTGGATGAGGTGAAAGGGACATTCCCCGACAAATCGCAAATTATCGATTACTCCCTCAATGAGTGGAAAGGCTTTGTGGATACCGAACTGGCGGCCGGGCAAGAATCGGATCTGATGAGCGCCTATGAAGAGTATCAATCGTGGAGCCGTGAGAGCACCGAATGGGTATCATCCAACCGTAAGCGTGTATTGCTTCAGGTTATCTACTATCGGACCTTCCAGCGCCTGCCAATCCTGCAATTAAGCAATGGCCGCGTTGTAGAATATGACAAGAACAACGTTATGCATGCTGTGGCTGTGGCCACTGACCGGGTTCAGGTCACCATGGCTCGTGTCAGCCGGATCCGTGAGTCGTGGTTTGTCGGTCCTCATTTCATCATTGACCGCCCATGTACAGCGCCGCAAGGTATGTTTCCACTGATTCCGTTCTGGGGCTATCGCAAAGATAAAACGGGAGCGCCGTATGGTTTGGCCTGCCGTGCCATTCCCGCACAGGATGAAGTGAATTTCCGCCGCATCAAGTTGACCTGGCTGCTGCAAGCAAAACGGGTAATTAAAGATGCAGATGCCACGGAAATGACCGATAAACAGTTGGCCGAAGAAATTGAACGCCCGGATGGGGTGATTAACCTAAATCCCAACCGTGCCAATAAGACGACAGCGGCAGATGCATTAAACATCCAGCAAGACTTTCAAGTTGCACAGCAGCAGTTTCAGGTTATGCAGGAATCCATGAAGTTGATTCAGGATGGTCTGGGTGTTTACTCAGCGTTCCTCGGGCAAGACTCCAATGCATCCAGTGGTGTGGCGATCAGTAACTTGGTAGAGCAGGGTGCGACTACCTTGGCGGAAATCAACGACAACTATCAGTTTGCTTGCCAACAAGTGGGCCAGTTATTGTTGTGCTATTTGCTGGAAGAGTTAACCAAGCGCCGAAATTATCCGGTCGTGATTAATCGTGATGATCCACGCAAGCGCAAAGAGGTGGTATTGAATGCCGCCGAAGAGGCTGGACGGATGAATAACGATGTATCACGGCTACGTGCGCATATCGCTCTGGCACCGATTCAACAGACGCCAGCCTATAAATCTCAACTGGCGCAGCGTTTGTCTGAGGTCATCACCGGCTTGCCACCGCAGATTCAGGTTAGCGTGTTGGATATGTGGGTAGAACTGTTAGACCTGCCAAATAAACAAGAATTTGTTGAGCGGATCCGTAGCGCATTGGGTACACCAAAATCGCCGGATGAGATGACACCAGAAGAACAACAGGCGGCGCAGCAGGAGCAACAGTTACAACAGCAACAGCAGGAACTGGCGATGCGTGAGATTGCCGGTAAGGTTGCAAAATTGGAGGCTGAAGCCCAACGTATTAATGCCCAAGCGGAACGCGAGGCAACATTAGCGAATGGTCAGCGCTTCAATGATGCTTATACTCAGGCTAAAACGGGGCAGGTGCTGCAAGATATGCAGAATGTGACCGAAGAGATTGGTGCGTTACATGAAGAAATGATGCAGACCATTCAAGGTCAAATTGACCAAATACCATTATAGCTATTGCATGCCTGCAAAATACGCGCTAAATTTCCGAAAGATGCACTACATTGCACTGAATTAAGCCTCGCCTAACCGCGGGGCTTTTTGCTTTCTGGTACCCCTGGTTTTCATCTGAATAACTTGCCCACAACGCGTGGGCTTTCCTTTTTCTACTCATTCGGTTTATGCCGCTAAGCGCTCTTATCCAAGAGTGCTTATTCGCATGGGCAGCGATACGCCTTTCTCATTCGGATCTATCCGGTAAATAGTCATGCAGGAGTCATAACGTGGACATTGAATTAACAGGTAATGAAACGCCAGAAGAGTTGGAAGCACTGATCGATGGGTTTGGTGATGTGGATATTTCTGATATAACACAGACAGCAGCGGTAACGACTACCCCAGTTGCTGCTGTTACTGAAGATACCAATGCAGTAGTCAATACGGGCGATAAGAAAGACGAGCCGACGCCGGGCGCGAGTACAGCACAAACCACGGAAGTGCCAATCACTAAAACGGCTGCAACCACGCAAACTGCAACAACTGAAGGTACTGAGAAGCCAAAAGGTATTCTCAGCAAAGACGGTCAGCATGTTATTCCTTATGACGTACTGGTGGCTGAGCGGACAGAAAAACAGCGCTTAGCAGGCACCAATCAGCAAACGGCAACGGAGTTAGCTGAAGCGAAACGCCAACTGGCAGCGTTAACGCGACAAATCAACTCTGCTGGTATGCAGCCCGTTCCCTTACCTGAAAAAGCACAGGTTACCCCTGAGCAAATCAATTTCATCCGTGAAAACTTTCCTGAGATGGCGGCAGTGCTGGACACCGTGGTGCAGAAAATCGATTACCTGCAACAAGGCCAGCCAGCACAAGCAGCTAATCAGCCGAGTGGTAATCCAGTTGCAGATGCCATCAATGCCGTACCTGATTTGAAGTCATGGCAGGATCAAGACCCTGACCGCTTCACACTGGCGGTACACATTGATACGAATCTGCAAAATGACCCTGCATGGAAAGACAAGTCTTTAACTGAGCGCTTTGCGGAAGTCGCGAAACGCACCAAGGCTGCTTACGGTGAATCGGTCGAACCGGTTCAACAAGAGCAGGCTACGACCACCACCACTGCGGCCACGCAGACCACCGCAGATGTGCAACGGATTGCAGCCGAGAAACTGGCCGCTGCCACTGCGGCGACTCAAGTCCCTGGCTCACCATCAGATCTTGGCGTAACAACAACTCATACAGCTTCGCCCTTGGAGCAGGCCGCTAACGCTTCTCCAGATCAGTTACAGGCAATGTTTGCCGGTATGACTGATGCCCAGATTGAAGCGTTGTTAGAGCAGGCAATCTAAACACCTTACTGACTTAAACCTCAACCCGCTTCGGCGGGTTTTTTATTTATGGAGTATCTATGACCACTATCACCTCTGCCCAAGCGAATAAGCTGATGCAGGTAGCGCTGTTCACGGCTGCAAACCGTAACCGCTCATTTGTTAACGTGTTAACCGAACAACAGGAAGCGCCGAAGTCGGTCAATCCTGATAAGAAAGGTACCACTCAAACCAGCCACAATGCGCCGGTTGTGCGTATCACTGACCTGCAAAAGCAGAAGGGTGATGAAGTAGATATGCAGATCGTGCACAAACTGTCTAAGCGTCCAACTATGGGCGATGAGAAGTTAGCGGGGCGCGGCGAAAATCTGGCATTCGCGGATTTCTCGCTGAAGATTAACCAAGGCCGCCACCTGGTTGATGCTGGCGGCAAGATGTCTGAGCAGCGCTTCAAGCACAACCTGAACAAGACCGCCCGCACCTTGCTGGGAACTTACTTCAACGATGTGCAGGATCAGTCTGCGACCTTCCATCTGGCGGGGGCGCGTGGTGATTACATGGCAGATGACACTATTGTGCCGCTGGCTGATCACGGTGAGTTTGGCAAGATCATGATTAACGATGTGTTGCCGCCAACCTATGATCGCCATTTCTATTCTGGTGATGCAACTTCAATGGAAACATTGGATGCAGCGGACCTGTTCACGCTGGCCACTGTCGATAACATTGCTTTGTTCCTTGATGAAATGGCTCACCCGTTACAGCCCATCCGTATGTCTAAGGATGAGCTGGCTAATGAGGATCCGTACTTTGTGCTGTACGTGACACCGCGCCAGTGGAATGACTGGTATACCTCGACGTCCGGTAAAGACTGGCAAGCTATGATGACCCGAGCAGTGCAGCGTTCTAAGGGCTTCGATCACCCGCTATTCAAAGGCGAATGTGCCATGTGGCGTAACGTGCTGGTGCGGAAATATGGCGGTACCCCCGTTCGCTTTAATACGGGTTCTAAGGTGCTGGTATCCAATAATGACTTGGCGGCCTCCACCAAGATTATCACCACCGGCACCACCATTGACCGCGCTATGCTGCTGGGCGGTCAGGCACTGGCTAACGCTTACGGTACTGGCGATGGTGGCGGTTTCTTCGGTTACAACGAAGAGAAAGTGGACCATGGCAACGGTACTGAAGTCTCTATCCGCTGGATTAACGGTTTGAAGAAGATCCGCTTCAAACAGAAAGATGGCCGAGTCAATGACCACGGCGTCATGGTAGTGGACTCAGCGGTCACTCTGGGCAAGTAATCCCTCAGTAATTCAATACGCTAATACCCCAAGGGGCAGGCTTCGGCCTGCTCTCTTTTTGTCTGGAGAAAAATGTTATGACAATTATTAAAGCGCCTTCTATTGGCGATGCGGTATATCAAGGCCCGCAAGGAAACCTGTCACTGGCTGAAGGGCAGATTATTTTGAAAGATGCTGCTGCCGGTGATGTGATTGAGTTTTTGGAATTGCCTATCGGTATGCGAATTTATGGTGTGAGTGTGGTCAGCGAAGCGCTGGGTGCAGGTGTCACCGTAGAGGTTAAGAGCGGAACCGCCTCATTAGTGGCCGCTGCTAGCCATGCCGCTGCTGTCGCAAAGAATGTGCCAATTGTTCCTTACAGCACACAAACAGCAGGCGAGAAAGTGACTGCGGTGATTGCCGGTGGTGCAGCAAATGGCCGTCTGGTGGTGAATATCCTGTACGTGGCTGTCGGTTACTAATTTCATACCTTTCCCCTCTCAGCCTGCTTCGGTGGGCTTTTTACTGTCTGTTATTTACTGCCCGCAATCTGGAGTTTCCCATGCCTAATAAAATCGCAGTGGTCTATATCGGCCCAAAAGAAAAAAAACGTGACACTATTACCGGTAGTCGCCTGGTCTTCCCGCGCCATAAACCGGTTGAAGTTGAAAGTGCTATTGCTCATCAACTGCTGGATTTCCCAACGGTATTTATCCGTCACGATGAATTGGAAAGTACGCTCAATCTGCAACAAGCCTCAGAGCAAGAACATGCAGAATTAGCGGCGCAATTGATAGAACAAGCCAAACTTGAGGCCGCAAAAAATAGTTTTGTCCTGAAGATCGGTGGTGATGAGGTTGATATTGCCAAACTGACCTCGGTTCAACTGGCCACCTTAGTCGAATCTGAAGATCTGGATATCAAGCAGGGTGCTCAGGAAAAGGTAGATGATTTCCGCGTGCGTGTTCGCGAAGCCATTCAGGCCAAGAGCGCCGCCAGCACCGAGGCCGAATAACCATGGCAACACTTGACGCATTTCTGCCAACCATACGAAAGCATATCAGCGGCCCGCTGGATATCATGATGAAACAGGCCGCTTTAGAAGCCGCGATCACCTTTTGTCGTGAGTCATTATTCTGCCGTGACGCGGTCACTTTTAATGATATTACTCCGGGTACGACTTATATCCTGACGGACAGTGAGCTGGTGAAATGCGTCAAGCGGCTACGGGTTGTAGACCTCACTAATCAGCTTAGTAATGCCAGTGCGCCGGGTGTCATGCTGACGGCAGGCATTGAATTTACCGTCAAGTCTGCCAATCAAATCACTTTCAATCAGCCGTTGACCAAAGTGACGGTGGATTTTGCCATTGAACCCAAGCGTGATGTAACTGAAGTGCCGGATGTATTGGCAGATGATTACGCTGATGTGATCGCCATTGGTGCGCTGGAAGATTTATTTATCATGCCGGGCAAACCGTGGACCGATCCGCAGCGCTCACAATATTTTGGCGTGCGCTTTGTCGATGGCTATCGTCGCGCATTCCGTGAGGCGCTGGATAACTCCCCGATCACCGCCTTCAATAACCCAATTCGTAAACACGAGTTCTTCTAATGATCACTATTGCCGAGATTATTGGGCGGGTTAATACCCAGCTCAAAGATACTGCATGGTTACGCTGGCCGTTGGCGGAGCTATGTGATTATTACAATGATGCTATCCGGGCCGTTATTCTGGCGCGACCTGATGCGGGCGCTACGACTGAAGTGATGACCAGTGAAGTGGGAACCAGACAGAGGTTGCCGGAGGGCGCGATCCGCTTAATTGAGATGATTCGTTTAGTCGATGGCCGGGCATTAAGGCCGGTACCGCGCGATGTACTGGATAGCCAATACCCTGACTGGCATCAGATGACTGGTTCAATTGAGCGTTACACCTATAACGAATTGACACCCAAAGTGTATTACCTGTTTCCGGGCGCTGCTCAGCCTACGGATATCGAGGCGGTCGTGGCCAGAGTTCCGATGGCCGTTGCTATCAATGATCTGGCGGATAAAACGCCGGTACCGATTGATGAGCTCTATGTGAATCCGTTGGTGGATTGGATGTTGTTTCGTTCATTTAGTAAAGATGGTGACGCCGGAGCTAATCTCAATTTAGCGATGCAGCATTACCAGGCATTCAGCGACCAGTTGGGGGTTAAACAGAACTCAGAGAGTTTCGCCCAGCAATTGAAAGAGGCGCAGTATCAGGGAGGTGGACAGTGAGCGTAACAGTTTCCGGCATTATGATTAACCCGGTGGGTGAGCCGGTGGTCAATGCACAAATCACCCTTACTGCGGTAGCAAATAGTCTGACTGTCCTAAATACTTTTTCAGTTACGGTAAGAACAGACAACACAGGTGCATACCGCATCCAGTTGGAAGAGGGTAGCTACTCTATTACGGTGGCGGCCAATGGCCGTAGTTTTGTCTATGGTGCGGTTACGCTGGATAACACTACCGGCCCCAGTACCCTTAATCAGTTGCTGAAGCAGCAGATTATGGAGTCAGAGCTAACACCTGATGTGATCCTGTATTTTCGGCAAATCCAACAGCAGGTAGCCAATGATCTGGCGACCATTAAGGTTTTAGAAAGCAGTGCCACAGATGCGACAGAGAGCGCCGCCCATTATCGTGACGAAGCAAAACAGTATGCAGCGGATTTAGACACTGCGTTGGCAGTCGCACAAGGTTACCGGGATGAGTCGGGTGTCAGTGCCGCTGCCGCCGCTAAATCAGCGATTCATGCGTTTGAAAGTGAGAGTGTTGTTATTGCTAACGCCAATGCTGCGGCTTTGTCTGAAGCCAATACTTTGCAGTATAGAAATGAGGCCCAGTCAGCAGCAGACGAAGTATCAACACTCGCAGCTGAACAGACCGCCACTAAAATTAAGCTGGCAGTGAAAACGGATGCAGATCGGGCTGAAGCTGCTCGCGAAGGTGCCGAAACCGCACAATTAGCGGTTGATACCCAGGTCGGTGAAGTTAACCGACTGCATACTGAAGTGGGGCAATTAGCCTCTGCTGCTGCCGGTAGTGCGAACAGTGCCGCCCAATCCGCCAGTGAAAGCGAAAGCAGCAAGAACGCCGCCGCTCAGAGTGAGCAATCTGCTTTGGCTGGTGCCGAGGCAGCGGGAAACGCAGCAACAGAGGCCGCGGGAGATAAAACTGCCGCCAAGGGGTTTCGGGATGAAGCGGAACAGTTCGCCGCAAGGGCGAAAGCATCAGCAGAAAGCATCGATGTATCAGCGCTTGAACAACAGATTAATCAGAAAGTTAGCCAGACTGAGTTTGATAAGGCCATCGCAGATAAGGCCAGCAATCAGGCGCTGACAGATGGGTTGGCCGGGAAGCTGGATACGACAGGAGGCACGTTAACAGGCCCCCTTATATTAGCCGGTGATGCCACAGACCCGAAAGGTGCAGTCACTAAGCAACAGTTAGACGCAAAGCCAGCTGGCGGTTTACCGCTACTGTTCAGTTGGTGGGAAGAAAACCGCACACACATCCCAGAGGGAACGGCCCCGCGCGATGGACAAGAACTTAGCAGGGCTTTATTCCCAGATGCATGGGCGGCGGCTCAAGCTAAAGGCCTTGTAATTACAGAGGCTGAATGGCAAGCCGACCCCCTCAAAAGAATGAAGTGGTCAAGCGGCAACGGCACTACAACATTTAGGCTGCCCGATGAGAACGGCAAATCCCCCGGTAGTGTGGGTGCGCCTGTCCGGCGTGGCGATGGCGCTAAATCAAATGGGGTTACCGGCACTATTCAGATGGATGCTTTTCAAGGGCATGCAATTGGACTATCCGGCACACGTAATAGTGGTGTTTTCGCGTATGTTGGTACCGGTGGTACTGTTGGGGTGAACACTATCGCTAATACCTCCGCAGTCACCGAAAACTTAGTTTTAAAAGACGATGGAACAAATGGAACACCTCGTGTTGCGGCAGAAACTCGGATGCTCAACGCAACGGGTTGCTATGTAATTCTACTTGCTGGTACGGCATTCAATGAAGGTCAGATAAATGCGCTGGAGCTGGCGACTCAAATAACATTGCTGACAACTCGAGTCACGACATTAGAGGCTAGAAAGCAACCACAATTCGCATATGTTTACCCAGGAGGAACTCAGGCATCACCGGGAAATATAACCCTGTCACAGCGCGTTGAAGTTACTAACCCATTTCCCGGCAGAAAAACCGATTGCCGTGTTGAAGTTCTAGTTGGTGCATGGGGTGAAATGCGAGACGGTAGTAATATTGGTTCTGGTTCATCATCCTATGGGATAGCCGCTTCATATGTAGATGACAAGATTGTTGTGGTTTCTGCAAACCAACAGCTCGGTTCGTATAGCCCATTGACTTTAAATGGATTTTCAAATAATGCCAATGTTGCTACAACACTCCCATACAGAGTTGCTGTATGGACAATAGATTGAGGTAACTATGGTTATTTACGCGATACCCGGTGAATCTACCGAGAGTATTTCTTACATCGAACCTTTTGCTTTGCCAGATAGCTACGTCATCATGTCTGGCCCACGACCCGATCCTACTTACTACGCAAATGAAAATGGTGAATGGTTACCTGGCCCCGCGCCGCGCGTTCTGCAACAGATGATTATTGAAGCTACGCAAAAGCAAACAGCTATTTTATCTCACGCATCGGACATCATTGGTGCTATTACTGATGAGATTGAGGGGCTGGTGGATAGTGAAGAAGATGTGCCAGATAAACTGCGATCTGATTTGAAAGCGTGGAAGCAATACCGTATTGCAGTGAAAAACGTTGATGTTTCTCTTGCGCCGGATATTGGGTGGCCGACAGAGCCGGAATAGGGATAGCAAAACCGGGCTTAATTACCCGGCTATTTCAATCGTATAGCCAGCGGCCAGCTTTTGCAGATTCTGCAAACATTCTTATTGTCAGTGGCTTTTTATTTTGGATAGGTTCTTTACGAGAAAAGAGTCCTTTTTCTTTCCAAGGAAAATAATTACTCCAATAGAAATTATCATAATTGACGTTAAATGCTTTGAAATAGGCGTCGGTGGCATCACTTATGTCTTCAAATACAAAATTATTTTGCAGCGCAGAATCGACTTCAACAGGGATTTTTTTGAAGGTAATTGTTGTTACCAAAGGAAGTTCTTTTTTAAAAAACTCGATAACCTGCTGTTCAACATTGGGGGACGTTACCATAATTGATCTTCCATTCGGACAATATTGTTGTAGCGTGTAGCCGTCTTAATGCTGATCTGAGTTATATCATTAGCTAAAATAATCCATCCAACGACAGGGACAGCACGACCAACAAACGCCCCTAGGTTGTTTACCCAAAATATTTTTATCTTTCTTAAGCTAAAAGATTTTTGTGTGAGAGTAGGAAGAACCCGACTCTTAAAGGTATAGCGTAGATGTTTTCTAAAAAATAGGGAGGCGGGGGAGGTTCCCGGCGTTGCAGTTAATGGTTTTCCGGGGACTGAAATATAGTTACCGCCAAGAATAAGGGATGCAACAGCTACCATATCTTGTACACCTAACTGCTCCTCTGTAACGTCAATCATAACCCAAAATAATAATTCCTGCGGCGTAAGGTTTACCATTCCTTTATAAAAATATGTTCCATTGAGTTGCTCAACCGTATCCATAACTTTTCCTTGTTATTGCCCTATATATTCCCGCCTAAGCATATTGGATTTGGATGATTACTCCAAACAATTATGGCGAGCAAAATTCTGAAAATATAACAACATCAGATATTTCCCACATATATTGAAAAATATCCTCTACCTCGCAGCCTGGTCGTTATGCGCCTTAAATTAAATAAATACCCCATTGCTCTCTTATCAACAACGCGCTAAATTACCCAAAGATGCCAAGCCTCACTTTTTAGTGGGGCTTTTTTTATGCCTGTCGGAAATCACTCACTATGTCAGCTATCGATATCACTACCATGCGTGGCGAAATGCCGCGGGCAGTGCCACATCTATTGCCAGAGCAAGCGGCGACCATTGCTAAAAACTGCCATTTTCGCCACGGCGTTATTACACCGGTTATGGCGGATGTTGATAGTGGGAAAACATTTAAGTTGAAGCCAACCACTATTTTCCGTTACCGCGATGATTATTGGTTTGCCTGGACTGACTTGGCAGATGCAATCCGCAGCCCGGTGGCGCAGGATAAATATGAGCGGGTCTATTTCACTGATGGCAAATATCCCAAGGTCACCAGCAATGAAATAGCGACTCAAGGAGAGGGTAATTTCCCGGCGGTGAGTTTTCGGCTGGGCATTCCAGCTCCAGTTAATCCTATTGAGGTCACTGCAATTACGCCGCCAGCTGATCATGGTGATGATGATCCAACCGATGACGATACCCGTTTTTATGTTGAAACCTATGTCACGGGCTACGGGGAAGAGGGGCCGCCGGGGCCAGTTTCGCAGGAAGTGACCATTGTGTACCCCGGCAGTAGCGTAGATCTCGCCCTGCAACCACCGGGCAGCCAGAATTCAAATATCACCCGCCGCCGCATTTATCGCTCTGCATCTGGCGGTGGGGTTGCTGATTATCTGCTGTTGGTCGAGTTGGACGTTGGTGTGCTTGTGTATCAGGACACTTTGCTTGATAAAGAACTTGGGCCGGTATTGGAAACCGAAAACTTCCTGATGCCGCCAGATGAAATGATTGGTTTGTGCCTGATGGCAAACGGTATAGCCGCTGGTTTTGCTGGTAACCAAGTCATGTTCTCTGAGGCGTTTCTCCCCTATGCCTGGCCGGAAAATTACAAGCAAAGTACCGAGCACGATATTGTGGCTATTGCACCTATTGGTGCCGGGCTGGTGGTGGGAACCAAAGGGCGGCCTTATCTGTTCAGTGGTATCACTCCGTCCAATATAACCAACGCCAAGTTACCGGTGATGCAAGCCTGTGTCAGCCGCCGCAGCATGGTGAGTATGGATAGCTTTGCGCTCTACGCGTCACCCAATGGGTTGGTATCGGTTGATAGTGCTGGCAATGCATTAGTTGCCACTGAGCAGATTATCGAGCCACGGCAATGGCGGAAAAACTTCAATCCTGAAAGTATCAAAGCATGGCAGGTGGAAGGCGAATATCTGGCGATTTACCAGACGGCAAAAGGAACCAGCGCCGGATTTATTTTCGATCCACAAGCGATGGATATCCGTCACCTGACCACCGTTTTTGATACGGCCTTTAATGATCTGGAGTCGGATACGCTCTACACCATTAAAGGCGATAAATTAACCATCTCTCAAGTCAGCACCACGCCGTTGCCGATCACATGGCGCAGCAAACCATTTCTGGCCCCTCCCGGCACCTCATTTTCCTGCTTGCGTATCATGAGTGAGAGTGTAATTCGCGTGGGGGTCAATTTGATTGTTGATGGTGCGCCGGTGCTGTCGCTGCCGCCAGGCTCCTTAATGGATGGGCTTCTGAAGTTGCCGCCGATCACCGGCCGCAAATGGACGGTTGAGGTCTGGGGTTACGCGCAAGTTGACCGTATTACCCTGAGTACCTCAATGGCGGAGATGCCAGCATGACCAAAGGATTCCGTGCGGGTCGTGATGCTGCGGCACTCTCTGAAAATATTGAGGTGTTGACCGGGCAGCGCGGTGACGGTCGTCATCGTGCCGTCACTTATGCCGAGTTGGCTGATTTGGATTTAGCCAAGTTACGTGCAGGGGCGGGCGGTAAATTACAGCTCAAACCTCATCCCAATGATAATACTGGCCCGGCCCCCTCTTTTCCCACTCAACCACGAAACTTTAAAGCCAACGGCGGTTTTGGCGCGGTACTGCTGGAATGGGAGATGCCGAATTACCGTGGGCATTCGCTGACGGAAATCTACCGCAGCACTGAAGATAACCTGGCTAATGCGGTGATGGTAGCCAGCTCGGCGGCAGCGGTTTATGGCGACCCAGTTGACCCGGGTTGGCAAGGGTATTACTGGATCCGCTTTATCAATTCTGCTGGTGTGGCGGGGCCATATAACGCCAGTGAGGGAACACCGGCCAAAACCGCTGCTGATATTGATGAAATCATTGACCTGATTAATAAGGAGATTAATGACTCTCCATTAATCGGTGAGCTGACCAATAGCGTCAATGATCTTGACCAGAATGGCGGCCAGGCATTTCAGAAAATGTGGAGCACCAAAGTTGATGCCAGCGGCATCACCGCAGGTATCGGAATTGTCGCTGGCAGGGATGCTGAGGGTAAACCCATTGCTCAGGTCGCCATATCGGCCAGTCAGTTTTTTGTCTTTGACCCAAACAATCCAACCGATACCGGTTCCTATGCGATTCCGTTTTCTATTTCCGGCGGGCGAGTGGTCATTGATGAGGCTGCCATTCGTGAAGCCACTATTAAGATTTTGAACGCTCAAACGATTATCGCTGATGAAGTTAAAGCGGGGATCAGCATTTCAACGCCCACGCTCAATAGCGCCACGATAAATAACGGTAAGTTCACAGTTGATGCCGCCGGTAATCTGAAAATTGGCGACCTATTCAGTGTTTCAAATACGGGAAGAATTACCATCAGGCAAGGTGCAGGCAGTATTGGCCTGGTTATCACTAACGAGAGAATAGAGGTTTATGATGAGAAAGGTGCGCTTATGGTTCGTCTTGGCAAGCTTGATTAGTTTAACCGCGTGTATGTCCGTGGGTAAGAATCCCCCTCCTGATTTTAACTTTAACGGTATCTGGCAGTGTCGCGCTACGGTTTAGAAGTATTCCGCCCTGATGGCACATCAGTCGTGATGGATAACAAAACTACGGTCACTAAAATAGTTGGCATGGGCAGTAAAGGTACTTCATATGGGGAATGGAATACGGGGATTACTATTCCTTCTGGCTATGACTATTTTCTTTGGATGTCTTCTTATGCCTGGCTTGATTACACCGTTAGTGGTAGTCAGTGGGTACCAGGTGGATTCGCTTATAATCAACCTTATTTAGACGCTAACCGTACACTGAAAGTAAACTCAGTTAATTATTATGGTGCTATTCCATCTTCATATTATGGTGTTTATATCTGGCCCGCTTCTGGATCGGTGGGCGGTTATGGTATCCAATTTATGGGGGTTAATAACTTCACCGGCATTAGCAATATCAGTCAATTCTCTTGCCTGTTATTTAAAGGTGAAGTTGATATAAATGATGGCTGGTTACCCAGTTATATTAATCCGGCATTCGCAGCCGATCAGGTGATGTGTTATTTCTACACAACAGATGCCAGTAAAACCATTTGTATGTCGCCTGACCCCACTGACCGCCGATATCGGGTTTTTTATGTCAATGGCGGTGGCGGCGCGACTATTAGAGCCAAGGTCTGTATCTTTGGTAATGGTGCGTTAAATCGCAGCAAATATGGCTTGGAAATCTATTCAAAACAAAATGGCTCAGTGGTTTATAACTCTGGCTACGATATTTTGGCCCGCCCTAAATTGGTTCCTTTAACCGGTGCAGCATTAGGCTCAATGCGGAGTGTTGAGGGCATTGCCCGACCAATGTACGCGCCGTGCAATATTGGTGCGATGTACAGTTACCCGTGGCAGGTTTATGTCTGGGTGAACAGCAACGGCACGCAGATTGGCCCTGCTTGGGGATGGGCCAGAAATCAACCGGCATCCCATGGCCCATTAACCTATTACGTTTCAAGTATTCCTATCATGGTGCTGGATGCTGCAAACTACTTTCACTTCTAAACTGGCCCGAATAGCCAGCGATGCCGGTGATCCGGAACTCCTCATTCATGTCCAAGACGCCTGCCGTAACAAGCAGGCGTTTTGCTTTTCAGCGGACGATGCAGTGATAGTCCTGCGCCCGCGAATGAAAGAAGGCATTCCTTATGTGGTGGTTTGGCTGGGTATCAGTAGCGGGCCGCAAGGTTTGGTTAAGTACACGCCGGAGGTTCAGCAACTGACTCGGATGATAGGCGGACGCTGGGCGGAGTTTTATACAGCACGAAAAGGGTTTATCCGAATTGCGCGGCGTCTCGGTTTTGAGCGTCTGGTGGACGAAGATGGACTGATGAAATTCAAAATACCGGTTTAATGTAAACGAGTAGATAAGCGAAAGCCCCGAACTGTTAGCCGCAGCCGGGGCTTTCTACTTTCTGCACCTTGAAAAAGGCAAGGGAGAAGATGGGTGAATATTAACCTAGGAGAATGGGTTGTGAAAGCTCTAGAACTGTTTGAACGAAGTAAAACACTCCGGCGCATGTATTACTCCACTGTACTGGTCGGCATTTTATATGGTGTGGCCAGCGTGCTATCCGTAGTTCGTTGGTGGTGAAAATGGGAGGTCATTATGGGAAAAGGTGGCGGTAGCACCGAGGTGAAAGAAACCTCTCAGGAACTGGCAGCGGCTGAAATTGCGGGTAAACAATGGACGCTGTACCAGAACGAACTTAAGCCAATGGAAAATCTGTTTATTAGCAAAGTAGACAGTATGAATAACGAGTCGAAATACGACGATGCTGCTGGGACCGTCAACTTAGGTTATCAACAGGAGTTTGGTAAGGCACGCCAACAGGCGGCGACTGAATTGTCTGCGGGTGGTGTTGATCCGAGTAGCGGTAAATTCCAGGGAACACTACAAACGTTGCAAAGTGACCAGGTAGCAGGGCAAATCGACACGACTAACCGGGCGCAAACCTCACAACAAGATAAATATGTTGCCGGTTTGCAAGATGTCGTCGCTATGGGTTCAGGGCAAAAAGCTGATGCACTGTCTGGTTATAGCAACATTGCCAGCCAGAGTTTAAGTAAAGCGACCAGCGATGCACAGAAGTCACTTAGCGACCGACAGGCAATAGGGCAATTAGTTGGTGCTGCTGGTGGTATGGCCGCTCGTAATTATGGGGTAAAGGATGTCAGCAGCAAATCGACTTATGGTCTCAAAGACGTGAGTAGTAAATCCACTGGCATCTTTGGCGGCAGCTAATGATAGGAGGTAGTTATGGGACAAGCATCTGATACCTATGCCAATCTTATTCGTGATCAGTATAACGATTGGCTCACTCGTTTTTATCCAAAGCAAAAAGAGCTGATGGGTTTGGCTACCAGCGGCGAACTAATGAATCAGCAATTAACCCGCGTCAGTGATAGTTCTGCCAACAGTCTGCGTTCTGCTCAGTTGGGTACTCAAAATCAGTTAGCGCGTTATGGCACTACTCAGACGGCAAACCCGAACGATAACAGTTTAGGTCTGCGCTCGGCACTGGCCACTGCCGGGGCGAAGAATGGTATCCGGGAGGCTGAGCAAGATCGGCAGATGAATATTTTAACCGGTGGCAGTGCAAGCCTACGTGAGCAAATGAGTATTGGCGGGGGGAGTAACTAATGGGATACGGACTGATTGATGTTGCACGGGATACTCGGCAGCAGGCCATGCAAGGGCTCGGTGATGCTTCTAACCGTGAGATACAGCGCGAATCTGCAAATGAGCAGCTCAAATCCCAACAGAAACAGAGCCAAATGAGCATGATTGGCGTGGGGGCCGGTACTGGCATGGCGGTTGGTGCAACCTATGGCGCTGCGGGTGGGCCGATTGGTGCGGGTATTGGTGCCGCAGTAGGTTTGCTGGCAAGTAGTTTCTTCTAAAGGATCATTATTATGGGTGTACAAGGTTTAGCAGACGGCTTCTTGGCAGGCTTCAATACTGCGGATCAGGCTATCAGTCGTGACCGTGAACTGGGTTTGCGGGATGCGGCACAACAACAACAGGTTAAGGACTCTGACCGTAACTATGGTCTGGCGCAGGATCAGGTTAACTGGCGCAAAGAAACTGACAATCGTGATCATCAATATAAATCACAGCGTGATAGCGTGGGTGATGAGCAGTGGAATAAGAACTATGGCTTGGCGCAGGCTAGTCAGCGCACGGCAAATGCCAGCTTGGGCATGCGGGCACAGGAACTCAATATGCGTAAGAACGAGTTTAATTTCCAACGTTCTCAAGCTGAGCGGCAGCAGCGCATGCAAGAAGAAATGCCGGTTGTTCAGGCGCTGTATAAGCAAATTGAAACCACCGGTCAGGTTGACCCTCAATTGTATGGGCAAATTTCAAAGGATAACCCGCTTCACCCTTCGCGTTTCTTTGGTCAGGGAGCAATTGATAATGTGATGGAGATTAACCAGATTATGCCGAAGGTGCTTTCCGGGGAAATGAACTATAACGACCCGAAAGTATTAAAAACGATGAATACTGTGCTGGCTCCCTATATTGAACGCAATATTGATGAAGTCGATCCAGAGTCAGGGAAGAAGATTAAGAGCAAAGAGTTGGCTCATATTGGTATCAGTGAAGATGGCAAGTTTGTTATTCCCGGTCTGAAAGTCACTTATAGCGATGGTTCAACCGCCAACAAACCTATGACTCAATTCGGTTCCGCTGATGTGAATGATAACCAGGTAGCTAAAATCCCTATCGATGAGTTTATGAATAAAGTCAGAGGTTACAGCCAGATGGTTGGTCAGCTTAACCAACCAGATAGGGCCAAGTTCATTGGCAGCATGGTTAACCCGCCAGATAAAGCCGCTATGCGTCAGGAAAGTGAGGGCTATCGTAAAGAACTGCTGGATATTAGCAAAGATGAAGGTAAGCAACTGGCTGCACTGAATAAAGATGGTGCGATGATGGATGAAAAACAACTGACTGCTGCAAAACAGGAGATTAAGAGCAGCTCGGAGCAACGCCGTCAGCAGGCCTCGGAACTCTACGGTGTTGGAGGGAGCCGTTCAACACAGAACCAATCAGGCATTGACACGGCAGAGTTGGAAGCATTTGCAGGCGAGTACCAAAATGAGTTTGGTGAAGCGCCTGATTTGAACAACCCACAGGATCAGAAGGTCTTTATGGCATGGAAGCAAAAGCGGCAGCAACCACAGCAAATGACAGAACCATCTCAGAGTGCGCAACCTGGCGCTACTCAGGGTGGCCCCGTTCCTGATAGTAATACAGCCCAACAGTTAAGGGAGATTCAAAGAGTGTACCAGAAGAGATAAATAATTTTAGAGTAAAACTAATTGAATAAACGACGGCCGCATAGTACTGTGTATGCATACAGTTATTGATGTGTACTGATGAAATAACCAGTAAGCAAATGTAAATAAGAAGAGCTACTATATGAAAAGTATGAGTTTTATTTATGGTTCATTTAATTACTGATGTTTATTAATCTAACTACACAGAGATAAATGATGAAAGAAGATTCCGATAATCAAGATGTTACGTGTCCGGAGTGTGGAGCTAAGAAATCTACAAAAGATGAAAAATGTATTTCATGCAATTATGACCCAACACTTGTGGCTAGTAGTGCAAGTTATCAAGCTAAATTTGCTGTAACAGCTCAGTTATTTAGGTCTGCTGGAAGTGTGATTCTTGAGCATAAATTAGGTTCTGATTGGAATCTTGGAAACAATGCAGCACTAGATTTCTTGATAAGAGTTGAACGAAAGTTTACAAGAAAAAGTAAACACCATGGTTTTTTAGAAAAAGACACACTACCTAATGCAATTCCTCAAATATTGAAGAATTATATCTCAGGGAAGATTGCATTTAGAGCTCTTGTTGAAAATACGATGGTTAAAATGCGCATGGAAGCGAATAGTGACCGACAAGGTAAACCTTCTGGTGGCGAGGTTGTTTTCATTCATTATGTAACTGCTGAAGATTTACATGGCTTTGGACGCTTGCTTGTAATTATGGTTGATAATAAAGGAGTTTTTGATTTTGATGAAAACTTAGTACCTAAGAAATTAAACTCAGTAGATATTGAAGCATTAAGACAAGCTGCGATGATTGATCTTAGTTTATTTAACGTAGCCTACCCTACAAATGATAGTGAACCATATGTGAAATTTATAGTAGGTAAGTCGCGAAGTGAGTTTTTTAAACGTTCTTTAGGTTGCAATCCTAAAATAGATAATAAAAGAAGTATTGAAGAAGTATTTAAAGCATTAACTAGTTTCTCTAGAGATATGAAATTAAGTATCCCTGAAGAAGATGGGATTCGAGATCATTTAAAAAACTATGTAGATAAAAAAGCAAAAGACAAAGTAAGTAAAGCAATTACATTACAAGATATAGAAAGAGAAATTGATAGATTCTTTTGTGATAAAGAGAATATTAAAAATAAGTTTGTTGATTATGTAAATCTAAAAGAGTTTAAGGTAGACCCTGTTTTTGAGCCAACTTTTGCTTCAGGGCTTGCAGCTACATCTATTGCAGTTAATGATGACACTAAAAATTATGACTGTAGGATTTCCATTAATGCAATTGGTAATAAAGGTGAGGGGAAACCTATTGTCTTTGACCAGAAAAACAAGACAATAACTATAAAAATCAGTGATGATAATGTTCAGCTTATTGCTGAAACAATCAGAAACAAGATATAAATGAGGGTATTATGAATAGTACTGATAAGTATCAATATATTTTCGATATGTTGAAAAACAATATATTTACCTATCAGCTTGGCTATTTGTCTGGGGAACTATCTGGGAAGTACCTTTCAGATGTCGGTACTATTCAAGATTCCCTAGAGTTTTGTGGACTTATGAATTACTCCCCCCCAAGGGATAATATACTCTTCATTAGCTTAAAACTTCAAGACTGGAAAGGGGGAGTGGCACTTATTTATCATAGCTTAGATCAATTCTGGGAACAGATTAAAGATACATTATGTATCCCTGAACAGTTTTATTTGCTCCCAAGTAAAGCTTCGTCACTTGACGCCACTGATTCTGAAGAAATTATTAAATATAAACTATATATTTCTATAATTAAAATTATAGCATTGACAGCAGATCATGAAATAAATAATGAGTTTGTATTTTTCATAACTGATGAGAATGGTGGAAAGAAAATAGATGTTAAGAATAATGCGACCAATGAAGAAATATTAAAAATTGAAGATGCAGAAAAAACCATTAAATGTCTTGATGTATTAGTGGATAAGTTGAATTTCAGTGACGTTCATAAGTCTGAGCGTAGATCAGTAACGCGATCAGCTTTAATGGAACTTTTAGAATATAGAAATGAATCTATTAATATGGCTGCCGTGTTGGAAAAATGTAAACATCTTGGCAGAAAGTATGACGAACTTTATGAGTTATATACAAATAGATTTTCAATTAATAAAATGCTTAATGAGTTGGATGAAAAAAGCATAGAGTTTACAAGTAAAATTAATGAGTATATATCTTCTAGTCAAAACAAAGCGTTCACAATTCCTGGGGCATTGATTGCAGTCGGTGCTTTAGTTAAGGTTGGTGGCGTTTTAGAAGCATCTCTCATTATGATCGGTCTATGGATGATATCATCAGTTACAAAATCAGCAAATGAAGTTTATAGGGATTCCTATAATTCTCTTGAAATAATAATCACTAGTGCTTTTAAAAAGTATTTGCGATTTGATGAGGGAGATGAAGTTACTACAAGTGCAAAAAGTATAGAAATAGATCTTGTGAAAAAAATATCAAAAGCAAAGGCAAGAATAAAAAGTATAGATCGCCTAGCCGATGGGCTAGTAATTCTTGGTGCTATTTATTTATGTTTGAATTTATTTTTCCCGTCTTTATCTTCAGGCGGATTAGTTAACCTGGTTAAAGAGTTGTTTTTTATTAAGTAGGCTTCAACTATAGCTATGATCTAATCACTTCTCAATTTCATTAAAGTGCGCTAAATTACCCAAAGATGCCGAAGTGAGCTTTAAAAAGCCCTTCGGTTTTTTTATGCACGAAATCTAGCCTCGACAGGTTCGCCTGTTGGGGCTTTTTTATTCCGGTTTCCCCAGCACAACGCATGTGCTTCAAACCATCGAACCTGATTAGAAATGAGCCTTTGAGGAGCCAGTACGGTTGGTACGCCTCGATGGGCTGGTTTCCTATGCGCCAAAGGTTCATTTCTAATAAAGGAGTACCCAATGACTTACGATCCGCAACAACAACGTCCAGAAGAGCAAACCAGTAACAGTAATCGTGAAACACTCAATATCCAGCAACCAGGTGAGAATGCTAATACTGGTTTCGACTGGGGTGCCGTCAGGGCAGCGCGTGAGGCTGCTGGACGGCAGTCAAAAGCTCCGCAAGCCAATGATCCTAGTATAGGTTTAAAAGATGTACTCCTTTCTGCGGCAGCAGCGCCCGCTGATATTATTAGTGGTAACGTTCAAATGTTTAAGGCTGGCAATCAGCTTTTGGATGATAAAGCATCAGAATACCGAAGTGGTGAGAAGAAACCGCTGATTGATATTCCGGTTAGCCCTGAAATGCTGAAGGTGATGCGGGATAGTGGCGGTAACTCAATAGCAAATGCCGGTAATACATTAGTTGAACGCGCAGGTTCTTTGGCCGAAAACATATCGAAAGACATTAAAAATAATTACAGTGATGATGCTAAGCAAGCTGCTGCTATGACATTTATCGAACGAGATAAGGACGGAAACCTTCAGGCTGGTGCTGGGATGTTCGACAAAGATGCGTGGTTGATTAACGCTATTCCCACTATTTCTCAAATGATTGGTTCAGGTGCATTTGCTAAGTTTGGCGCAAAAGCTGTTTCGCGGGGAGTTGAACAAGCGACCTATGAAAGACTTAAAAAGTCTGTGCCAGATGCTGTTGCGAGGGAGACTGCTCAACTGGCCGGTGAGAAGGCCAGAGAGATTGCCCAAAAAACGGGATTTGTTGGCATTATGGCTGGTACAGCACAAGGTTCTTCTGGTAATGAAATGCGCGATGAGATCAATGCATTGCCCTTTGATCAGTTAGTGCAAAGCCCTACTTTTCAAAAAGCCTTTTCAACCATAGATTCGGATCCAAATAACTCAGCACTGTCAGATACACAAAAATTAACGCTAGCTCGCAATCAGGTTGCAGAACAGGCCGCCAGCAGTGTGACGGTAGACCCGCGCATGCTAGCGATAAACATTGCAGCCTCTACATTGGGCGATCATACCTTATTGAATTTGCTTACCAAAAAAGGGGCGGCTTCTGGTGTTATTTCCGGGGCTTCATTAGGTGCGGCGGCGGAAGGTGGAACTGAGTTCACTCAGGGTGCAGCCCAGCGCTATGTTCAAAATCAGCAGTTAATTGACACCGCAGGTCAGAAAATAGACCCAATGAAAGGGGTGGTAGAGACCGGAGCCAATAATGCGGTATTAGGGGCTGGCATTGGTGGCGCAGCCGGTACTGTCGGTGGGATTCGCGGCCACAGGTCAGCAGCAGAAGCAACATCAGAAACCCCCGTTAATGCTGACGGTTCACCCGTATCTGAAAATATCGATCCCTCCCTACAGCCAGAAATGAAACCGCAGGCAGAAAATCAGGCTTCCCCTGAAGTGGCTGTACAACAGAATTCAGTGAGTGAAAATGGTGTACCTAACTCCCAGATTGATGATTTCCGCGATACCCCAGCTTACTTACGTCAGGATCCTCGGGTACAAGGCTTTGCTGATGATAGCGATGTTCAACGTTCACTTGCAGAGCCAGAAGCACAGCCGACCGCACAAGATCTGATTCAGCAACAAATGGAGTCGGGTGAGCAGGGTTATACACCTGATGAGATATCGATACTTCAGCAAGCTGATCAGATCCGGGCGCAGCGAACTCCACGCCTGCCAGCTCCCGGTAATATTCATCCGGGTGAAGGTTTCCCAATGCCAGGACCAATTCAAGGTGATGAACCTCAAGCGGGTTCCGCGCCACAATTCACAGCCGGGGAACAGACTCGTGGGCAAGTGTATTTGCCGAGGGAGCAGGCAGAGCAGCAAGGTGCGGTCAGAGAAAACCATACCTACGATGGGCAAACGGATCCGCAGGCCATTACGGATAAAAACATCATCTTTGCTGATGGACCTGTAGTTAATCCTGATGATGTTCAGTCAGGGAAAGCGCCGCAGTTTGAGGGAGGGCAGCGTAAAGATGTGCGCCGCTTTACTGAGGCGATGGGAGCGCAGTCTGAAACAGCGATTACCGATCAGCGTCAGCGTGCTGGTGGTGTCCCTATAGATGCACGTACCGAAGCTTATGCAAAAGGTGAAACTCTTGGCGAGTTGAGATTGCACCACGGCAAGCCATTCCCTAATGAGAAAGTGGCCAGATTCACTAAGTGGGCAAAAATGCCAGGTGCTGTTATTGAGCCAGTAGGCGACGGTTTTGGCGTACGATTACCTGCAAAATCAACTGATAGCGGTATTGCATCAACCAAAGAGGGGCATATTGAATCAGGAACTCCACAAGGCGAGTTGAGATTGCACCACGGCAAGCCATTCCCCAATGAAAAAGTAGCCAGATTCACGAAATGGGCCAAGATGCCGGGGGCGGTGATTGAACCGGTTGGTGATGGTTTTGGTGTGCGATTGCCACCTGAGCCAACAACGGCAAATACGAAAACAGCGCCCTCTAATGAGGGCGTTGTGGCGTCTGGTGAGCAGCAAGTCGGTGAATTAAGACTGCATCTCGGCAAACCCTTCAACAGTGAAAAAGTCGCTAAGTATTCCAAATGGGGCAAGATGCCGGGTGCCACGATTGAACCGGTAGGAAAGGGGTACGGTGTCCGCTTACCCGTACCTGAGCCAGTGGGTCAAGCCAAAAACAGGGACGCAAAAATTGATGATTTTGGTGAGGAACTTAAGGGAGCGGCGAAGCATAAATGGGGCCAATTGGCAGAGTCACTGAAAGCCGATCATGATATTGAAGAAATTAAGAAACAGCCTCTTTCGAAACTATTCCCGCACCCTGATTACACCAAAATGCATGAGAATGGCATTGAACCAGAGAAACTGGCATTGCTTGCGGCATTACGTTCGTTTATCCCCACCAAGCCGGGATCCCCTTATAAGCTTAATCAGTGGGCTGAACAGGTTAAGGGGGTTCGTGATTTAGCGAATTCAATTATCAATAGTCATGCGAGTGTTGACGATATAAAAACCATTTTTCGCAGTAAGTCCTCCTTGCGTTCTGCCGCTGATACCATTGATCTGATCTCACAGTTCAAACCTGCGCAAATGGCAGAGGCGTCTAAATATACGATCCATTCCGGTCATTACACCTATTTTGACGGCAAGAGCTATCCCGGCGGTAAAACACTGTATCAGCTGGTCGCGCCAAGGGGAGTGATAGCAAATATTTCAGCGGGATCCATGGCGGAACTATTACCCAAAGCCAAGGCCTTTATTGAGATTCAGCTCAATAGTGATAAAGGGGAAGCAGCCCCTAAACAGGCTAAGTTAGAGATCTATACCCGGCGGGCAGATAAGAGTGTCTTTATCGGTTATAAGGGGGCAATGGGCGTTTTGCCTCTTAAAGCTGGCTTCAAAACATCCAACGAGGCACGCGCTTATCTGGCAGAGAACCGCGCAGAGATCGAAGCCAAACTGGATAAATTACGCAAAGTCTCTCGGGAGGAACAACGCAAAGCCACCAATGAGCCACGTACCGGTATTGAGCGTCGTAAGGGTAATGTAACGCCTGAACAATTTAGTGATACCTTCGGCTTTCGCGGGGTGCAGTTTGGTAACTATGTTGAGGGGCCTCGCCGTCAATCTGAATTAAACGATGCCTATGATTCCCTGATCGATATGGCCGAATTACTGAATGTGCCGACCAAAGCCCTCTCTCTCAATGGTGAATTGGGGCTGGCATTTGGCGCAAGGGGTAAGGGCGGGACCAAAGCCCATTATGAGCCTGGGCAAGTGGTTATCAATCTCACCAAAGGTAATGGCGCAGGCTCGCTAGCGCATGAGTGGTTCCATGCACTGGATAACTATTTTGGCACCTATGATGTACATGGCGAGGCATCCGGTAAACGTTCATCCGAATTTATTACCGATCGTAAACGTCCTCGCTATGAATTTAGCGGCGGCAAAAGGCAAGAAATCACCCATCCAGTCCGGCAAGAAGTGCATGACGCCTTTAAAAGTGCCGTCGATAAAGTCACCAATAGTGGAATGATGGAGCGGGCTGCATTGCTGGACGGTGGCCGAAGCAAAGCCTACTGGACGACTAAACTCGAAATGTCAGCGCGAGCCTTTGAGCGTTATTTGCTTGATAAAGCACAGAGTAAAGGCATCACTAACGACTATCTGGTGAACCTGCGTAAAGCTGACGAACATGCAAACCCTGAAACTTATGCCTATCCAACTGAAGCTGAATTAAACGGCGGAGTGCGTCAGGCATTTGATCATCTATTCCAAACCATCAAAACCAAGCCAACCGATAAAGGTATCACTTTCTATTCGCGTAAGGGTACTGACATTGGCAAAGGCAATGTGATTTCAGATACCGGTCACACTGCTGCTGGCGACAAACCCACTCAGGGAATAAGGCAAGGGCGGGCTCAAGTTATCGCTGATGTCTGGGTGCGCAATTTGAATGGTGCAGCCAAAATCAAAGTTAAGGTAGTGCAAACCCAATCTGAAGCGGCTGCCATGATGCCGAGCGGGATCCCAAAAGAATTCGGCATTGTCCATGCCATTTATCAACCTGAACTTAGCCGGGTGATAGTGGTAGCGGATAACATTACTTCTGACCGCGAGCTTCGGGCTAAATTGCGTCATGAGGTCTTGGCGCACCACGGGCTAGCTTCCGTCATTGGCGATGTGGAATATGATCGTATCATGCGTGTGTTACATCAAACGCGTGACAGCAAAAATAAAGAAATTCAGGATGTATGGCGGGAAGTCGATAAATCATACAGCAATGAGTCTCTCGAAATGCAGGCTAATGAGTTTTTGGCTCACATGGCTGAGCGTTCAGAACTCACCGGCCTTGGAGCGATGTGGGACCGTTTTGTTTCTGTGCTGATCAATGGATTGAAGAAAACGGGCATCATGAATGCGAATGACATTTCCCCAACGGAAATACGTAATATTCTGCGCACGGTCGCCGGGCGCTTCAAAAAGACTGCTATGTATGATGGCGAACAGCCGGGGACGCGGGAGTTCGATAATACTTTCTCTCGGTCAGACGCACTGTATTCGAAACATGATGATGTGGACCCACTCAAGCCATTACCAGTGGAAGCCGAACAATATAGATCTGAGCTTGATAAAGCGATGCGTTCGTTACGGTCCGATGACATAACGGTTTCAATAGGCAGAACACCGCCGGTACTCCGTGCGCTTGGCGCTCCCAATGTGGAGATGGTAATTTCTCGTGATACGGTACGTAAAGCGACCAATGGAATAAAACACAACGTACCGACTGAGGTCATTGAGCAGCTTCCTGAGCTGATGCATGACCCGTTAGCAGTATATCGCTCAGCAACACAGGATAACGCAGTAGTTGCTCTTCTGGAGGCTCATGATGCAAACGGAAACCCAGTGGTTACTGCTATTCATATGAATGCAAAACGTGGGCGCTTGGAAGTTAATCGAGTTGCTTCAGTGTACGGCACCGTGGGGGGCATGGCGAAAGTTCAAGGTATGGAGGATGCTGGTTTAGCGTTATACCGCCGAGAAAAACAAAACCCCGATAAGCTTCGTTCTGTTGGGCTCCAATTGCCCAAGGAGAACACTTACCAGGGTTCAGAATCCCAATCTGGTACGGCCCAAGAGCTTCAATTGCTCAAACGCGGTTCACCAAATCAAGATTCAGTTGAAAATATACTCTCATCGACCGATATTCGCAAGAATAAGGCACTTTACTCCCGCACTGCTAACCCATCAATGGATGCTGAAACCAACCGCAAAATGGGCTTTAACGTTGAGCAGGGGTGGTTTGATAAGGCCAAGACTTTCTACGGCACCGTGACCAGCAAAGATAAAACGGAACTGAAAGCCTGGCTAAAAGAAACCGGCCGTAAACTCAATACTAAAACCTTTGATGGCATGGCTCCGCTGAAGTATGCCGAGGATGCGGCTGGTATCAATGATGCACGAAGTTCTGCCTACATTGGAGCGCGTATGGCTGCCGGGGCAGGCTCTGTTACTGCTGCCACTTTAGAACATGGCTTACCTCGCTATAACAAAGTCGAAGGGATAGTAGAGCGACAATCCGGTACCGGTAAAGAGGACGCTCTTATGGGTATTCTCGACGGACTGGGAAACCATCGGGAAAACTTCTTTAAATGGATCGCCGGCCATCGCTCTGAACGGCTGATGAAAGAGGGCAAAGAGAACAACTTTAATGCCGACGAAATTGCTTATATGAAAACTCTCAACCGGGGTAATGAGACTTTATTCGAAGGCCAGAAGAAAAAGTATGATGCCTTTATTAAATCGATTCTGGATCTGCAACAGGATATGGGATTGATTGATCCAGAAAGCCGCGCACAGTGGGAGGATGCCTGGTACTTGCCATATTACCGTGAAGCAGAAAATGGTGAGGTGAAGGGGCCGTGGACCAGCAAAGGCATTGCTAACCAGAGCAGTACCGTGCGCAAGTTAAAGGGCAGCGATTTGACCATTAAGGATCCTATCGAAAACCTGTTTAACTACGTGGCGAAATCGGTCGATGCTTCGATGAAAAATGAAGCAATGCGCAGGTCAGTGGTGAACCTTGCTGATACTGGTGTGCTGGAGGTGATTGAATCACCGAACAAGATGGACTTTGAGCGCATCGGCAAAGATGTGGTGAAGGTGTTTGTTGATGGGCAGGAAAAACTGGTACAGGTTAATGATCCTGAACTGTATCGCGCCTTTACCATGATTGACCTTGAGCGCAGTAATTCCACCTTTATGAAAGCGGCCCGCCAGGCTAAAAAGGTGCTGACCGTCAGCACCACATCCATGCCTGACTTTATCATTCGTAACTTTATGCGTGACTCTATTCATTCATGGGCCATTAACAAAGATGGTTTTAAGCCTGTTACCGCTTCATGGGCCGGATTTAAAAAAGCATTACGCACTGATGATAGCCTGGTAGATATGATGTTTGCCGGAGCCACTTTTGGTGGCGGTTATTCCAATGTCTATGATCCGGCATCGACGGCCAAAACGATACGCAGCGTGCTGCGGCGTAAAGGTTACAACGACAGCCAGATCCACGAATTTGAATCTTCCATTGCTCGTAACAGCAAAGAGGTGATGGGCAAGATTGAACAGGGTTTGCATAAATATAAAAATCTCAGCGAAGCGGCGGAGAATGCTAACCGGCTGGCCACTTATGAAGCTGCAATTAAATCGGGGAAAAGCAAAGCGCAGGCAGCATTTGAATCGCGTGATTTGATGGACTTTAGCATGATGGGGGCCAGCAATATCATGATTAACCTGAGTGATATGCTGCCGTTCTTCAACGCCCGCATGCAGGGGCTGAGTAAATTAGGCCGAGGTATCAAAGAGAACCCGCGTGAAGTGCTGAAGCGCGGCGGCATGATTACGGCGGCCTCTCTGGCACTGATGGCGCTAAATTGGGACGATAAGCGTTATGAAGAGCTACAGGACTGGGATAAAGACACCTATTGGCATGTATGGATTGGTGATCAACATATTCGCTTTCCAAAACCGTTCGAGTTTGGCGCGATATTTGGCACTTTACCCGAGCGATTTATTCGTGCGCTGGGCGGTAAAGATACCGGGGCTAAATTCGGCAAGCTGGTGGCGCATAACTTTATGGAAACGATGGCATTCAACCCGATCCCACAAGTCGCGATGCCGATTGCTGAGGCTTATGTTAACTATGATTTCTTCAAAGGTGGTCCGATTGAGAATATGGCCGACAGCAATTTGATTGCGGGTGCTCGTTATAACGACCAGACCAGCCTGTTAATGCGTGAAGTTGGGCAGGCTACCAATATGTCACCTAAGATGCTGGATCATATTGTGATGGGCTACACCGGCAGTTTAGGCAGCTATGTGATGGGCGCGACTAATTTGCTGATGCGTAACCTGAAAGACTACGGCGAAACCCCTGCGATGCGCCTGGATGAAATGCCGGTGATTAAATCGTTCTTCAGAGGTTCAGATCCGGCTAAGTCTACCCAGTTCACAGAAGATTTTTACCGCATGATGACTGAAGCCAACCAGATAAACAGCACCATTAACAGCTTCCGTAAACAGGGGCGCGGCGATGATGCCAGTGAGTTGATAGAGGACAATAGAGGGAAATTATCGCAGCGTCAGGGGCTAACCGCGACGCAGAAACAAGTGAAGGCACTCAATGCCCAGATTGAAATGATGAGGCGGGACCGGATACTCACGGCGGATCAGAAAAGAGAAAAAATTGACCGACTGATGGCAACCAGAAACAAACTGGTACAACAGGCGGTGGAAAGGGTGAATCCGTATTTTAATAAGTGAATTGAAAGGGAGTTTGAAAGGACTCCCTGATTTATTAATCTTTGAGTGAAGCAATGTTGTCACAGTCATCGATGTTTTTACTTACCAATCCAAAAACAACCTCGCGTAGGTGTAATAATATAGGACAGTTGGCTCTGTGTCAGAAGCGGATGTCTACTACTAAATTTGTTGCTAGTATTGTCACTCAAATACAAAAATTATTTAATTTTGCACTATTAAACAATTCTGATCAATTTAGCCATAATAGATCTCATTTTAAATACCCTTAATAGGGAAGTTGTCTGGTAATGAAAGCTGGAGACTATAACGGATAGGCATTTTATCATCTGGTTTATCATTGATAAATATATTATACACAGGAAAAATTGGAAAAATCAGGGTTGTGCAAGTAAGAAAAATTTCTTCAAAAAACGTAATTAAGAATGCGAGTATGTCATTTGCCTCTACATGAATGAGAGCTGGAGGACTTCCTTTTATACCCCATTTTGGAAAGGATAGCTCAAGCCCATTTTCGATGCTAAAATTTTTCACTATTAATGGATTATCCCTTGTCGCAGCATGTTCTTGAGCATTTCTCAATGAGAAAATATGAGCGCACATTGATAAATGTGTACGAAGAACTTCGATCAAATCTTTAGCATGGGCATGATCGGATTCAACTTCCTTCAACAATAAATCAATACGCCCATGCTTAACTTTCAAAGGAATATACATATTAACTAGCACGGAAATTTCTTGAATACATCTTTTTGCTGCAATTAAGAAACTTGTTGTGAATCCGTCAATATTTTTTATTTGTGGGAAATAAGCATGAGCCTTTCCATTCATCGACTTTTTGTTAGATTCAAATTTTTCTATTTCTTTTTTTAGCTCTTCTGAGTAAGACTGCAAAGAAAGCAAACACTCCAATAAAACATTCCTGATGTCGCTAACCTTTTTAATAATTTCTAAATACTTAGAATCCTTTTCAGAAAAAAGTTGTTTTAAAAAGTCATTAGCAAGCAATAATGTATTGGCAACTAATGGATTCGAAGCACCAAAATCAGAGATTTTGGTGTAAACCCAAGGAGTATCATGATGATTTCTTTCCGGATCTATTGTATCTGGACTCATCATTTTAAAGGTGGATTTCTCGGTATATACTTCCATAGTATCACCAAAATTTATCATTGCTAAAATGTTCCCAGTTTCACCCTCAGGCAAACCAAAAGATACCGCATCATCTCGCATGTGATTCCCTCAAATAACTGTCAATTAGTCCCTTAGTTAGCGGGAACTAATAGTCTATATTATCTTAGAGTGAGCTTTTCTTCACTCTGAATTTCCACTGATTAATTTAGTTTCTTTCGGGTAACCAGTAAGCGCATCCCCTGAATCACTACAAAGTGTAACTCTCAGGGGGGAATGACTATATTTCGCTCATAGCTGACTGCTATCTTTGGCTACCTAATATTTTCGAAGCAGCCATTTTAAGTTGCTGCTAGTCCATCTCAAATATCTGACCTACTTATGATTTTTTACTGATTTTATCAATTAGTGGCTTATTTTAACTTCGCATCGCTTTATTCCAATCGATGTGGTGACCAGCAACTTCAAGTTCACGAGCAAGTTTTTGTTTCCAGCCTCCACCGCTATCCATTGGCTCCCATACAACCCCAGCAAAATCACTTGGAATCTCCAATGTTCCACATTTGAGAGTGCATACTTTCTCTCTACCCAAACGACCAATGAAATATCCCAACTCCAATAACACATTCTGTCTTGCTCGAGGCTCGGATATCCCTCCTTTTTTACAACCCTCATCATCTGGAGTAAGTAGGACAACTGCAAATCCGACATCGCTGTTTGCGATTACTTTCTCAATAACGGTTCGCCCTTGATTAGCCTGTTCATGCAATATAATTGCCTCCAAACCAATACGCTCAAGAAATCTAGCTACAGTTTCACGAGCACCGTCATCATGGCCATGAACAATAAAAACCTTGCGTGAAAAGTTAGGTTTCAACATTGTTTTAGAATTTCCTTTTGACTGGATATAGTTCTTGTAATCTCGAACAAAAGGAATGATGAGCTGACTAGTCATCGAATGAATTCCAGCAATGACCTTCCTTCCAGAATAAAAAAAGTGATGTCCAAAATTGACAGCATAATTAGGATCTTCTGCTAGCTTCACGAGTAAAAGTAGTGTAAGTCCTAGTGTTTCATTCATGTCATCTGGCCAAGCAAGCTTGGCGCTCCCAACCATACTTCCCCCGGAATTTTCGCTTTCAGCGAGGAAAGCTTCAAGATCGAGTCCTTCGGTAAGATTTGCATTGTATAGTTCAAGGCTGGAATGCCTTAGAAGTTGGCCTAGTTTCTTAAGCGGGCGCTCGTAAGTTTGAAGCTGTGAGGCCTGTAAATCCAGGACTGCATTATTGATTTCAGAAAATATGTCTTGAGCCATTACTCATCCTCATTTGATATCAACCTAGCTTCGGCAGCTTTTTGAAGAATGCTCTCTCGATAGGCCTCTTTCATTTGCTCTGCAAGAGGTGCAATGATGGGATTGGCTGAAAATTCCCCAATGCGTTCATCAATCATTAGATTAACTGATTGAATTGCAGCCTCGATGCTGGCGGGATCGTTTGGATTAAAATTTACGACGCCTAACTCGCCATCTAATTCTTTCAGTACGCGTTCTGCGTTTTTGAGGTTTTTCTGAAGATTATCGAGTCCAGTAACTTTCAACATAATCCACCTTTAATTGTAAGTTAAATCATATAATTGCGAAATGATGCTACCTCTAGCTAAAACTAAAACTAAATCGTGAATTCGTGTGCGATATGTTTCATATTGCAGCTTCAATTAAATTATCACAATAGTGCAAGAGTTTATCGCTGACCAATTACCTTTAATTCCTTATTTCATGAACCGCGTCAACTTACGTGAGATCTGCATATTTTCTCTGTAGGTTAGATATTATTTTTGTTTTATAGTTGTTTTCCAATACCACTAGCGTACCAAAAAGAAGATGAACCATGTGCCTTAACAGGACCAAGCCTCGCTTGAGGGATCCCTTGTTTGCTTTTGGACATCCGCTTTCATCTTAGTTAACTATCAGATTTAGTCGCGACTAATCCACATTACAGTATCAATAATTATTTGAAAGCGTCATTCACAATGACGAACAGAACCAATAACAGAATAGATCCGATGATGCCTAATAAGATGCTCGCGTTACTGTCCATGTGCATGTTTCCCTTACCTGCAAGCAAGTAAGCAGCGATAACAAACGGAACGCAGATAGCAGGGTGGATGGTGATCATTACGGCGGCCAATATTAGGCAGGCTATAAATAGTGTTGATGTCATATTTTCCTCATTTTAGCGCCCCAAATTTCCCCGAGCTTTTTCGAAATAGATGCTAACTATATAATTATATTAATCTTTCAAGGACGGTATTAAACGCAGGCTAAAGGTCATAATTCTCTTCATCTTATTGTTTTATATAGATAAATTTAAGAATTCTCACCTTTAGGAATCGTATTCGGTCTCTTTTTAAGCTGTTGATTTTAAAGGTGAATTTTGTGGTTTATCGAAATTTATCGAAATTTTATCGAAATCTGATATTCGGTCTTTTATAGCATTACGTATTCTTTACCCCTCGTATCCAGATACTTGTTCGTCATCTTCTCCGATTTATGCCCCAGCAGTTTCATCGCAAATTCTTTACCTTTTTCCTTTTCATACAATCGCCCAGCGAGACTTCTGATCTCGTGAAAAGTTGGCGGACTCTCATCAAAACGAAAATCTGTTCCTTTTCTCGCCGTTACGAATTTCTTTGTCAGGCTATCTGGATGTAGTGATCCGTCAGGGCTATTTTTTCTGATGCCAGCACTTATCATAAAGTCTGTTTTACTGGCTAATTTACATTGTTCAATCACGGTGCTAAGGCGTAGGCCAACGGCTTTAAGTTCAAGATCTAAGGGCAGGGAGATCATGGCTCCGGTTTTGCCTTGGTCTATCTGTAATCTGCCATCAACAATCTGGTCAAAGCGCATCAGAGATAAATCCTCACGGCGTTGGCCAGTGACTAGCGCCAGATCCATTGATAACCCGAACCACGCCGGTAATGTGTCAGCGACCTCACGAATAGCGAGATACTGATCCAGTTCCAGGCGCTCACGTTTCACCACCGGTTTAGCTGAGCGTGTCGGTGTCACTGGATTATTATCTAAAAGCCAAAAACGCGGTGTTTTTTACCAAAATTGAACTGGCTGGGCAAATTGATAACAGCCGGGTGATCAACAGTAAATCGATGTCGTCCTATGGCGAATTTATTGATGATGTGGTCAATCTGGATGTGTTGAAAAACCATATTCAGGTGGATGGCTACAACTACATTGCTAATGTCGGCACCAAGCGCGCATTGACACCACGCGACTATGACGGATTGCTGTCTACGGTTGCCACTACCTGCAAACGCTTTTTCAATAACGGGGTGCTCGGTACCGGCTCTTATGTTGATCCTGACGATGGCGTGACGAAAGTGGCTGATTTTGGTTTTGTCATTCGTTCGCGCCCTGAAGATGTCCTTGCGCTGACCTCAGACCAACGCAAAAAGCGCGTTTACCCGTTAACCACCCTGTTAGTGATTTTAGGCCGTGCCGGTCATATCGCTGAAATCAATGCCACCGTGGAGTAATCCCTTATGACCATGCACAGATACGGCGCTGATGGCTCTAACCTCACCGTCTTTGGTATCCCAATTGATGATTTTGGTGATACCGACCCACCGATCACCATTGAAGATTTAGAACCCCGCGCCGCGCTAAAGCGCGGTATCGGCGGCACGTCAGTACGGCTGGACAATAAAACCCGCGCCAAACGGTTGACCATCAACCTGATCCCCGGCTCGGTGCAGGCGCGCCAGTTATTGGCGCTGGAAAAATCCGGTATTGATGCCACTTTTACCTTTTCACAGACCGGCACTGATGAACGTTTTGCCGGGTTCGACGGCATCATGACTAACCGGGGCTCAGCCACCCGCGCCGGAAAAAGCGGTGTATCGGATGAACAATTTATTTTTGAATTTGCTGACTCAGAGGAAACCTAATTATGGGGCGTCAAATTGAAGTCGTGATCGGTGACACCCTTTTTCGCGGGGCAACATCACCGGCCAGAGATCAGGTGGAAATGCTGCAAATCGCCGCTAAGTCTGGTTTGTTACCAGCGATCAATCCCAATGTCACCGCAATGGGTATGGCAGCTAGTTTGGCCTCTGTCGATACGATGAGCTTAAACCGCTTGAAAGAGCTGTGTTTTAACAGCGGTAGTATCGTTCGCCAATCCGATAACATCCCGGTGGGCGAAAACCTGTTCCAGGATGAAGCCCATAATTACCTGGTATTGCTGGGGCAGGTACTGAGGGAAAATATCGGCCCTTTTTGGCAACTCAGCGGCGAGGGAAAAAGCGCGGAAAACAATCCGCAGCACCCTCCCGCGTAGACTGGTTTTTATGGCGACCCTGCGCCGGTGCCGGGCAACACTGCCCGCCGCTGGCGAGGTGGTCTGATATGCTGGATGGCACTTACACCATTGATGATGTGCAACTGATGCATGATGTGTTGGATGAGATTGCGGCGGTGGTGGAAAGGGGGTTGGGTTAGCAATAGACCGTTATTCTGCATCGCCTATAATGTAAATGAATTGCAAATTCAAAGAGTAATACATACTATCTTTATGGATATTAAATATAAGGATATTATGAATGAAAGAAATCAGTGGAGAAAAATGGGTTTCTCGTTTTCAGGGAAGTGCTTCAACCCAATCATTAAGCCCGTCATTTAAAATAAGTGTTGACAACTTTATATCTGAATTAACAAAGTCGGGTGCGACAATTGTTATATCAGCAACATTAAGACCGCCTGAAAGGGCTTATTTGATGCATTGGTCTTGGAAAATATCAAGAAACCTTGCCAAGCCTGAAGATGTACCGGAAAAAACCGGTATCAGCATTCAATGGGCACATAAAAAGAGCGATGGCAGTATAGACACTGCGAAAAGCATTAAAGCCGCACAGGATATGGTAAGAGCGTACGGTATGACAGGACTTAATGTTGCTCCATCATTAAAAAGCAGACATACCGAAGGCAATGCTATAGATATGAATATCTCATGGATGGGAGATTTAAAAATAAAAAATAAAAAAGGGGAAGATGTCTTAATTAAGAGTTTTCCCAAAGATGGGATGAATACAGAACTCCATACCGTAGGAAAAAGTTTTGGTATTATAAAATACCATGGTGGTTCCAAAGATAGACCTCATTGGTCTACAGATGGTAGATAATATGAAGAAAATGATTGTTTTTATTTTACCATTTATTCTTTTACTTGGATGCTCCCATGCTGCTGAAAAATACCCGGCTGATATTAGCGAGTTTTTAAAAATAGCAGATGAATGCCAATATCTTGCTGGAGAATGGGACTCATCAATCCCCAAAGAACGGCAAATTGCCATAGAGAAAGAAGTCAATGTTACTTGCCCTAAAGCAACTGAATTGCAAAAAAAATTAAGCACCAAATACCAAGAGAATAAGCAATTGCTAGAAGTCATTAATGATTATGACTTCTAATAGCGTCATGGTGACTGTGACGAACTGATTGTTACAGTAAACACCATTATAAGTACTCCTACGAGTATCAAACCCGCCACTGCGCGGGTTTTTTTATACCTAAAATATGAGGTTTCCATGTCAGAGACAATTGATTCTCTATTGGTTTCCCTTGGCCTGGAAACAGATGCAAAGAGCTTTCAAACCGCCAATGATGCTGTTAAAGGGATTAAAGACGGCATATTGCAACTGGCCGCCGCAGCCGGTACCGGTGTTGGCTTAAAAGCCCTGACTACGGATTTATCTGCCTCAGTATTAGAAATGGACAGGCTGAGTAAGATTACCAACTTTACCGTTAAACAGATCGATGGTCTGCGCTACGCGATGCGCAGTCTTGGCCTTAGTCCGGATGCGGCTAATCAGATTGTGCAGAAAATCCCTGACCTGCAACAGCGTGCCAGACAAGGGGAGTTAGGCGATAAAGCCTATTGGAATGGTGCATTTAACCCGACGGAATTTGCCAATAAAACCGGTATGGACTCGCTCAAGTATCTTATAGATGCTTACGGCAAAATGGATAATGACCAGCGGCGAAATCTGCGCAGCGGAATTGGCAGCGGTGATAATGATCCTTTTACCCGCTTATTGGAGGGAGGTAGCAAGGGGCTTAATGCCTCACTGAAAAATTTTGAAGAGTTATATAAACCGCTCGATCCCAAGCTTATTGACTCAGCCAACGAGTTTAATAAAGAGATGGCGGATCTGGCGACTAACTTTGACAATCTGGCCCGTTCAATGGGTGGCGACTTACTGCCAATCATCAATGCGTTATTAGAAAGTATTAATCAGTTTATTAAAGAAAATCCCGAAGTGTCAAAAGCGATTTTGACTGCTGCTGGTTTGGCCGGTACCGCCGGCGCATTAAAGTTTGTAGGCGGCATGTTGCCCGGTGGCGGGAAACCACCCGCAGGTGCTGCTGGTGGGCGCGGCTGGTTGTCACGCTTGCTGGTCAATCCGGTTACCATCGGCGCTGCGGCGGCATTAACGCCCGGTAATATTTTTACCAGTGCCGACGATGCCAAAGCTATGAGTAATCCCGAAGCGCTTAAACGCCAGAACTGGGCTAAAAATAACCCCGGCGTGCCTTACCCCAGTGATAGCAGTGACCTTAATAATCTGGTTGATGATCCTAACGTTCGCCAGTATCTGGAGGTGCTATCCAAAGCCGAGGGAACTGCCAGTTATGCCAATTCTGGCTATAACACGATGTTTGGCGGCGACCAATTCTATGACAATAGTGACCACCCACGGCAATTAAAAGATTTCACCCAAACAGACGGCACTAAAAATAAAACCTCGGCTGCCGGGCGCTATCAGTTCACCAGCAGCTCTTGGGATGATGCCGCCCAAGCGCTTAATCTGACCGACTTTTCACCACGCAGTCAGGATCTCGCCGCGCTGTTTCTGATTCAACGTGCCGGTCAGCTAGAAAATGTGACGAACGGTAATTTTGCCGATGCCACTAGTGGATTGGGTGGTGTATGGGCCTCGCTGCCATCATCAAATTACGCTCAGCCCAAACGTTCATGGGAAGAGATTCAGGGCTACAGCGACCGCCAAACCACCCCCATGCAATCAGTTGCCGCATCCGCACCCCGTGGTGATGTCAGACTGGAACAACACAATATTATCAATGTGGGTACCGTGGGCGGTGATAGTGAATCCATCCGTGACGGGGTGCTACAGGCCACCACTCAACTGGCCCAGCAAGCACGCGACATGATGCATACGGAGCACTACTGATGGCTATTACCGGACTATTTACCCGTAACCGACCGAAAATCGGCAATCTCTATTTTGATGCATTACTGGAAGAGTCGAGTGAGCTGCGTACTGATGTCAGTGAGTTCCCACTGGAAGATGCCAATACTGCCCACGATAACGCGGTTACCCGCGCGCTGGCGCTAACCATGATTATCGGTGTATCCGATAACTGGTTTCGTGAACTGCTGGCCCAGCAAGATAGCAGCATTGCCGGACTACTGGGGGCCGGTGCCAGTATCACTACTGGTATGGCGGCCAGTTTGCTTTCTGGCCGGGCGGCGGCGCTGGCAGGAGTGGCTGCTTCGGTTGGCACCAGTCTGTATTCCGGCAGCTTGGGATCACAATCGCGCTCAACCCGTTCGCAAAATTTACTCGAGCAATTGCGTGAATTGCAGCGTTCACATACGCCGTTCGAATTAGTGGCCAGCCGTGGGGCCGCCTATAAAAACTGTCTGATCACCAATACCCGCACCCAATTGAAAAAAGAGAATGAGGGCGGGCTGGAGATTGTGGTTGAACTGTTGCAGCTCAATATTATTTACGACACCGTTGCTGAAACCAATGACAACTTACCCTATGGCGATAGTGCTGCCACTCAGGGGCAACGTGAATACTCATTTGGTGAAGTTTTTGTCGAGGCCACGTAATGAAGATTATCCCATTAAACAATGGTTACGCGGTGCAGCGTTTCCGAGTGCAATTAAATAATCACTATCTGGTTTTTCGTTTGCACTGGCTCACCCGTTTTAATTATTTCTGTGTCGATATTTATGAACAGGGCGAGCCGGTAGTTTTGGGGCGTGCTTTGCATATTGGCGTTAATTTATTGGCGGGACTTAATACCGATATTGGCCCGCTGATATTAGCCGGTGATACTCCGACTATAGCCAATCTTGGCATTAATAATCGCCTGGCATGGTACCCGGATAATGAGTAGTTATTTTGGCCGTAATTACTTACTGACCATTACCCCGGTGAGTGGTGATGAACTTACCTATCAGCCGCCATTAGAGATCCGTTTTGCTGTCGATAATACCCCGCAGAATGTCGATGCCACCGCCAGAATTACTCTATACGGCATTTCAGCGCGCACCCGCGCCTTGATCCAGCGCTATGACGACAAAGAAAAACGTTATGGCAACCTGATATTAAAAGCCGGTTATGGCGACAACATCGGCACGATATTCAGCGGACGCATTCACAATGTCGAAGTGGTCAAAGAAGGGGTAAATACCTGCCTGCGGTTATATTGCCGCACGATTGGGCTGGCATGGAATACCACGATATTTAAAACCTGGGGGGCGAATACGCCTGCTATTGAAATGCTCAAAGATGTCGCCGCGGCTTTTGGCCTTGATGTTGAAGTGATTGGTGACTTTTCCGACTTGCCGCGTTTTGCCACTTCCTATAATTCTGGTGGCCGCTTGTGTCGCGATATTCTCGATAGCGTAAAAGATGACTGGAAATATTACTGGATGATCACGCCATCACGGGTGCTATTAGCCAGAGAGGGAGCCGCGAGAAAATGGGCGACTCATGAGATCACCGCTAAAAATGGTATGGAAAGTGTCCCGCGTTGGTATCTCAGTACCATGGAAATTGACGTTAAAATGAATCATCAAATTCAGCCGGCCGATGTGATTAATGTTACGTCGAGTTTTTGGACGATTAATTTTAGCGGCATGTATAACACCGACCTCAATAATTTGGCGAATATTCAGCAGCAGACCGGCCAGTTTAATGTGCTGCGTACCTACCACGAAGGTACTTTATGGGGTGATACATGGAAAACCACGCTGATCAGTCAATGGCGAATGCCCTGAGGTAATGATGATTGAGAGCAACCCGCTGTATAGCACCATGATGCTGCTCAAGCGCGATATGGTGCGTGACCTGATGATCGGCATGCCTGGTAAAGTCATTAGTTATAACGCCGATCTACAACGCGCAGTGGTGGAGTGCGGCATTCAGCGCCATGTCGGTGACGGTCAATTTAAGACACTACGCGTTATCGAACATGTGCCAGTGCAATTTTCTGGTAGCGCCGAATGGACGGTTTTTCATGAATTGCCAGCGGGTACCGAGGGTTACATTCATTTCAGCCAGCGTTCTATCGACAATTGGCTTAGTCAGGGTGGGCCGGTAGAACCATTGGATGCACGGATGTTTAATCCATCCGATGCTTTCTTTGCCCCTGGCTACCGCTCACAACAAACCGCGATTGTGGGCTTGCCGACCGAGGGGATTGGTTTAAGTAACAAAAGTGGCGGGGTGCGTATTCACCTCACTGATGCCGGAATGACTTTGACGGCTGGCGGTACTACATTGGCGCTTACCGAATCTGGCATGAGCTATAGCGGCCCAGAGTTTACCAATAATGGGCAAACCACCCTTAATGGCCGTACTGAGGTCACCCAAGGTGGCTTGGCGATTGGCGAGCTGGAAGTTGGTGACCACGACCACGGCGGCGTGCAACGCGGCAATGATCGCACTGATGGGCCGCAATAGCTCATTATCCTGATTTCATTCTACCTATTATCGCCCTGGCTTATGCCGGGGCTTTTTGTTTCCGGAGGCACTGTGATCCGCAATTTCCAAAATGGCGACATTGTTACCCACGGCAGCCAGTTTGCTAGCGGCAAAGAAGAAACCCGGCAAGCCATGATCTGCTGCCTACGATTATTTCTTGGCGAGTATTTTCTTGATGCCACCGAGGGAACGCCGTGGTTCCAAAGCATATTGGGCAAAACCTCACGCGATATTGCCGAAGCCAATATTAAACAGCGCTTATTGGCGGCCAAAGGCGTGCTGACCATTAACCGCTTTGAAATGGATCTCGATATGAAGAATCGCAAAATAACGATATTTGCCACGGTGATTGATATTAATAACGACGCATTTGATTTCCTGTTCACGGAGGATCTTATCTGATGGCAACCATAAATCGTGACGGGGCCAGCGGCACCACGCTGAGTGAATATTTGGATACTATGCGCCAGCGTTATCTTGTTATTGATGACGGTTGGAATATTAACCCTGAATCGCCGGATGGCCTGGCAATCGCCATTTGGTGTGAGGCATTAGCCAATCTGGATGAAGCGGTTATTAATGCCTATCACGCCGCTGATCCCAATTCAGCAATTGACCAACAATTAGACCGCATTGCCGCGTTCGCTGGAATCAAGCG
This sequence comes from Yersinia sp. 22-579, assembly GCF_030433455.1. Lineage (NCBI taxonomy): Bacteria > Pseudomonadati > Pseudomonadota > Gammaproteobacteria > Enterobacterales > Yersiniaceae > Yersinia > Yersinia sp. 22-579. The sequence goes on along the minus strand of NZ_JAUJTZ010000004.1, from coordinate 51,010 downwards.
CAAAAGCGCGACCTATTCAACCGCCACCGTTAATTTTAGCGGTATCGCTTTTACGCCGATCAATGCCGGGACATTAATCAGAAATAGGGCGACTAATACCTTATGGGCGACCGATGGTGATGTTGTTACTGACGCGGCAGGGAATGCGACGGTGAATGTCACTTGTACGCTGACAGGTGCGCAGGGGGCCAATAGTCATAATCTGACCATTATTGCCACACCGATCGGCGGCATTACGGCGGTGACAAATAACACTGCAGCGTCAATGGGGTTGGATAAGGAAACTAATAACGCATTTCGTATCCGGCGCAATGAATCAGTGGCGCTACCTGGCTCCAATCAGATTGATAATATTTATGCGGCGCTGGTCAATATTGATGATGTTAAACGGGCGCGGATTTATGAAAATTTTGAAGATCAAGCTGACGAAAATGGGGTGCTCGGTCACTCAATGGCGATATTTGTTGATGGTGGCAGCATCGAGGATGTTATTAACAGTATTGCTATCAATAAAAGCCCCGGCTGTGGGTTAAACCGTTATAACACTTTCCCCAATAAAATCTCGTTGGATACTGTTACCCCAAAAGGTAACCCGATCACCGTAACCTTTTTTCGCCCCCAATTGATACCGGTTTATGTACGGGTAGAGATCGCCAGTAATAGCGAATTTATTGACGAAGAGATAAAACAGGCGATTGTCGATTACAGCATTACCGGCTTTGATCAGACCAATGGCTTTTCTAAGTTGGGCTTTAAAATTGGTGAAAGTATTGGTGCGGGTCGTTTATTTACCCCAGTCAATTATTTGGTGGCCGGTAATGGTTTTGTGAATGCGATTACCGTTGGTACAGCAGCGGAGCAGGTTAATGAGAATGCAGTGAGAATAACCTTTAATCAGCTCGGCGTTTTCAGTATTGAGAATATCGAGGTGGTTTATGTATAACCACCGCAAAAAAGCGCTGTCACGGATTTACCTGCAATATAAAAATGCGCCGAAACTGCTTGAATGGATCAGTATTTTACCGGACATCAGCCAATCTGCACTGGAAGAGCAGATCACTAAAATCAATAACCTGTTGGATATTGATAATGCCGAGGGTGATCAACTGGATATCTGTGGCCACATTGCCGGATTTACTGAGCGGCCACTCATCCGCAGCGATTACTTATCGATATTTGCTTATAACGGTACCGGCGGCGCACAGCCCTATAATGTCGCGCCGTATAAAGCGCCGCATGAACAAATCGGCAAAGTTCCGGTATCGGATTATCTCTATCGCGTATTAATCAAAGCCAAGATCCAGAAAAACAACACCAACGCCACCTTGGATGAAATCAAAACCGCGGTTGATTACATTCTGGATGTTAATTCCGCCATCATCGATGGGCAGGATATGACCATGAAAACTATCTGGGTCGACAAACCGATCCCCGCCAATGTCTTAGTGCTTATTCAGCTATTTGATTTAATCCCCCGACCGCAAGGCGTCAAAGCCAGCTTAATCCGCGTTAACCATCATCCCTTTGCCTATAAAGGCACCTTCGACGCTCAGCCATACGGCATGGGCGCTTATATCTAATTGGAGCCACTATATGGCCAGAAATGACAGCTTTAATCAGCCGTGGGCCAGTGTGCCTGCGCAATTTGAACGCCCCGGCGACGGCCTGATTGCGCGTGGCTGGGCAGGCGGCGCATCCGAAGATCCGCCCGAGGCCAAGTGGGAAAACTGGTGGCATAACCGAGTGGATTTAGCCTTGCAGGAATTGCAAAATCTTGGGCAGCTAATTTGGTTTACTGATGCTCCCTACCAGGCAGGGGCAAGAGTGAGTCACGGCGGCAATAGCTATATTGCATTGTCAGAAAATACCGGCGTAGAACCCACTGGCACATTAGATATTGGTGTGTGGCGTAAAGAGGGGGACAGCACCTATTTGCAAACGGCTAATAACCTCGCTGAAATCGCGGCGGCAGGACCAGAGGCAATAGCTGCCGCCATTGCTAACCTTGGCTTAACGGATACCGCAGCCATTGCCACCAATGCATTACAGAAAAACCAAAACCTCAACGATGTAGCAGATAAAACCGCCGCACGAACCAATTTAGGGCTTAAAGGGGCGGCAGTGCTGGATATCGGAAAAACTACCGGTACTGTCGCCGCTGGCGATGATAGCCGGATAGTGAATGCTATTAGCAGCCAAAGCACCCATGTTCAGTTACCCGGCGCATTAACCGCTGGCAGTGATATACGTGCAGCCCGATTACTGTCAAAAAGTGACCTGATAGCTGGTGAGGGCCGCGCCGAGGGGCACGCAACATTAGCGGTAGATGGTAATGTTCACGGCACTGTATGGGGTGGGGCACTATCTACCTATATTGGCAACATGCGAAATACCGCCTCAAAAGATTGGAATGGATGGTTTAGAGATTCAGCAACTGGGTTACTCATCCAGTGGTGTACTGGCCCCGGCGTGATACACGAAACCCAAAATGTGGTTACTAATTTTCCAATTGCGTTCCCGAACGCATGTTTCATGGTGTATGCATCAACAAAATGCCCGGACCAAAATTGGAATAATGATGTTTTTTATCAAGTTGCTAACTGGTCAAATTCATCTGCCGTATGCATGTTGCAACGACCAAACGGCGGCACGTCTGGCACGTCAGTTTATCCGCAAATTTTAGCTATTGGCGCTTAAATAGGGAGCCATCATGTACTTTTTCTCAGCCACAACACTGAGCTTTTACCCGAAAGAGTTGCTAGGGATTTACGCAGACGCCGGGACATTACCGGGTGATTTAGTAGAAATTGATGATGATGTTTACGCTCAATTCTCTGATAAACAGCCAATTGGGAAAAAGCGCGGCGCGAATAAAAAGGGAATGCCAGTGTGGGTAGATATTCCTGCCCCTATTGTTACCGCTGATGATATCACAGCAACAGCCCGCCGCTATCGTGATGCCTTTATTGCGGCAACCGATGCCATGACAATTGTTGATTATTGCATTGATGATAAGCCACTGACCGAGGCGCAACGTAGTGAGTTAATCGCCACCCGTGCAGCTTATCGCTCATGGCCAACACTGACCAACTGGCCGCAAGTTGAGTTACCGGAGTTACCACGGTGGCTTTTGATTGAAGCGGTGAATCATGGTTACCACACACCTGTATGGCCGATATAAAAATAGTCGTATGTAGTAGAGCCGGGCTTAATTGCCCGGCATATGATGAATGAAGTGAACTCATATTGTTTATGAAAATCTTTATTCACTTCGTATCTGAAAAGTATTTTTTATAGACACCAGTTTCAATAAATCGCTTGGCAGCCATCAATGAACTGTCGACTGAGATATGAGCGCCGTCAAGAGAGTAGGGGATCTCTATTCCGTTGTAATGGTATGAGTCACTTTCATCAAATATGTCATCTTTTTTGATGAATTTTATGTACCCATCTTGTTCTAATTGCGAGAAGATAATATCCATCTTTTGGGTGTCATCATCTTTTTTATTGGAATTACCTTTTAATCTAAAGGGTAAATCATTGACTCCCGCAGCGATGAAATTAGCAAAAACATTGATATCGTATTGTGTTGGGGATGCCATTACATACACTTTCACCCCTTTAGATTTGGCATATTTAATCACATCAACAATTTCATTTTGATAACCTTTGCGATATAAATCAAACCAGATGCCAGAAAATATAACGAAATCATATTTTGAAATATTATCTTTTAGATATTCTCTATTTAACAGGCACTGCTTATAGGCCACTCGTGTTTTAGTGCCATTGGTGGAATCCGTTAAACTTGGGAAACACCAGTTAGTGGTGACGGAATCTACTGATATACCGAGTTTCTTCGCGACTTCATCGACGAAGGGTTCATAATGCCCGGCAAAAGAGTCACCAAAAAGCAGACCTTTTGGCTTCAATGACTTAATCCCCAGCTTGCACACTGATTTTTCCATTGAGATGATGGGGTCGGACTCACCGTCAACATTATAAAAACAATAACCATTATCTCGGTTAGGCATTACATGAAATGATTGTATTTTTGCATAAAGTTCAACGGTTTCTTTATCTGCCATAATGCCGCGATCGAGCGTACTGTGCCTAACTGTCAGTGCCAGCACACCAACGACCAGTGTACACAGTGATATATAGACCAGGTTAGAGGTGGTGGATAATTTGGCGAAAACTTTCCGTGATGGATTTTCCACCAACTTAAGAGATAATTCACCTAATATCACGGTAGCAACTAAAGCCAGCAGCACCCATTTATAGTTACTGAGTAAACTTAAATAAGTTAATGCGACGACAATAGGCCAATGCCATAAATAGATAGAATAGGAACTGGCCCCCAACTTTTGAGCAATAATATTAGCGGTGAAAATTGATTTTTGCCGCTCAGAAATCAGTACCAACACTGCACCGGCTACCGGTAATAGCGCATTTGAACCGGGCCAAACAATTGATGAGTTAAATAGCACAATTGACGCAGAGATAAATACTATACCGATAACTTCTGTATATCGCGCCAGAGTCTCCGGCATGGCCTTTCTACGTGTTACCCACCAAGCCATCCCCCCAGCCAGCATTTCCCACATTCTGGTTGGCAGAAGGTAAAACGCCGCTGATGGCCAGCGCTGTGAAGCATAGATAGAAAGGCACAGTGATAGAAATCCTAGTGCAAATAAGGCAAATTTAACCGCCTCGCAATTGATGAACTTCCACAGCACAAAAATGACAATAGGCAGAATAATATAAAACTGCCACTCTACAGAAAGTGACCAGGTATGTAACAACCACTTTTCATGTGAGGACGCATCGAAATAACCCGATTCACGCCAAAATTTAATATTCGATATAAAAAAGAGTGTATTTACCACATGAGTTGCTAGCAATTTATAATTCTGTTCAGGCAGCCAGAACCAACCAAAAATTAATAGCGCAAAACATAGCACCAAAAGCATGGGAATAATTCTTCGCGCTCTGGCCAGATAAAACTGTAAGAATGAAAAATTGCCTGACTCCATGCCAGAAACGATGATCCGGGTCATTAAAAAGCCGGAGATAACAAAGAAGATATCAACGCCGACAAACCCACCCGAGAACCCTGGTACACCAAAATGGTACAGAACAACGGCAATGACCGCCCATGCTCTAAGTCCATTGATATCATTACGAAATTTATTTGATGCTATTTTTTGCGTTGGAGTTGTTGCTAACATTAAGATGACTGCCTGCTGTTAAATTTTTCAAAAAACATCCATGTTTGAATGACGCTATTCTAACAGTTGTGTCGATTGATCAATAGACTGTCATGGTTATGTAATTTTTCGGTGAGGAGGAAGAAAAGAGTTAAGCTAGCCATCTAGCTTGCAGCAGCGAAGCGCTATCAAGAAGCTCTGAGTTTAATCGCTCGGTCTATTCATTGTATTCTTGGTCGGTGACTTAAAATTGAGACCAATAATCTGTAGCGACTCATACTTAATCAAACACCTTTGCTAGGTCTGACAGTCGGCTTAGTACTTGGAGCGGGCATTGCGAGCATAGCAGTGTATTAAACAACGGGGAGCAGGTCACAGTGTGACGAATGTTTTTGAAGGACCGTGAACATAATGCTTGATTTCATTAACCATATTGATGATCTTATTAGGCGGGGCTAACTGTTAAGTGACAGTGGATAGATATCAATTTTATCAAGGTGCTATCTGAGAAGGCCTCAAGCCCACTGAAAGCAATCCCTAAAGCCTAAATTTAGGCTAGGTTGTGCTGGAATTGGTTGGTGATGCATTAGGTATTTATCAAATAGAAAAGAATATTCTGTGCGGACATGTTCTACATACATATCTGTATAATAACTGTCATATATAAGGAGAGTTGCATGAAGCATCCAAAGTATAAAGGGATTGGTACTTTAGATGCCGAAATCGAAAGATGTCAGAGAGAGTTGTTAAATAAAGAAATAGACTTTGATTTGATGGTTCATAAATTAAAGAACGCAAATCCATCTGTTGACGATATTCACAAGCTGAGACAACAACTCTGGAGTAAAGAAAAGCAGGTTTTAAAAGCTCGCAGACAGCTAAAAGCTAAAAAAGAACAGAAAACTCGTAAAATAAATCAACGTCAACATATCAAATTCGGTGGACAAGCTAAGAAAAAGCACGATTAGCTTTAAATCGAGCTATTAATGAAGAAATGGATAAGCAGGAGAGTATTTTGTCCCAATTAAAAAATGTAGAAATTAAGTTCCCATCAGAAAAAAAATCGAAACAAACAGGTACAGATCTCTTCATTTCTCATGCCTCTGAAGATAAGGCTGATTTTGTTAAACCACTCGCGGATGAATTGATCGAACTTGGTTTATCAGTGTGGTATGACGAATATACATTGCGAATTGGTGATAGTTTGCGCCGTTCAATCGATAAAGGTTTAGCTGAATCAAAATATGGTTTAATTATTCTTTCTAAGGCGTTTTTTGAGAAAAACTGGACACAATATGAGCTTAACGGATTAGTAGTTAGAGAAATGGAAGGCGATAAAGTTATCTTGCCTATATGGCACAATATTACTAAAGATGAAATTATGAAGTTAAGTCCGTCTTTGGTTGATAAAGTAGCCCTAAATTCTGCAATGTTTACTGTAAGAGAAATCGCTGAAAAAGTAGCCGACGCCGTAAAAAATACCTAATTAAAATCTCATGCATATATAACCGAAAGCCTTTATCTTGAGGCGGTTATATCCGCTTCTCGCTCATAGCTGGCAGTCAGACTTAATCGTATCTTGCTACAGAACACAACACGAACGCATTCAACGTATCGAAATTTTTACGAATGGTTCCGAATTAGCAGTTAACTATATGAATTTAAAGGCTAGGGAAGTAAGGTAATGGAAGGTGTTTTTTGAGGTGATATCGATTTAATTATTTGATTTTAAAAAGAAAAATTCTTTTAAATCTAAAAGAGGAATCGTATTCGGTATCTTTTTAACTAATTGATTTTAAAGGTGAATTTTGTTGTTTATCGAAATTTTATCGAAATCTGATATTCGGTCTTTTATAGCATCACGTATTCTTTCCCTCTCGTATCAAGATACTTGTTCGTCATCTTCTCCGATTTATGCCCCAGTAGTTTCATCGCAAATTCCTTACCTTTTTCCTTTTCATACAATCGTCCGGCTAAACTTCTGATCTCATGAAATTTTGAAAGAAGTACTTAGCGGCTTCATCGTTTGCAAAATGACGCCTAACTAATCTAATGCAACGTTCTTTATCTATGTATTACCACCAGAAATGTGAACATATCGACAGGTTGATGGCCATGAAAAGCTAACTGCTGCGCCGGACAGTGAAAAGAGTCAATCTATATTTTGAACGTAAATGGCTATGGACGCAGGGGCACTCCGTGACTCAATGGTAAAGCGGGGAATGGTCAATGATAATACCGTACTCTGCCATCATCTCCTCCAAATTGTGTAGGTTCAAGCCAAATACATTGCGCGACCATATCAATGAACAGTGCTGTATTTTCAGTGGTATACGCAGAAAACATCGTAAAAAATAACATATTGCCTGACGACGGATTACTGCAACAGAGCCGTATTTATTGTTGTAAAAATAACAATAAATTATCTCGCATAAGAAATATCTTACAATAAGTCAGCTTCCATTCTGATATACGCCCCTTTTTGTTTATTGTTTAATCACCTCAATAAGGAAAAATGTTGATCAATATCAAATTTTGATAAAATTATCACTTTGATAACCTCAATTGTGTTGACATTTTCTAATATAATTAGAATAACCTCAGACTATAAACATGAAAAAGCAACTGATAGCACTAACAGCACTGTCTTATTAGATTTTTGGCTTCAATGCAGCAAACGCAAAAGCACCAACAGCAGAATTAACAGTCAAAGGTCAGGTGAGCCCCCCTGGTTGTATTATCATGGCTCCAGACGGCGGAGTCTATAACGTCGGTGAAATTGCAGGGCATACTGTTAAACCTTCGGCACTCACCGTATTGCCTTCAATAACCAAAAACTGGTCAGTAATTTGTGATGCTGAAACCTACGTTAGCGTGACCGGTAGCGATAACCGTGCTGGCAGTAGCACGTCCGGAGGTCGCTATGGATTAGGTTTTGTTAATGGCGCCGGAAAAATAGGTGATTACGGCGTTTATTTTTCAAATGCAAAGGTTGATGGTACTGCAAAATATTTCCGTAAACAGGAAGAAGCCGCTGCGGCTATTTTATCATTAAGCATTGGGCCACTGAATGGGCTGAGCTGGGTCCATGCTAATGCAACAAAAGCACCAGGAAAAGTATTCAGTGCTGATATTGAAGTCATGCCGAGACTTGGCAGTGTTGCTGATATGAAAGGCCCCATTACAGAGAATGTTAAAATAGATGGTTCAATGACGTTGAGTATTATCATTGGTATATAGATAATAATACTTATAAAGGGAATTCATTATTAAGTCCGTCATTTAAAATAAGCATTGATAATTTTATATCTAAATTAATAAGATTTGCGCGGCAGTAATTATATTTGCAACATTAATCCCCCAGAGAGGGTTTATTTGATGCATTGGTCTTGTAAAATATCAAAAAACCTTGCCAAGCCTGAATATGTACGGGTTGAAACGGGTGTTTGCATCCAATGGGCGCATTAAAAGATCGATGGCAGTATGGACACTGCGAAAAGCATTAAAGCTACACAGAATATGGTAAAAGTGTACGGTATGAGAGGGCTTAACGTAGCGCCATCATTAAGAATCAGACATGCCGAAGGGAATGCTATTGATATGAATATTTTATGAGCGAGAGATTTCAAAATAAAAGTGGCGAGGATATCTTAATTGAGAATTTTCCCGAAGAGGGAATGAATACAGAACTCCACGCCGTAGGGGAAAGTTTCGGTGTTATAAAAACCATGGTAGCTCTAAAGACAGAGCTGATTGGTCAACGGATATTTCATGAGGGTGTCAATGTTTTTTATCTCTTGTCTAATAATGCGGTTTTCTTATGAATGTTGTTATATCCCCATAATTTGAATAAATAATACTTTGTTAAATATAAGGTTATATGGCTTGTCAATTAATTATCTAAGTTATCTCAAAAAATATAATCATCTGCAGCATGATGTTTTCATCAAATTTATTGGCGTTAATAAATCTCAAAACTACCAATTCGGATATCCTTGACGCGTTAATAAAGCATGAGTTTTGACGCGTTATTGGAGTAATTACGATGTCGGGATCAAGCACAAAAACCTAGCAATGGTGCTGGGTTGGATCGCCATTTTGATGACTTAAGCAATATTAATAAAGGAGGTCTGTCGATACATTACCAGTAGCTAGATACTCTCGAAAAGCAGTGATCACCGGATCAAAATCATCAACTATAGTTGATGCTCCATAAGGTTCACCGTGCATAAGCTGCAAGCCACCTGGTGAGTTTAGGTTGTGCAACGTCCTGACGTTATATTCACCATCACAATCATTTTCACCTAGCAACAACATATAGCGTCCAGATTCAGTGTATAAAGATAACTCTTCAGGATCGATATCGTCACAAGCGTTATTTTTCATACCCAACACACCAACGTTATCACGGAAAAGTTCAAGGACTTGGAGTAAGTCATCCTCAGAAGGGTTCTTTAAAGGTTTTAACTGTTCCCTATCACCAGAAGGGCTAAAGAAATAACCGCCTAACACCATATCTTTATTCATTTAGCCACCTTGATAGATCTCATTCCTGTTTCCCATGTGTATTTTACTGGGTCACCATATTTATCGACAGCATGTATAGTGAGCGAGTTTACTTCAGCGGCATTTGCGGCTGCAGCAATATCGCCTCTACAGTAACCACAGACATCTTTACCGCTCACAACCATGTTTATATCGGCTCCCTTCGAGACCCCAGCTTCATGTGCTTGTTGAAGAGCACCTATTTCGGCATGAGCATCCGCCATATTTCCATTAGGGAACGTTTCTCTAGTACCGTCAGCTAACACTTTTGCTTTAGCTTGCTTAACCGCCTAAATCTTGGGCTGTTTTCGTATAACCTTCAACATTTCCGTTGTAAACGCCTCCGGCAGCCAGCAGTCGCTCCGCAGCCTTGGTGTTAATAGTACGGAAGGCTTGCTGTGCTGGCAAATCAGGTACAGAAGCACGTACCAAACGCTGAACCTGTGTTGGTCGTGGTTTTCCTTCAGAGTGACTATAATCCTTTCTACTCACCGAGCTATTAAATTCAGCGATAATCTTTTTCGCACCATCAAAATGAAAACTAAGTGGATCGGTGCAAATAAGCTTACCGTTTTCACCAATATAAAATAGCTTGGCAGGGCCATGAATGTCGCTAAGCATGACAATATCGCCGGAAAATACCATTTTTTCAGTTTGTCTTTTTCCCGAGCCTCACGAGATGGCCTCGAATGCGAGGCTGCCCTGTTTTCACGCATATTAATAATGTAATGACCATTATTATTGCGGTCATCCAATTGATATTCACGGCAGATACGTGACCATGCAGCGTACGCGCTTATTATGCGCTCATACTCTTCGGGGGGAAGATTATCACGTGGCAGGTAATACAAATCATTGCCAGGCAAGCTAAGACTCATATCCATTTCCTTATGGTGTTAACTAAAGCAGTACCACTGTATATCTATTGCTCAATAGATTTTCTACAAGAAAGCTCTGTATTTAGCCTTTTCGTGGAGTAAATATTTTTCTTATCTCTGATAAAAAAATAAATAATCGATGTCCGGCCATGGTTTCTACATTGATTATTTTAGCCAGGTTCAACCGGCGAAATTTTTACCCACTCATTTCTATGGGAATCCAGATAGATAACGGTGAATGTTGTCACAGGTAATACCCTAGGATTATAGCGAGCGAGGCTCTGAAAATAGTTTGAAATTATGGCGAGAGTTATACTGTCTAGTTGGCGATTTATGTTTACTGGTACTGATTTTTGTGGGAGCCAGCAACCTGAAAGCATGGAATAAGCCCCATCAGAAACTGATGAGGCTTATTGGTCATACACCCAGCGGATATTTGAGTTAAAAACTTTTGAATCCGTTAGTCCTCACTCTCTTAAACCTAGCAGACTATTAAGCTCGTCGATTTGTTGCTGCCACTCACGTTGTAATGTGATTTTTTGGTGTTTAGGTTTCCGCGCCAAATCCTCGGCCAGTTTGGCCTCCAGATCCAGCAAGGCTGTCAGCAAATAATCTTCCTCACTTTTCATGAGGGTGGTAATAGCAGCTGTAGCAATGGCTGAACTTGAACTCGGCGCTATTACTGGTTTATCGGCCAGAATGTTGTAAACCGGAGCCAGGTCGTGCCACTCTTCGAGCCGTTGTTGGTGGATCAACCAGAAGCGATTACAACTTTGCTCAATTAGCATGCGGTCATGTGACACCAATAATACTGCACCTTTGAACGTTTTTAGTGTTTCCGCCAGTTCCTCTTTACCTTCTATATCGAGGTGGTTGGTCGGCTCATCCAGTAGCAGTAACGAATAGTTTGCCAGTGTTAAGCCGATAAACAGCAGCCGTGAACGTTCACCACCGCTTAGGGTACTTACCTTTTGTTGATGCCGCAGGTAAGGGAAGCCCGCACCAATCAGCGCCATTTTTCGCTGGTCTTCCGTCAATGGTGCAAAAGACGTCAGCGCGTCGCTGATTGAATCGTCATCGTGTAATTGATGTAGGCTTTGATCGTAATATCCCATACGGACTTTTGGATGAAAAACTATACCCGCATCGGAGGTTTCTGGCTGGTTAAATTCCTGCCATAAGCTATGTAATAACGATGACTTACCGCAGCCATTGCGGCCAACTAGCGCGATGCGATCGCCACTTTTTACTCTAACTTCATCCAGTTCGAATAAAACAGGTGCATCCGGCGCAGGACGCACCTGCAAATCAGATAGTGCCAGCACACGATCAGCAGGCAATGCTTCACCATTGAGCCGCAATTGCCATTGATTGCCGGCCGTTAATAGAGTTTGATCTTCCTTCATTCGATCAACTTGTTTCTCCATCTGCTTGGCTTTACGAGCCAGCTTTTCGTTGTCATACACGCTGCCCCAGATAGCCAACCGTTTGGCACTTTTCGCTACTCGGTCGATCTCCTTTTGTTCTGCATGATGGCGATGAGCATCGGCGCTATCCTTTTCTTCTAACGCCAGCCTGGCTTGTGAGCAGGGTAGACGAATAAATTGCAGGGTTTTATCGCGCAAGATCCAGGTGCAGTTGGTCACGCGGTCGAGCAGGCTGCGGTCGTGCGATACCAGTACAAAGCTGCCTCCCCAATTTTGTAGAAACTGTTCAAGCCATAGCAGAGTTGGTAAATCCAGGTGGTTACTGGGCTCATCCAGCAGCAGTAAATCCGGCTGGCGGATCAAAGCTCGCGCTAGCAGCAGGCGCGTATGTTGCCCGCCGCTCAGAGTTGCGGCAGTCAGTGACCATACGTTTTCCTCAAAACCCAGTGTGGCGAGTAGGACTTCGGCTTGCCAGCGTTCCGGTTGGTGCAGGCTGCCCGGCAGATGATTGAGCACCGCATCTATCAACGTAGCTTCGTTTAATGCGCAGGGCAGATGCTGTTCTACCGTGGCCATCAAGCATTGATTTGCTGTTGTGATGGTGCCAGAGGTCATAGATAGTGCACCGCTGAGGATATTCAGAAGGGTACTTTTGCCACAGCCGTTATGCCCAATCAGGCCGATGCGGTCGCCTTTTTTCAGGCTAAAAGAAATCTCAGCCAGTAACGGACCGAAGGTGTTGTCGTAGCTGACAGATTGCGCAGAAAGTAATGTACTCATGATGCTTATCCAGATTTCAGGCATAAAAATGCCTATCGTCAAAAATTACTGACGATAACCGGTAAGCCGGAGGGAAGTTCTCAGATTGTTTAGTTAGCTTCGCTCAAGCAGGTTATCGCAGCACGATACCAGTAATGCTTGAGCAATGACGATCGCTAAGGACGAGCGAAACTAAAAACATTTCACGGGTCAACATGGCAATCCTCCTTATATAAATTGGTGTATGAGTGGGTTGATTATATTGATGGAGTTGTTATTTAGTCTATCTTTTTATATTCCATTCTTATTCCAAAAATTATGCTTTACTCACGATTTATCTGCTTTCAGATTGTCAGAACTTGCTCACCTAAGCGGCTGCTGTGCCGTTGATGAGTGGATTAAATCATAGGGTTATATTGATATCAATCATTAGTTTTACTTCATTATCAATCATAGGGTTAATATTTTGAAATTTAGACGAAAAAACCAGCAAGAGCTGGTTTCATTGGTGATTTATTTTGTCTATTGTTTCTACTTTAAGGATAATTCTTTGATATTTCTGGATTTCAATAGCTCATTGAATAACTTGTCGTAGTTCTCAACTTTGGTCCTAAGTGCTTCAATATAATTGTCTTTATCACTTTCAGGTAGTCGGTCAAACAAATTCAGCAATTCCCTTTGTCTTTCACTTAAAACGACTTCTGAGACGGTGGGGAGCTCTGGGTTATCCGTTTCATCACTTAGCAACCAGGAAAGGGAAACACCAAAGGCTTCAGATAATTTTAATGCCGAATCTTTGCTTATCTTTCCTTTCGTGAACCAGCGGCCAGCGGCTTGAGGAGTTATTCCGCAGATACGAGCAAGCCCCGACTTATTCACGCCGGTTTTATTCATTAAGTGATAAAGTCGAGCCGCAATAGGCGGTTCCAGTGAGCTTTTTTCTTCTTTCATATCAAGATTATAAACCAAAGGTTTAATTATATAAATAACTCTTTAGTTGTACTTTGATATAACCCTATGATTTAATCTGGTTGCTGTTTAACGTGGAGGTTGAAGCTACCCAGACAAAAATGCCCATCTTCAGCCCAAACTGGGCTGGGATCAAAAATACCCATTACGTAGCGGTAGGCAACTCTAGTGTTAAAAGGTTAGTTATAAAAAATCACAATTGAACATATGAGAAAATCTACTTAAAATAAGCTAAAAGGTGGTTTTTATGAATATAAATTATTTCCGTTGTCCGCTGATGTTCCATCCTCGAATAGCTAAAAGCAGTGGTTATCTGAACGTATAATCACTGCCACGAAATCAACACGTTCCGTGGCTTTCTTTTATCGAAAAGGAAAAAGTCATGAAAAATAAACACTGGTCACAAGTCGAGTATCTGCATCTTTCCGTCAAGAACCCGAATATTTTGATCAGAGGCCAACATAGTTACTACAGTGACTGTTGGGATGATGGGTTTGAACTCTCGGTTGTTCGTTATCTCCACGGCGACAACGTTAGCCAGCAATGGGAGCCGCTTGGGCATATTGACCAACTTATTATTGGTGATTATGTCTGTATTGGTGCGGAAGCTGTAATATTAATGGGCGGGAATCATAATCACTCCATTGATTTTATTAGCCTTTATCCCTTTATGAGTATGGTGAAAAAATCTTATCAGCCCAGAGGAAATACCGTACTGAATGATGGCTGCTGGCTTGGAATGCGCTGTATGGTTATGCCTGGTATTACGGTCGGAGAGGGCGCTGTTATTGCTGCGGGGAGTATTGTCACAAAAGATATTCCTGCGTATGCCGTCGTCGGTGGCAACCCGGCTCGGGTCATAAAATACCGTTTCTCTGAAGATGTCATTACGAGGATCGTAAATCTACGGATTTATAAACGACCAGATGATGAAATTGAAAAGCTGATCCCATTGCTCAGCTCTGACGATATCTCCACGCTGGAAACCGCGTTAACCGAGCTATGCCCTTGGGAAAAAGACACTTAATAAAATGAGAGCAGCTGATATTTCCTCTTTCATGGGGTTATGTCAGCTATTTCTAATATGTGGTTTTAATTAATTTAGTTAGAAGGGAAATCGAGTTTAATCGGGTCCCCTGTAGGGGGTTAATAATATAAGGATGTTACCTAATGATTCCTATAGAAAACTTGATTAAGCTTCTGCCTTCGGATGGTACAGTTTTACTCCGTTGCGAACATGGTGAGATAGTGAGTGTGGAACACTTAAGAGATAATCAGTTTGTCGCGACCTTACCGGTATTAATCGAATTGGCAGAAATAGCCGGGTATACAATTTCAATGCCCGATGTTTAACGGAATAATAGCTCTGTCGGCCTGAACAACTGACAACCTAAGCAGTTGTTGTGTCATCACTCAAGGGGGCAAGATGACACAACTATCATTTATCAAATCTGACAATAACATACTGACACCGGCCATGCTCGAAGTCAGGGAGTATCTGCATTATAAAATCAAGTTGAGATGCAGCTACGTCAACTATTTAACAAAATATATTCGTCATAGCGGCTTGTGGGCAGATAAGCACGCAGCCCCTATAACTTGCCTCAAATACTGTGATGTATTGCCGCGCTGTGCAATTAAACCTCCAAATGGGCAGGGGCCTGGAAATGCCATATTTTCCATAAACTCCCCCATTTAATTAATAGCGCCACCATCGACCCTAATTAGGACGGGGCGTTATGCACACACAGTATATTTCACGGAAGGAAGAAGAGTTATGATGCGAATATCGAAAAACTTGCCTTCAGGGCAGAAAAAACCAAGGCGTAATATTCAACTTGTTCTTGAGCGCTGGGGTGTATGGGCTAAAGATAATTCAGGTATTGACTATTCCTCTATTGCCGCAGGGTTTAAAGGTTTACTCCCATACACCACCTCATCACGACCTTCATGTTGTGATGATGATGGATTAGCCGTTGATGGATGTGTTTCTCGTTTAAAACGTCATCGGTATGATGAGTGGGAATTGGTCATTCGGCATTATGTCTATAATCAATCCAAACGTGCTATTGCAAGGCAACAAAAGAAAGACGAAAGAGCAATAAGAATAAATCTACAAATGGCTGAGGGCTTTGTTGATGGTTGCCTTGCTATGATGGATATTCGCCTTGAGATGGACGCCGAAATACAAAATTAATTTTTTATGATAAAAGTGTTGGTGCGGCCGCAAAAAGTGCATTAGTCTGATAACAGTTGGTTGTGCAGTTGCACTCACACAGTCAAATAAACCTCGCTCAGGCGGGGTTTTTTCATTTTACCCCAAGCATTGATGAGGCCCGATACTTTTGGGCTCAGCTCCTAACGCGTATTAATTAGAACATCGAGAGCAGCAGGGCAACGGGCAGGCTTAAGGGCCAGGTTATACCAATTAAAAGTGATGACAAGCACCTTACTACTAAGCTCTGGTCACGTGTCAGCGGGAAAATAATGAAAGTAGAAATAATAACGCCAACTACATAAATACAGAGCAGAATAAAACCGGTATTCATCGAGCAATTTTCCTTTTGTCTATGTTGTTGGCTTATTATCACCGAAAGAGACGGTATTTTTACATAATAATTTAAATTATTAGGCCTCGCTATTTGTGTGGTTTTTTATAGTTCATCGCCAGCATCAATTATCCTCAAATAATCTCTGCGTCTGGATGGGGCACGGCGGCGAGCTATTTTCCAAAAGCAGCAAATATATGCCCAGGCCAACTGGCAGGGGGAGACAATGAAGATGGATAAATATTCCAGCGCGATATCCTTGTGGTTCGGCGGGTTAACAACAACGATTGGTGCCTTATCTCTAAACGAATGGGCCATGGTAGTCGGTATTGTCTGCACGACGGGAACCTTTATTGTGAATTGGCACTATAAGCGAAAAGAATTTCAATTACGGAAGAAATAAAATGTCTCCAACTCTTCGCAGTAAGTTAATGGGTGTTTCTGCTTTCGGAGCACTGGCTATTGCTGGTGTATTACTAGGTGGTGAAGATGGATTAGAGGGCCGCAAGTATGTGGCTTACTACGATGTCGTCAATGTCCTCACTGTATGCGATGGCCACACCGGTAAAGATATCATCCCCAGTAAAAAATATTCTGATGCGGAATGCGATGCTTTATTGCAACAAGATCTGACGCCGGTACAACGCATTGTTGATGCAGCTGTGAAAATCCCACTAAGCCAATACCAGAAAGCGGCTCTGTACTCGTTCACCTATAACGTCGGGCAGCATGCTTTTATCCAATCTACGCTGCTTAAAAAGCTCAATACTGGCGACATCAAAGGCGCTTGCGATGAGTTACGCCGCTGGATATATGCTGATGGTCAGTCGTGGAAAGGGTTAAAGAATCGTCGCGAGGTAGAGCGGGAATTATGCCTGACAGATTAAGTGCCGCCCTTATCGCTGTTATAACCGTGTAATTTGCTGTGTAGACGTATTACCGCCGTCAAGCAGCATAATTTCAATGTGATATGGCCGAAATATCCGCAATAACTAATCAGCAAGAATGGTTTTCGGACTATTGAAATTTAGATCCTGACTCGCTGACTCCATCGGCAGGGTTATTTAATCCCCTGGAGCAAATTGGCATTATCACCAATCAGATAGCTGGCATATATCACAGGTGTTTGCCTGGCTAATTTATTTCACAAGAAAACAGAAACCTTAGTCCTACACCGTCGCGAAATATCGCGATGGTGATAACCCATGCCGAGGATTAATTCCCCGGTTTTTTTGTACAACTAAAAGGTATTTATTATGTCTACAAATTCAACTTTGAAATATCCAGTCGTATTAGTTCATGGCTTACTTGGATTCGACAAAATCGCAGGGGTTTACCCTTATTTTTATGGTGTCGAAGAACCGCTAAAAAAAGCGGGCGCACAAGTCTTTATCGCCACAATTTCCGCCACCAACAGTAATGAAGTACGCGGCGAGCAATTACTTAAATTTGTCAAAGAAGTCATGGCAAAAACGGGGGCGAAAAAAGTTAACCTTATTGGTCATAGTCAGGGGCCTTTGGCATGTCGTTATGTTGCTGCAACGCATCCTGAACTTATAGCGTCTGTGACCTCGGTTAATGGGGTTAACCATGGGTCGGAAATTGCCGATTTAGTTCGCTCAGCGCTGGTGCCTGGTAGTCTTCCGGAACATATTGTTAATACTATCATGTCTGCATTTGGTGTATTTGTTTCTCTGCTAAGTGGTAAGCCATTCCTGCCGCAGGATTTTATGGAGTCTATTGATGCACTGACGACCGAGAATGTGGCTAAGTTTAATACCAAATATCCTCAGGGGTTACCTGAAACCTGGGGAGGTGAGGGGAAAGAGTTTGATAATGGAGTCTACTATTATTCATGGGGGGGCGTTCTGGGTTATAACCCACTGACTGAAGGATTGAACAACCTCGATCCGCTGCACCATTCATTGGTTGCCTTATCACTCTTGTTCACCAAAGAACGTAATCAAAATGATGGTCTGGTCGGACGTTACAGTATGCACTTGGGGAAAGTTATCCGTTCGGATTATCAGTTAGACCATGTGGATGCGATTAATCAGACCGCGGGTATGGTTAGCAAGGACATTGACCCAGTTCAATTGTTTGTAAATCAGATTGAGTTGTTGAAATCAAAAGGTCTGTAAATCTAGCCCCTCCTTAATTGGAGGGGTAACCCTCAAAGTGGGCGTAATATAGTGTGAGCGGATGTTTGTTATTTATGTTCTCATTTCTTACTGCGCACCACGACATTATTGCTGAGGTGATAACAACAAAAGCCCACGCAATAGCATGGGCTTTTAGTGTTTTATTTGTCTTTTTCAAATTGGAGAGGCATTTTAAAAGCATTTTCAATATGGGGAGATAGGCTTTTTTACATCCTCATACACATCTTGACATTTGTTGCTTTATTCTCAGGTGGTTTACTCCATTTTATTGGTGAAGCTTATGAATAACTTGATGCAACAATTACAGTCAATGCTCGGGCAGACAACGAAGAAGAACGGTGACGGGGCTTCTGGCCTGAGTAATATGTTAGTGCCTGGCGCATTGGGTGGCCTTGCCGGCTTACTTGTTGGCAGTAAATCCTCACGTAAACTACTGAGCAAATATGGCAGCAGTGCGTTATTAGCCGGCGGTGGCGCGGTACTGGGAACCGTGTTATGGAATAAATATAAAGACAGAATTCGTCAGAATCATCAGGATGAACCACAGTATGGTCAACAAGTTGCCCCGATAGATCAGCGTGTGCAGCGGTTGGTCATGGCACTGGTGTTTGCGGCCAAAAGTGATGGGCATATTGATGCGAAAGAACGCGGTATTATTGAGCAGAATATGCGCGAGGCTGGTATAAGTGAGCAGGGTGAACGTCTGGTGCAACAGGCAATTGATCAGCCATTGGATCCCCAATTACTGGCGCGTGATATTCAAAATGAAGAGGAAGCGTTGGAACTCTACTTCCTGAGTTGCGCCGTCATTGATGTGGACCATTTTATGGAGCGTAGCTATCTTGCCGCGCTGGGCGACGCCCTGAAAATTCCGCAAGATGTTCGTGATGGAATTGAACAAGACATTCGAGAGAAAAAGCAAAGCATTACCGATTAATTTACTTGCTGGTGGCCTTTGGTATTTTCCAATAGGCCACCGTTTCTTGATAGGCACTTCGCGGATTTTTGTCGTTCAAACAGTGTTATTAGCAGTCGATACAGCGCTATTCTCCCTCAGACTTCATTTCAGATAATAACCACAGAGCAAAATCCCGCATAGCCGGTGTCTCAGTACGAGACTGTAGGCGAGTTAACCAATATCCCCCGAGACTGACTGTCGTGCTAAAAGGTTGGATTATGCGTTCACTGCGCAATAGATGCATAAACATGGCAGGTGGAGCCAGTGCGATACCTATTTCCGCCTGCGCCGCTTCCAGCATACTGACTGACGAGTCGAACATCATTATTTGCTGGGAAGGTGAAGGTACAGACCCTCCCGCAGCAGCAAACCAAGCCGACCACTCATCGCGACGATAAGAACGGAGCAGCATAAACTTTTGAAGGTCAGTAGGGTGGCGTAAATTTTTTGCTAGTGAGGGGGCGCACAGTGGGGCAAGTGGAGCATCACATAAAAATTGTGACTCCGTACCATGCCAGGCTCCATTGCCGTAACGAATGGCATAATCCAGCCCTTCAGCCACAACATCGACACGATTGTTATGTGTTGAGAGTAGAATATCCACATGTGGGGAATGTTGTTGAAAATCCCTCAGTCGTGACAATAAATAGCCGGTTGCAAAGGTCCCGACAACACCCACCCTGACTTTTTCACGCATTATTCCAGCGGAGAAACGGTCTAGCGTATCCGCGATACGATCAAAAGAATCGTTCAGGATGGGGAGCAGATTCTCCCCTTCGGTTGTGAGCACTAATCCGCGTGAAATACGAATAAAGAGGCGACAGTTGAGACGTTGTTCCAGCGCTTTGACCTGCTGACTTATTGCTGCATGGGTGACATTTAATTCGATAGCAGCCTTAGTAAAACTTAACTGTCTGGCCGCAGCCTCGAAGGCGCGAAGTGAATTTAAAGGAATATAGCTGCGAACCATAGATTTACTTGTTAGATTTTCTATTATCAAGTGCTAAATATAATCGATTGTTATCCATAGTCAATCATTGCAGAATCCTTCACGCAAAAGGAGCCACACTGCATGCCATTTATCAGTCTATGGAAGATTTACTAATGATGAAAAAGTCTATAATCAATACCTTGATCTTTACCGCCATCGCAACTTTCCCACTTTATAGTTTGGCACAAACCAAACTTACGGAGCAGCAGGTTGCGACTATCGTCAATAAAACTCTTACGCCGTTACTCGAAAAACAAGGTATTCCCGGTATGGCCGTCGCAATATTTTATGACGGAAAGCCGCAATTCTTTAACTATGGTATGGCGGATATAAAAACAGGTCGTCCGGTAACCGAAAATACACTGTTTGAACTCGGTTCAGTGAGTAAGACCTTTACCGGCGTCGCCGGAGAATATGCCATGCAAACCGGTATTATGAACCTTAATGATCCCGTGACGGAGTATGCTCCTGAGCTAACGGGCAGCCAGTGGAAAGATGTGAAAATGTTGCATCTGGCGACGTACACTGCGGGTGGACTTCCTCTGCAACTCCCCGATTCGGTGACCGACCAAAAATCATTGTGGCAATATTATCAACAATGGCAGCCACAGTGTGCACCTGGAGTGATGCGCAATTATTCTAATGCTAGCATTGGACTATTTGGTGCGCTGGCGGTGAAAAGAAGTCAGTTAACATTTGAAAACTATATAAAGGAATATGTGTTCCAGCCTTTAAAACTGGATCATACCTTTATCACCATCCCCGAATCCATGCAGTCAAATTATGCGTGGGGATATAAAGATGGTCAGCCAGTGCGCGTTACCTTGGGCATGTTGGGTGAGGAAGCCTATGGAGTGAAATCCACCTCGCAAGATATGGTGAGATTTATGCAGGCCAATATGGACCCAGAAAGCTTACCTGCCGGTAACGATAAGCTAAAAGCAGCGATCATCGCATCTCAATCACGTTATTTCCAAGCGGGGGATATGTTCCAGGGCTTGGGATGGGAAATGTATAACTGGCCTATCAATCCACAGAGGGTGATTGCCGATAGTGGCAATGATATTGCGTTAAAACCACGTAAGGTTGAGGCATTGGTACCTGCGCAACCTGCTGTGCGAGCGTCCTGGGTTCATAAGACCGGTGCAACCAATGGCTTTGGCGCTTATATTGTATTCATCCCAGAGGAGAAAGTTGGCATAGTGATGTTAGCGAACAAGAATTACCCTAATCCAGTCCGCGTACAAGCAGCATACGATATTCTTCAAGCATTGCGTTGAGACGACAGATAGCTAAACATTTCTGCTGCGCTTCTACGAGATAAATTGAAACATGGTAAAAACAAAAATCCACGCAACTGCGTGGATTTTTGTGATGTTTGTCAGTTAACTCTCAAGAGATGTAACGCCTCCCTACGCATGGCTTTGTCCCCTTAGCCCCCACATATATCACTTCGATGAATTTCTTTTTTGCTCATCAATGTGTGTCAAAACCTTTAAACGTTCTTCGCGCAAATCCCAACTTTTCAGCAAAATTGCAAGGTATTGACCGTTTTGTGATCCGCATTGCAGTACGATGTTTATATTTGGTACTACAATCCAGTCGAAGGTTAAGAACAATAGTTGTAAATTGTGCGGTGATCTTGCGACGCAAAGGCTCGATACAGTTAAAATACTTGGCAACTTTTCCTTTTTGTCTTTCGTGGAGCACTTATGAGTAGCCAAGAGTTGAGTAAAACCGATCGCATTATTCTCGAGATAGGGCAGCAAATCGTTAGTGGTAAATATGCCCCTGGGTCTGCATTGCCAGCGGAAACCGAGCTGTGTGAGGAGTTCCAGACGTCACGGAACATCATTCGTGAAGTGCTGCGCTCGTTGATGTCGAAGCGGTTGGTGGAGATAAAACGTTATCGCGGTGCCTTTGTGGCTTTACGCAATCAGTGGAATTATCTGGATACGGATGTTTTGCAGTGGTCATTGGCGAATGATTACGATCCCCGGCTGATCTCGGCGATGAGCGAGGTGCGTAATCTGGTTGAACCGGTCGTTGCCCGTTGGGCTGCGGAAAGGGCGACCTCCAGCGAATTGGCGGTTATTGAAAAGGCGCTTAACGATATGATCGCCTATCACCAAAATCGTGACGCGTTCAATGAGGCTGACATCCGTTTTCACGAAGCGGTACTGGCATCGGTGCATAACCCGGTGCTGCAACAACTAAGTGTGGCGATAAGTTCCTTGCAGCGTGCCGTATTTGAACGGACCTATATGGCCGATAAAGCCAATATGCCGCGCACATTGCAGGAGCATCAGGATCTGTACGATGCGATACGGCATCAGAACGCAGATGCAGCAGAACAGGCGGCATTGACGATGATCGCCAGCTCGACCAAAAGGCTGAAGGATATTACATGAGAGAAAGTTATATCGCCATTGACTGGGGCTCGACCAACTTGCGCGCCTGGCTCTACCTGAACGGTGAATGTACCAATTACCTGGAGTCAGAAGCGGGTGTTACCCGGCTCAATGGTCGCACACCCGAACAGGTTTTCCGCGACACACTTTTGCCATGGCAAGCTCATCAGGTACCGGTTCTGATGGCAGGAATGGTTGGCAGCAACGCAGGATGGATGACGGTGCCGTATCTGCCTTGCCCGACGCGGCTGACTGATTTGTCCAAACAGTTAACGCGGGTTGAGCAGGCCACACCGTTCAACGCGTGGATTATTCCAGGTCTGAGTGTGGTCAACGAAGGTAATTGCAATGTCATTCGCGGTGAAGAAACACAGTTAATCGGTGCTTATACAGAATGTCCAGCTTCACTGTATTTGATGCCGGGTACGCACAGTAAATGGGTACAGATGGATGGCAGCGAGATTGTTGATTTCCGCACCGTCATGACGGGCGAACTCCACCATTTGCTGATGCACCATTCGCTTATTGGTATCGGGCTTACTGAGCAACAGGCAAATCCGGCGGTATTCCAGCAAGGGCTGGAGAGTGGTTTCAAAGAAACCAACATTATTCGCAGTCTTTTTGAGACCCGTGCGGCGCATGTATTGGGGCAATTAGATAAAAGCGCTGTCAGTGAATGGTTATCAGGGCTGTTGATCGGCAATGAAGTGGCACAAATGCAGCGGCAGTACTGCGCCACTGGCGATAAGCCAATAACCTTAATTGGTAGTCCGAAATTGACCGTGCGTTATCAGCAAGCATTGAAGTTTGCCGGACTAACCTGGCAAACGCTGGAAGGCAACCGCGCTTTCCAGACTGGTATGAGGAGTATTATCAATGAGTTGGACTACTGATCTTCCATTGATCGCTATTTTGCGCGGCATCACGCCACAAGATGTTCAGGCGCATGTGGCAGCATTGTTGGAGGCTGGTTTTGATGCAGTGGAGATCCCACTCAACTCTCCTGACTGGCAGCGCAGCATCAGTGACACGGTGAAAGAGTTTGGGCATCGCGCGCTGATTGGTGCTGGTACAGTTTTGCAACCTGCGCAAGTTGATGAACTGCATGCGATGGGCAGCCGTCTGGTGGTCACCCCCAATATTCAGCCGGAAGTGATTCGCCGAGCGGTTGGGTATGGCATGACCGTTTGCCCTGGCTGTGCGACCGCGACGGAAGCCTTCAATGCGCTGGATGCGGGCGCTCAGGCGCTGAAAATCTTTCCTTCCAACTCATTTGGGCCGGATTACATCAAAGCGTTGAAAGCTGTGTTACCGCCAGAAGTTCCGGTTTTTGCGGTGGGGGGTATCACTCCTGAAAATTTACATATCTATCTTAATGCCGGTTGTGTCGGTGCAGGCTTGGGCAGTGATCTCTACCGCGCCGGGCAGTCGGTTGAACGTACGATACAGCAAGCCAAAGCCTTTGTTAAAGCCTATAAGGAATCGACCCGATGAAAGTGACTAAACTAACCACATACCGGCTGCCGCCGCGCTGGATATTCCTGAAGATAGAAACGGATGAAGGTATTGTCGGTTGGGGAGAGCCGGTTGTTGAAGGCCGTGCCCGCAGTGTTGAGGCCGCTGTGCATGAGCTGTCTGAATATGTGATCGGGCAGGATCCGGCGCGAATCAATGACATTTGGCAGACGCTTTATCGCGGTGGATTTTATCGCGGTGGCCCGATTCTGATGAGCGCGATTTCCGGCATCGATCAGGCACTGTGGGACATTAAGGGCAAAGCCCTGGGCGTTCCTGTCTATCAACTGCTCGGTGGCCTGGTTCGCGATAAAATTAAAGCCTACAGTTGGGTTGGCGGCGACCGCCCAGCGGATGTGATTGAAGGTATTAAAAAGTTGAAAGGCATTGGTTTTGATACCTTTAAACTCAATGGTTGCGAAGAGATGGGCTTGATAGACAACTCACGTAAAGTTGACGACGCCGTTGCTGTCGTGGCGCAAATACGTGAAGCATTCGGTAACAGCATTGAGTTTGGGCTCGACTTCCATGGCCGCGTCAATGCACCTATGGCGAAGATCCTGATCAAAGAGCTTGAACCTTACCGCCCGCTATTTATTGAAGAACCGGTACTGGCCGAGCAGGCCGAATATTATCCTCGTCTGGCCGCACAAACGCATATTCCCATTGCTGCCGGTGAACGCATGTTTTCGCGCTTTGACTTCAAACGCGTATTAGCCGACGGTGGTTTAGCCATCATCCAGCCGGATTTGTCGCACGCGGGTGGAATCACGGAATGCTTCAAAATAGCGGCGATGGCGGAGTCTTACGATATTTCGCTGGCACCGCATTGCCCATTAGGGCCGATCGCACTGGCTTCTTGCCTACATCTGGATTTTGTGGCGCGTAATGCGGTATTCCAAGAGCAGAGTATGGGGATCCATTATAATAAGGGGGCTGAATTATTGGATTATGTCATTAATAAAGAAGATTTTACCATGACCGATGGTTATTTCTATCCGTTAAATAAACCAGGACTGGGCGTTGAAATTAATGAAGAGCTGGTCATTGAGCGCAGTAAGAATGCACCTGATTGGCGTAATCCAATTTGGCGTTATGAAGATGGTGCTGTAGCCGAATGGTAACCTATCCTATATATTTTTAAATAATAGGGATATACAGTAAAACTATATCAATAAAGTAATTAATAAAAATATCGATATATAAATATTTGTTTTGAATCCACATTACGTGGAATGGCCATCTTATGCCCTGACACCAGGGGTACACTCATTAAGGTGATATTAATGAACATCGATCTGTGCTCTACAACACTAAAGAAATTAAACGCAAAAATAATACCGTTTATTATTATTTGCTACTTTGTTGCCAATCTGGATAAAACCAATATATCCGTTGCGGCACTGCAAATGAATGCCGATTTGGGCTTGTCTGCCAGTATGTATGGCCTGGGTGTAGGTATGTTTTATATCTCCTACATCATTTTTGAAATACCGAGTAACGTCATTATGACTCGGGTTGGTGCTCGCATCTGGATTGCGCGCATCATGATTACTTGGGGGATTGTTAGCGCTGGGATGTCATTGGTCCAAACGCCGACACAACTGTACGTGATGCGCTTTTTGTTGGGCATGGCCGAAGCCGGGTTTACGCCGGGGATTATCTACTATATCTCCTGCTGGTTTCCCAAGAGTAACCGTGCCCGTGCTATGTCATTCTTCTATATGGGATCGGTGCTGGCGTCAGTGATTGGATTACCGATTTCCGGAAGTATTCTCAATATGCACGGTATTGCTGATATCGCGGGCTGGCGTTGGCTGTTTGCGATGGAAGGTATCCCAGCCATCATTCTCGGCTGCCTGGTACTGTTACGTCTGCCGGATACGCCAAACCATGCCACCTGGCTGAGTGCAGACGAGAAAAAATGGCTAAACGCCACGTTACAACAAGATAATGGTGCCGCAGTCGTTGGGAAACATCATTCATGGACCAGTGCACTCAAGAATAAAGTGGTATTGCTATTGAGTCTGGTGTGGTTCTTGCAAGCATTTTGCTCAATTGGTATTACACTCTTCCTGCCGTTAATTATTAAAAGTGTCGCTACCGAACAGAGCAATTTCGTTATTAGCGTTTTGTCGGCTATTCCTTTTGCCTTTGCAGCTCTCTTTATGTACGTAAATGGACGTCACTCGGATCTGACCAAAGAGCGCTCGCTGCATCTGGGGGTGCCGTTGATTATTTCCGGCTTACTGTTGGCCGCGTCGATATACACCAGTAACCTCTTTATTGCCTATATTATGCTGGTATTGACCGTTGGTTTTAATTTCGCGTTGACCCCAATATTCTGGGCGGTAACGACCGAAAAATTAGCGGGTGTCGCTGCGGCGGCTTCTATCGCCTTCATTAATGCTATTGCCAACTTTGCCGGTCTGGGATTGCCGCCATTGCTGGGCAGAATAAAGGATGTCACCGGCAGTTTCCATTATGGCTTATTGATCATTGCTACGGCACTGGTTATCGGCGGTATCGTCGGTATCTATGTCGGTCGCCCATCCAAAATAATGGCGACAAAATCGTCAGCCTCATCGCTTTCGCAACATTAAGGTCTCGTTATGAAGAATATCGCGGTTAAACATAAAGTATTAAAACAGGCATCGCTACCAGATCAGTTGAATGCACAACTGAACGCGCTATACGACGTATATGAATACAACGACATGGCCGCTGGGGAGTTTGACCGGTTGGCCGCCGAGTTTCGTGTAGTACTCACCAACGGCGAAGCCGTGGTCAGTCGAGAATTTATAGAACGGCTACCTAACCTTGAACTCATCAGCGACTTTGGTGTGGGCTATGACGGTATTGATGTTGCCGCAGCAAGAGAGCGTGATATCGCCGTGACCCATACCCCCGGCGTTTTAACGGATGACGTTGCTGACCTGGCCATGGGGTTGATACTGGCAACGTCACGTCAGATCCCCGGAGCACAACGCTTTATCGAAGAGGGTGCATGGCAGAAGGGCGGTTACCCGTGGACCCGTAAAGTCTCAGGGGCGCGGTTAGGCATTATTGGCATGGGCCGTATTGGGCGTACTATCGCCAAACGCGCTGCCGCATTTGATATGTCGATCGCCTATACGGATCGAGCCGCACTTGCCGACATGGATTACACCTTCCATGCAACATTGCTATCGCTGGCGGAGGCGAGTGATTTTCTGGTGGTCTGTACTAACGGTGGCGCAGAAACCCGCGGTCTCGTTAACCGCGATGTGTTGAATGCCCTCGGCGCAGAAGGCATTCTGATCAATATTTCCCGTGGTTCGGTAGTTGATGAACGGGCACTGATTGAAGCCATCGAAGAGGGGACACTCGGGGGGGCCGGTCTGGACGTTTTCACCGACGAACCGCAAGTCCCGCAAGCATTGTTACATCGGGCAAATGTGGTCGCCACACCGCATATGGCCAGTGCTACTTGGGCAACGCGCAAAGAGATGTCGCGTCTGGTGCTGGAAAATGTTAATGCCTATTTTTCTGGCGAGCCGTTGGTAACACCTATTCCGCAGTAACCGAGTGAAAACGCATTCTGTACTTAAATCAAAGCGTGGCGTTAAGCCGCGCTTGAGATTAATGACAAAGTGCCCGCAACGGTGAAAACAGGTAGATCATAAAGACGCCGTAAACCCTTCTCAGGGGCTCGAGCCTCACGGTCCTTGGCGCGGACGCTTTACTCTTCTACCGGTTTCACCTTGCAAGATCGAATCCTTAGGATTTGTCAGCGGTCTGAGGCGTGGCATTACGCCGCGCTTATTTATAAAAAAACCTATAGAAAGCCGTTCTAAATAAGGCGACGCTGGACTATTAGCAGATTCAAGTCCGAAGTGCAGCACTAAGCCACCATTCTTAATTTTGCCAACCAGCCTGATTGACCTGCTCCCCAATAATTAATGCAGTGCAGAGTTAGCCACGTCTGCTACTGGCATAGAACGGAACAATGTGTGCTCTGCCAACAAAAATCCACGCAACTGCGTGGATTTTATGGCGTTTTCGATTCTTATGAGATTCAGCGAAACCCCATGAGACAACAAATTTTATTTAGACGTTGAACAAGAAGTTCATCACATCGCCATCTTTTACGATGTAATCTTTACCTTCTGAGCGCATCTTCCCTGCTTCTTTTGCACCTTGCTCACCTTTGTAGGTAATAAAGTCGTCAAAAGCGATAGTTTGGGCGCGGATAAAGCCTTTTTCAAAGTCGGTGTGAATTTTACCGGCAGCTTGTGGCGCTGTTGCACCTACAGGGATGGTCCAGGCACGGACTTCTTTAACACCGGCGGTGAAGTAAGTTTGCAGATTCAACAATTCATAACCGGCACGGATCACACGGTTCAAACCTGGCTCTTCAATACCCAACTCGGCCATAAATTCAGCACGGTCTGCATCTTCCATCTCAGCGATGTCAGATTCAACCGCGGCACACACTGCAACCACGACTGAACCTTCAGCGGCAGCAATGGCACGCACTTGATCCAGATATGGGTTATTCTCAAAACCATCTTCATTGACGTTAGCAATATACATGGTTGGTTTCAGCGTCAGGAAGCTCAAGTAACGGATGGCCGCTTTATCTTCTGCAGTCAGGTTCAATGCACGCAGCATGCCAGCATTCTCTAAATGCGGCAGGCATTTTTCCAGTGCTTCCAGTTCAGCTTTAGCATCTTTATCGCCGCCTTTAGCTTTCTTCTGCACGCGATGAATAGCACGTTCGCAAGTTTCCAGATCGGAAAGAGCCAGTTCAGTATTGATAGTGTCAATATCATCAGCGGGATCAACTTTACCAGCAACATGGATGATATTGTCATTTTCAAAGCAACGCACTACATGGCCAATCGCTTCGGTTTCACGAATATTGGTCAGGAATTGGTTACCCAGCCCTTCACCTTTCGAGGCCCCTTTTACCAGGCCTGCGATATCCACGAACTCCATCGTGGTTGGCAAAATGCGCTGAGGTTTTACAATCTCGGCCAGTTGGTCCAGACGCGGATCCGGCATTGGCACCACACCCGTATTGGGTTCAATGGTACAGAACGGGAAGTTAGCGGCTTCAATACCCGCTTGTGTCAACGCGTTGAACAGGGTGGATTTACCAACGTTAGGCAGGCCCACAATACCGCATTTGAATCCCATGTTTTATATCACCTTAAATAACTTAAAAATCAACTCGTTAGGGTTAACGGGCCGATGTAATCAAAATTTATGCCGCCATTATACACATTCTGACGATTTATCTCGATCATGCTGTTTCATTGTGTGAATTGCTTTTATCGTAATATCCGATAGGTAATTGATTTTTCTAACTCTGTGCTCTGGATCACGCTTCCGTTACCTGAAGTTTTTTGCTTAATGTCCGATAACTAAACATTAGGGTCAGCATACTGAATTTGGATTATTCCCATGGAAATGAATATCTATAAATGGCTGATAGTGATTTTGTTTGGGGGAGTGGTGGGGATCTTGGGAATGTGGTTTCTGACGGCAGATTCTGAGCCTGCTGGGCCAAGCTTTGCAGAGTTGGTTGATCAATATGGTCTGCAAATAGAAAACCGATCAGACAAAAGCGTAAGATATGTGGGTTACCAGAAAAAAACACTTTATGAGGATTTTGACGGTGTTCAACTGAAATTCACTGCCATCAATGACAAGTTCGAGCGTAGCCACGATTTATCAGATAATAAGAAAAAAGCTGCCGATTGGGATACGCTTTTTTGCACTGATGAACTGCAAGATATTGCGGATGAATATGACGCCAAAAGTAATCATTTTCTAGGGCGGGTTAGAGTCATTATTGGCGGTGTTGTCCTGACCGGTGAAGGTCAGCAGGGCATCAATGCGTTGTGCAACAAAAATCAATAAAGTGAAAGGTTAATTCCCCGGTGCAAGGCGGTTTCCGGGGAATTAGGTAAACCTCTACTGCGTGCCCGCTTTGAAAGAATGCAGGCGATTCATAGCCTTGGTAATATCTTCTTTCAGCAGCACTTCAGTACAGCGAATAGATTCATCAATGGCGTCGTCAATTAGGGTTTGTTCACTGGCCGGTGGTTTGCCCAGAACGAAACCAGTAACTTTACTTTTATCGCCAGGATGGCCGATACCAATGCGTAAACGATAGAAATTTGGGTTATTACCGAGTTTGCTCTGAATATCTTTCAGACCATTGTGGCCACCGTTGCCGCCCCCTAGCTTCAATTTCGCCACACCCGGTGGGATATCCAGCTCATCGTGTGCGACTAAAATTTCTTCTGGCAAGATGCGGTAAAACCCTGCCATTGCCGCAACAGCCTTGCCACTTAAATTCATAAAGGTAGACGGTACCAGCAAGCGCACATCTTGGCCTGCCAGATTTAACCGTGCGGTATAACCGAAGAATTTGCTCTCTTCTTTCAGTTGTTGGTTATGGCGCTGTGCCAATAAGTCCACATACCAGGCTCCCGCATTATGGCGGGTTTGAGCATATTCTGCGCCCGGATTTGCCAGCCCAACGATTAATTTAATGCTACTCACGTCGTCATTCGCTATTACTAAAGGAATTAAAGTGTGACAGTTTACCTGTCATGGCGCGTAATGACAAAACTGCTGGTGTGAGTTTGCTGGGGGTTAATAATTAGAACGGTGAATAGTTCATTTGTGTAACAATTCAACTTTAGTGCCAAATGGCTGGAAAATGTAAAGATTTGTCGGAATATATTCGCCAGTTGTGATCGCAAGCGCAATACCTTTACTGCCAGCCTGACTATACTTAGTTATTAAGTGGACATGAATAATCGCATTAAGCAAGCAGTTTCGGATGCTGAACGTAGTGATTATTTATTGGCAACCCAAGTGGAGGTGGCATATGAAACGTAAAAGCGCAGCAAGACTCGGTAATGTGCTGATGGGACTGGGTTTGGTGACAATGGTCGTTGGGGTAGGTTACTCAATTTTGGCCGAAGTTACACAATTTGGTTTACCGCAATTCTTTGCCCACGGCGCAGTGATGAGTATTTTTGTTGGTGCACTGTTATGGCTGGTCGGCGCTCGTATTGGTGGGCGTGAAGAAGTTGCAGACCGTTATTGGTGGGTTAAGCACTTTGATAAACGCTGCAATCGCAACCAGCGCCACTCATAACATCTGAGTGTTGCCCGAAGTGTATGACAAAATATAACCTGTTACCGCAGCTTTAAATCGAGCTGATGTTCAGGAGGAGTTAATGACGGCCCAAGAATCCGCAGATCAAGAACCTATAGACCAAAAGTAGAAAACCCGTTGTAGCAGCCGCTTCAACGGGTTTTTCTTTAAGTTATGAACACCCAGACAATGATGCCCAAAAGTGGCTCATCACAGTTAACTGCGGCCAGTTAGCACCGCAGGGATATCCACAACTCAATGTTGATTAATGCTCAAACATCGCAGAGATTGACTCTTCATTACTGATACGGCGGATGGCTTCAGCCAACATGCCGGACAGTGTCAGAGTACGTACATTTTTCAATGCTTTGATTTCAGCTGACAACGGAATAGTGTCACAAACAATCACTTCGTCAATCACGGAGTGCTTGATGTTTTCAACCGCATTACCAGAGAAGATCGGGTGAGTCGCGTAGGCAAACACACGCTTAGCACCACGTTCTTTCAAGGCTTCAGCCGCTTTACACAAAGTGCCACCGGTATCGATCATATCGTCAACCAACACGCAATCACGGCCAGCTACGTCACCGATGATATGCATCACCTGAGAAACGTTAGCGCGTGGACGGCGTTTGTCGATAATCGCCATATCAGTATCGTTCAGCAGTTTTGCGATGGCTCTGGCGCGAACAACGCCGCCAATGTCTGGAGAAACGACGATTGGGTTTTCCAGATTCTGCTGCAACATGTCTTCCAGCAGGATTGGGCTACCAAATACGTTATCAACCGGAACATCAAAGAAGCCTTGGATCTGTTCAGCATGAAGATCCACTGTCAATACGCGGTCAACCCCAACACTTGAGAGAAAATCGGCAACAACTTTGGCAGTGATAGGCACACGAGCGGAGCGCACACGGCGATCCTGGCGGGCGTAACCGAAGTAAGGAATAACAGCAGTAATACGTCCTGCGGAGGCGCGACGCAGGGCATCAACCATGACAACCAGTTCCATCAGGTTATCGTTCGTGGGTGCGCAGGTGGACTGGATGATGAAAATATCACCACCGCGTACATTTTCGTTGATTTGCACGCTCACTTCGCCGTCGCTAAAACGACCTACAGCGGCGTCACCAAGACTGGTGTACAAACGGTTGGCAATACGTTGTGCTAGTTCCGGGGTGGCGTTACCAGCAAAAAGCTTCATATCAGGCACGAGAAGAACCTCAGGCATGCGTCCAGAGAAGATATTGTCAGATCAGTAATCACGGGCGACTATTCATACTGATTGCAATATACATACGGGTATTTAAAGCCAAAACAGTATTATGAACCGGCTTTCAATCAAATGAGACAGGTATTTTCACAAACTCAGGTCAGTGGTGCCATGATCTAGACCTTTGTAGTGCATTCTTATCTGTGCTCACTGTTTTCCATTTTCCCAGAGCGTACGCGATGCAGTGGCGAAAGGTTCACTCCACGGGCAACAAAACCGTGCAACCACTCCGGGGCAATACTTAACACCTGCCGTGCCGATGACTCCGTGTCAAATTCTGCAAAGACACAAGCTCCGGTTCCGGTCAGGCGTGACGGGGCATATTCTAACAGCCATGAAAGAGCCTGTTCAACCTCGCGAAAACGTTTTCTTGCGATTGGTTCGCAATCATTTGCGTACGGAGCGCTTAAAAGCGCCGCCAGTGGGCGAATTGGCGTATTTCTTTTTAATTCAGGATCGGAAAAAATAATCGGTGTTGGGATGTTTACTCCGGGGTGAACCACCAAATACCACTTCTCTATAGGCTCTGCGGGGTGCAACTTTTCACCAATTCCCTCGGCAAAGGCTGCATGACCGCGAACAAATACCGGTACATCGGCCCCCAATGTGAGTCCAAGAGCGGCTAATTCTTCATCAGATAGACCACAGTGCCACAGGGTATTGAGTGCGACTAGCACCGTTGCCGCATTGGACGAACCGCCCCCCAAACCGCCACCCATTGGCAAGCGTTTATCGATGCTAATATCCGCCCCCCGAGGTACTTTTGCTGAGCTGGGATGTTGTTGCAGCAATCGTGCCGCGCGGATTATCAGATTTTGTTCGTTTTCCACCCCGATAATGGGGGTTAATAGCCGAATCTGATCGTCATCGCGGGGTACAATCGTCAGTTCGTCGCCATAATCGAGAAACTGGAACAGCGTCTGTAATAGGTGATAGCCATCAGCGCGTTGCCCGGTGATATAGAGAAACAAATTCAATTTAGCGGGTGACGGCCAGACGTATTGATTGGTATTCGCCATACTATTTGACCGTCCAGTTATCCATCTTCAGCTTGATACGCTGACCACCCTGACTGAGCTCCATGCGGCTAGGCAATGCCGGTGTGACCTGAGTATTGTATTCTTGATAATCAACCACCCAGGTTACGCCATCTTGTTGGTAAGTCAGCTGTTTCAGGCGATATTTGTCGTCGAGAGTAAAATCAGTGGTATCACCTGGCAAGCCCAGAATCCATTGGCGCAAACTTTCCAACGGAATCGACATCCCGGTTAATTTTTGAATCATTTCTTGTGGATCATTACTGACATAGCGTTTGCCTTGATTGTCAGTCAATTGGGTCACACCGGGTTGTACGACCAATTCTAATTCGGTGCTCCCCAACGGATTGGTCAGCAACAGGCGATAGCGCTCAGGGGCAGTTTGTTGCCAGAAGAAACGTGCATAAACTTTTTGTTTTTCTGAGAGATAAGCAAAGGCACCGCGGGTTTGAAACTGGCTCAACTGCTGCAACTGTTGCTCATGCTGACGCCATTGTGGCGATGTTGGGCTGGTCGCAGGGCCGGATGGTGGTGTGGTGCTACAGGCGGTTAATAGCAAAGTAGCTAATGGAAGTAGGCGATAAAAACTGATTTTGCGCTGAGGCATATGGGTATAAATCCTATCGGTCGCAGGGTTTTTCACTGGCGCACGTTTTATAAAGCAACAATATGATAAAGCAAATTCGATTGATGTGTTTGAATAATGGGCATCATTGTTGCTCACGCTAGCGATCTGAGGGCTGAGCGTCAATATCTTGTTCTATGTTGTACATCATATAATCAATTATTGAACATAATTTGGGATAATACTTAGGATGATGCACTGCGACTTTTATTGATCCCGCGCATCAAGTAGAATGCGGTTCAGACGAGAATCCATACTAACATCAGTATTACTCGAAGCCGTTCTCATGACTCTGCTTGCATTAGGCATTAACCACAAAACCGCTCCTGTATCGTTACGTGAACGGGTGACATTTTCACCTGAATCGATCGATCAGGCACTTGCTAGCTTGCTCCAACAGCCGTTGGTGCAGGGCGGTGTCGTGTTGTCTACGTGTAACCGAACTGAGTTATACCTCAGCGTAGAACAGCAAGAAAACCTGCACGAACAACTGATTGCCTGGCTGTGTAACTACCATAAACTCAGCCCGGATGAAGTGAAAAAAAGCCTCTATTGGCATCATGGCAATGACGCTGTCAGCCATCTGATGCGCGTTGCCAGCGGGCTGGACTCCCTGGTGTTGGGCGAGCCGCAAATTCTGGGACAGGTGAAAAAAGCCTTTGCAGAGTCGCAACGCGAGCAATCGCTCTCTGGCGAATTGGAGCGTTTATTCCAAAAAACATTTTCGGTCGCCAAACGGGTTCGCACAGAAACTGAAATTGGTGCCAGCGCAGTTTCGGTGGCCTTTGCCGCCTGTACATTGGCACGGCAAATCTTTGAGTCACTGTCAGAGCTGAATGTATTGTTGGTTGGCGCGGGGGAAACCATTGAGCTGGTGGCTCGGCATCTGAGAGAGCATCAAGTCAAGCATATGATTATTGCTAACCGGACCCGCGAGCGCGCTCAAGCGCTGGCGACAGAGGTCGGAGCAGAGGTGATTACATTGCCAGAGATTGATGCGCGTTTAGCCGATGCCGATATTATTATCAGTTCGACCGCCAGCCCGCTGCCCATTATTGGTAAAGGGATGGTGGAGCGCGCGCTGAAAAGTCGCCGCAATCAACCTATGTTGTTTGTTGATATCGCGGTGCCGCGTGATATTGAGCCGGAAGTCGGTAAACTGTCGAATGCCTATTTATACAGCGTTGATGATTTACAGGCGATTATTCAGCACAATATGGCGCAACGTCAGGCTGCCGCAGTTCAGGCCGAGTCGATAGTACAGCAAGAAAGCATGAATTTTATGACCTGGTTACGCGCTCAGGGGGCGGTCGAAACCATTCGTGATTATCGCTCTCAGGCTGAACAAGTTCGTAGTGAGATGACGGCAAAAGCGTTAGCCGCCATTGAGCAGGGTGCCAATGTTGAACAGGTGGTAAATGAACTGGCCCATAAGCTAACCAACCGCCTGATCCATGCTCCCACCAAATCCCTCCAGCAAGCAGCCAGTGATGGCGATATGGAGCGGTTGCAATTATTACGCGACAGCCTTGGGCTGGATCAGCATTAGTTTCCTCTAATTACAGGGTTTAAAACCACGGATGAAGTCTTCTATTGTTGCCAAATTGGAAGCGTTACAAGAGCGCCACGAAGAAGTATTAGCGCACCTTGGCGATGCCAATGTTATTGCCGACCAAGACCGTTTCCGCGCGTTATCACGTGAATATGCGCAACTTACGGATGTTACTCGCTGTTTCAAAGAATGGCGCAGTGTACAAGATGATATCGAAGCAGCAGAAATGATGCTCGACGATCCCGAAATGCGCGAAATGGCGCAGGACGAACTGAAAGAAGCTAAAGCTCGTAGTGAAGAGCTGGAACAACAACTGCAAGTTCTGTTGCTACCAAAAGACCCTGATGATGAGCGTGATTGCTTCCTGGAAATCCGCGCCGGAACCGGTGGTGACGAAGCGGCTATTTTTGCCGGTGACATGTTCCGTATGTATAGCCGCTACGCTGAAGCCCGTCGCTGGAAAGTGGAAATCATGAGCGCCAGTGAAGGTGAACATGGCGGTTATAAAGAAGTGATTGCCAAGGTATCCGGTGATGGTGTCTTTGGGCAGTTAAAATTTGAGTCGGGTGGCCACCGTGTTCAGCGTGTGCCAGAAACCGAATCGCAAGGCCGAATCCATACATCGGCTTGTACTGTGGCGGTGATGCCGGCTATTCCCGAAGCTGAAATGCCGGAAATCAATGCGGGTGACTTGCGCATCGATACCTTCCGCTCTTCAGGTGCGGGTGGTCAGCACGTTAACACCACGGATTCAGCCATTCGTATTACCCATATTCCCACCGGAATTGTAGTGGAATGTCAGGATGAGCGCTCGCAACATAAGAACAAAGCCAAGGCGATGTCAGTGTTGGGCGCACGTATTCGTGCCGCAGAGATGCAAAAACGGCAGCAAGCCGAGGCCTCTGAACGCCGTAACTTATTAGGCTCTGGCGACCGTTCTGACCGCAATCGTACCTATAACTTCCCGCAAGGGCGTGTGACAGACCATCGTATCAACCTGACACTTTACCGTTTGGATGAGGTGATGGAAGGTAAACTGGATATGCTTATCCAGCCGATTGTGCAGGAATATCAAGCTGATCAGCTCTCTGCGTTGTCCGAGCAAGATTAATGGATTATCAGCAGTGGCTGTCGCAAGCGGCAGCCCGTTTTAACCAAAGTGACAGCCCAAAGCGCGACGCCGAAATTCTCCTGAGTTTCGTTACAGGGCGCGCCCGCACCTATTTATTGGCCTTTGGTGAAACCCAACTTACCGCCGAGCAATTGGCGGTGTTAGAGCCATTGGCCGTGCGGCGTGAACAAGGTGAGCCGATTGCCTATCTGGTGGGGGAGCGCGAGTTTTGGTCGCTGCCGTTGAGTGTTTCCTCCGCCACATTAATTCCTCGCCCGGACACCGAATGCTTAGTTGAGCAAGCGTTGGCGCATTTGCCTGCCACTCCATGCCGTATTCTGGATTTAGGAACTGGTACTGGTGCCATTGCTTTGGCATTAGCCAGCGAGCGCCCAGATTGCGCGGTGATGGGGGTTGATATTAAAGCTGATGCTGTTGCTCTGGCCTGCCATAATGCCAAAAAACTCGCGATAAATAATGTGGATTTCCTGCAAAGTAGCTGGTTTGACTCGGTGAGCGGGCGATTTACGCTGATTGTGAGCAACCCTCCTTATATCGATGCCAATGACCCCCATCTTAATGAAGGTGATGTGCGCTATGAACCACATAGTGCGCTGGTGGCTGAGGCTGAGGGGATAGCTGATTTGACTGAGATTATTCGCCAGTCTCCGGCTTATTTAGAGGTGGGGGGATGGTTGATGTTGGAGCATGGTTGGCAACAAGCCACAGCGGTACAGAAGCTGCTCCACAATAGCGGATTTAGTGCTGTAATGACGTATAAAGATTATGGTAATAATGATCGTGTGACTTTGGGTCAATGGGTACTTAAACAAGAAAATTCCCGTTCAGCATAAATTAAGGACTGAGAGACATGTGGGTTGACTACATCGCCATGAAGTATTTGCATTTACTCACAGTGGTTATCAGTATTACGCTGTTTGTGTTACGTTTCTTCTGGAAATGTCGCGGTTCAGCTATGATGGATAGACGCTGGGTAAAAATAACGCCGCATATCAATGATACGCTGCTGTTTGTCAGCGGCATTGTATTGATTTTTATGACTGGATTTTATCCTTTCAGTCCGCAAGGAACCTGGCTGACTGAAAAGTTGTTTGGCGTTATTATCTATATCCTGCTTGGCTATGTTGCATTAGGTAAGCGAACTCGCAGCCAGAATCGTCGCTGGCTTGCCTTTATACTCGCATTGGGTTGCCTGTATTTAATTATAAAACTGGCAACAACTAAGTTACCACTGCTGATGGGATATCTATGAGTAGCATTGCTGATTTCGAATTTAACAACGCGTCCCTGTGTGATGGGGTGTTACTGGTTACCCAGGAGATTCGACAGAATTTTCCACTGGCTGATGTACGCAATCAACTACAACAGCTCGTTGATGATGCCAGGGCTGCAATGCCCGACGGTCTCAATCAGGATCAGCAATTAGAAGTGCTTATCGATCTGTTTTATCGTAAGTGGAAGTTTGGTGGTGCGGGTGGTGTTTACCGCCTGTCAGATGCTATCTGGTTGGATAAAGTACTGGATAAGCGGCAGGGGACTCCGGTATCACTAGGGGTGATTTTCTTGCATATCGCGCATCAACTGGACTTGCCATTGATGCCTGTTATTTTTCCAACCCAATTGATTCTTCGCGCGGATTGGCTAGACGAAGAAATGTGGCTGATTAACCCGTTGAACGGTGAAACACTGAACGAGCATATGCTCGAAGTGTGGATCAAGGGCAATCTGGGCTTGAGTGCCGAATTGGAAGATGAAGATTTGGAAGAAGCGGAAAACACCTTGATTGTGCGCAAAATGCTCGACACTTTAAAAGCCGCATTAATGGAAGAGAAGCAGATGGAACTGGCCTTACGTGCCAGTGAAGCGGTGTTGGCTTTTGATCCCGATGACCCGTATGAAATCCGCGACCGTGGCCTGATTTATGCTCAACTGGATTGCAACCATATTGCTATCTCTGATTTAAGCTATTTTGTCGAACAGTGCCCGGAAGACCCTATCGCTGAAATGATAAAAATGCAGATCCACTCTATTGAGCAACAACGAGTGACGTTGCACTGATACCCGTCATACTTCAAGCTGCATGTGCGTTGGCCGCCTTCCTGCAACTCGAATTATTTTGGGTATATTTATGGTAATCACCTTGTTGAGTAATAACTCACTGTAATTAATTTCGATTTATCCTTTATAAAGGTATTTGTATGAAACAGAAAGTGGTTAGCATTGGCGATATCAAGGTAGCGAATGACCTGCCTTTCGTGCTGTTTGGCGGCATGAACGTGCTTGAGTCTCGCGATCTGGCGATGCGCATCTGCGAGCATTATGTGACTGTCACCCAGAAACTGGGTATTCCTTACGTCTTTAAAGCCTCGTTCGACAAAGCCAACCGTTCTTCAATTCACTCTTACCGTGGTCCTGGCCTGGAAGAAGGGATGAAAATTTTCCAGGAACTGAAACAGCAATTTGGCGTAAAAGTGATCACCGATGTTCACGAAATAAGCCAGTGCCAGCCTGTTGCAGAGGTGGTGGATGTTATCCAATTGCCCGCATTCCTGGCGCGTCAAACTGATTTAGTTGAAGCGATGGC
This sequence comes from Yersinia sp. 22-579, assembly GCF_030433455.1. Classification (NCBI taxonomy): domain Bacteria; kingdom Pseudomonadati; phylum Pseudomonadota; class Gammaproteobacteria; order Enterobacterales; family Yersiniaceae; genus Yersinia; species Yersinia sp. 22-579. Next base: position 11,274 of record NZ_JAUJTZ010000004.1, on the reverse strand, counting down.
ACGGACTGGCGCGGTTATCAACGTGAAGAAGCCTCAGTTTGTTAGCCCAGGCCAAATGGGTAATATCGTTGAGAAATTCAAAGAAGCCGGTAATGATCAGGTTATTCTTTGCGATCGTGGTAGTAACTTCGGTTATGACAATCTGGTTGTTGATATGTTAGGTATCAATGTGATGGTACAAGCGACGGGCGGTCATCCGGTGATTTTCGACGTGACTCATGCATTGCAGTGCCGCGACCCGTTTGGCTCAGCATCAGGCGGCCGCCGTGCTCAAGTGGCTGAGTTGGCTCGTGCGGGCATGGCTGTTGGTTTGGCTGGGCTATTTATTGAAGCTCACCCAGAGCCGAACAGCGCTAAATGTGATGGCCCATCGGCGTTGCCATTAGACAAGCTGGAGCCGTTCTTGGTGCAGATGAAAGCGATTGATGATTTGGTGAAAAGCTTCCCGGAACTTGATACCAGCAAGTAATCCAATCTATCACCTGCTTCCTTGACGTTGTTGCGGTGAATAGACCAAAAGGCAGTGTAGGTCATCTACACTGCCTTTTTTGATCGCGGAAAAGGTTATTTTGTCGCTAAGGCCGTTAAAGCCTCAGGGAGTGAGCCGTAGAAGCTCAACTTACCCTCAATAGGTTGCACCCGCGCTCTTGCCAGCGTTTTCAGCGGTTGGAAAGGAATATCGGTGATAATGAGTTGCTGATGTTCGCCTAAGGCCTCTGTGAAGCGTAGAAACGCATTCAGCCCTCCTGCATCCAGAACTGGTACCGCGTCCCATTGCAGAATGATGGTATCGTAATTTTCGCTACGGCTGAGTAATTCGTTAAATATCCTCTCTGCGGCGGCGAAGAACAGTGGCCCATTAACGCGCAACACTAGCCGATGTTCATTCATTTCAGTAGGAATTTCACTTAGACGGGTCATGCGGGCAATACGGCGCATAAACAGCAGTGAGGCCAATACAATACCTACCGTGATAGCAATCACCATATCGAATAATACTGTCAGACTCATACACAACAGCATGACGATAATGTCATCTTTAGGGCCACGGCGCAGTAAATCGACCACTTTATGCGCCTCACTCATATTCCAGGCCACGATGAGCAGCAACGAGGCCATGGCGGCCAGCGGCAGGTATGACAACATCGGTGCCAAAACCAATAAAGCCAGTAACACCAACAGGGCGTGAATAATTGCTGATACCGGTGAGGTTGCGCCTGCACGGACGTTAGCTGCCGAACGTGCAATAGCCGCAGTGGCGGTGATACCACCAAAGAACGGTGCTACCATATTACCGAGCCCCTGGCCGACTAACTCACTGTTTGAATGATGTTTTTGCCCAGTCATGCCATCAAGAACCACTGCGCATAATAACGACTCAATCGCCCCGAGCATCGCCATCGAAAAGGCTGCTGGCAGCAGTGCCGAAAGTGTTGCCCAATTTAAAACAAATTCTTGTCCATTGGCGGCTGGGAGATGCCAGGGTAAGACAAATTGCGGCAAAATAGGGGGGATACCGTGGCCTTGTGTGCCATCAGCCAATAAATAGCCAAAACGTGAGCCGATAGTAGCAACTTGATGATCAAATAACGATAAAACCGCCATAACAGCGGTACCGGCGACGAGTGCAGGTAAGTGACCCGGTAACTTTAATTTTAATCGTGGCCAGAGAATTAATACCATCAGAGTGACAGTTGCAATTAACGTATCACTGAAGTTGATGGTTGGCAGTGCCTGGGCAAGTGCTGCTACTTTGCCCACATAAGTTTCCGGCACCTCCGGCAAGTGTAGACCGAAGAAATCTTTCACTTGCATGGTGGCGATGGTGATACCAATTCCCGAGGTAAAGCCAAGCGTGACTGACAGCGGAATATATTCAATTAATCGGCCTAATCTGCCTAGCCCCATGCACAATAAAAACACGCCAGAAAGCAATGTCGCCAGTAATAACCCGGCTAGGCCAAACTGTTGTGATACCGGATAAAGGATAACCACAAAGGCCGCGGTAGGGCCAGATACGCTATAACGGGAGCCACCGCTAACCGCAATAACAATCCCGGCAATTGCCGAGGTATATAAGCCGTACTGTGGGGGAACACCACTGGCAATTGCCAGTGCCATAGCCAGTGGGATAGCAATAATGCCGACAGTAATACCGGCAATTATATCTTTTATAAAGCGTTGAAGTGTATAGGTTTCTCGCCAGCAAGCGTCAATAATCGCGCTGAACGGCCTAATGCCGTTAATTCCGTGCGTTTTCATCTAAGGTGCAAACCAAATAAAGAAAAGACAAAATAAATGGCGGGCCAATAAGGGTCCGTCTCGAGTAGCAGATAACCACGATACGCCAATTCACAGCATGAGATCTAGATGTATATCAATCTCTGGTAGAAATAGAGATAACAGCTGGTTTTATAAAGTGGTTTAAATGAACGGATTCATGACCGGCAAGACAATTTTCTGTAAGGCGGAATTCAAACTGCCTATTATCGCGAGTAGGGCATGCTTTGAGCATCAAGTGTTAGAAACTGAGTAAAAAGTATTAACAATAGAAGAATGCAGTTTGTTTGAAGGGGTTTAAATGATTAGGGGATATCCTGTTACTCCAGGATAGGCGGAGGCCGCATAATAAAATTATTCAGGAATAAAGCCTATCTCACAGCTAAGATTTAGGTTAGAAACTATCAATCTCTGCATAATATCTAAGGTTCCGATGAATAATTTAGGGCAAGAACGTGACTTGATTTTAGAAAAAAATCGGCTGCAGGTGTGCGGCCAAAAATCAACACTGAGAATTCAAAGGACTGATGCTACGCCATGAGTGAATTAGATTCTTTGTCGACGCTATACCGAGATGCCTGTGTCACTTATGCAACTCTCTCTATTGGTTATTTTGCCTTAAGTAAGAACAGCCCTTTCTCCTATAATGGAGAGGTTTGGAAGCGTATTGTATTTGGACTAATATCGGGGCTAGTATCACTTTACCTCAATCAAGATCAGTGGGTTATTTCTGGGGCGTATTTCTACAGTTTCGAGCTGATCCCGATTATTTTGGTCACGTTTTATGGCGGTTGGCTAAGTGGTTTAACTGCATTGGTGATAAATTTCACTTTCACCGGTTGGGTGACATTAGACAACGTATTAATAACAATAGTGATTATTCCTCTTTTGTTTTCCAAAGTATGGGAGAAAAAGAGTAGTCGTATCTTTTATACCACTATTATCTTAATTGCCATCTATCGAATGCTTACCGCTGTTTTATTGGTTCCTAATACTCTCTTTTGGACGCAGATTGTGGTATATCAACTTATTTCTGCGCTTTGTTTAGCTATTTGTTATCACGCTCTTAATTTTAAAGAGCGCCATATTTATGCGTATTTCGCGATGAAAAATCGAGCAAACATCGACAAATTAACCCAGTTGAATAACCGGTCAAGTGTCGATTATCGCCTGAGTAGTATTCATCACAATCGCCAGGCATGCGGTTTACTTATTTTGGATCTCGACCACTTTAAGTCCGTTAATGATACTTATGGCCATGATGGTGGTGACATCCTATTAACCGAAGTTGGGAAATTGTTGATGACAGCCGTCAGGGATGAAGATTTTGTGGGTCGCTACGGTGGTGAGGAATTTATTATTATTACTCATAGCCATGATCCACAAGCTATTAAAGCGGTTGCAGAGCGTATTCGGATGCGTGTAGAGAGTTTAGATGTGCAATTGCCTGATGGACGAAAAGTTAAGGCGACAATTTCAATTGGGGCCTCTATTTATTTACCGGGGATGTCGATGTTAAAGGCATTGAAAATGACGGATGAAGCACTGTATCAGGCGAAAAATCAAGGTCGTAATCAGGTGGTTTATAGCCGATTAATGCCTTTTTCTCCGCTGGGTGACCGCATGGTTAAAGACAAACGCCGACGCTCTTTATAATGAATATACCCGTCATACTTCAAGCTGCATGTGCGTTGGCTGCTCTCGCTTACCCGAATCACTTACTTGAGTAAGCTCATCGGGATTTACTCAATTGCTGCCTTCCCGCAACTCGAATTATTTTGGGTATAGACTCCGAATTTGGTACCAAAGAAAAAGGCCCTGACTTTCGTCAGAGCCTTTCGCTCGAATATGGCGGTGAGAGAGGGGTTCGAACCCTCGATACACTTACGCGTATACACACTTTCCAGGCGTGCTCCTTCAGCCACTCAGACACCTCACCGTTTCGTTACTGCGCTATGCACTGCAACGGGGCGGTACTATAGTGACCGGCAAGCAGATGGTCAAGCAGTATTTATTTGTTGTTTGTCATCTGGTTATTCCGCGCGCAGATAGACTGATTCACAAACAAATAAGATGAGTTTAACGCCACTTTTGTGCCTGACTTGGGGAATCAACCATCACGTAATCTGCGCCAAGATCTTTAGCTAATTGATAATCCTCGGCTGAGTTTATGCCAATCAGCAAGATTTTTGCCTCTTCGCTTCTTCTGAAACAGTCCATTGCTGACTGATTCCAAACCAATTGGGTACGGGTCGTCCCTTTACCCAAGGTAAACTTCTCCACGACTTTTACATCGCGTCTTAATTCAAAAGCATAATATTTGTTTTGGCTATTGGGGAATGAATTGCTCCTATTCTTGGCAATTATGCATTTATCAGCCATAACGGCATTAGCCAGAATTTTGCGGGTTTTATTACGTGATTCGAATTTATTAAAATGTTGAGGGAGTGCATCGAGATATTTTTGTTCAGTAGAATAGAAAAAGAGTCGATCAGCTGACTCGGTGCTATTTTCTAAATTTATTATGGCGTCAGCCATTACTTCTGGCTCAGCATCAGGGGATTTAATATCAATAATAAACTTTACCTTAGGGTAGGATAAAAGTATCGAGTACAATGAAGAAATCTTGTATCCCCAGCCACGGTAAATATAGGGGTCACCCTGCTTAAAGTGATAAGCCGCATCTAATAATAGTAATTCATCAAACGTATATTTAGAAACTGGGCCATCACCGTCAGTTAACTCGCTTAAATCTTTGGGCCGATATAGCACCGGTACACCGTCTTTACTGAGTTGAACGGTAATCCAGACCATATCAACGTTATTTGACAAGGATTTACTAATAGCATGCCGGGTATTTTCAGGGAAGTCGGCAGTACCAGCCCGATGAGCGACTATAAGAGGGGAAGCAAATGAAGTTTGTAGATAAAAGAGAAATAACAAAGAAATAAAAGAAAGTTTCATATATTTATACCCCCTGTGGATTATATTCCAAAATCGAAATACGCCTCACGTTGTAGCATGGGATGCCACAGGGCTACATAATCAATTAATGACAAAGGTTATGTATAGTTGCTGGTATGCCACGAAAATTATTATCAACAGTCTGAAATGAAAAAAAGCCCATTAATCTCATGGGCTTTTCACTTTAATATGGCGGTGAGGGAGGGGTTCGAACCCTCGATACGCTTACACGTATACACACTTTCCAGGCGTGCTCCTTCAGCCACTCAGACACCTCACCGTGTTACTGCTTGTACCATCAGCCACGTTCAATGGGGCCGACCGGCGTAATGTAGGCAAAAGTGTGCCCAGCGTCAACCCTCTTATGTGCGCTTTGTCGTTGTTTAGCTAAAGTTACAGCAATTTGCTGATTTCATCGTCATTTCTTGCGAGTAGCGCTTGCATCTGCGAGCTAATCGCGAAAGTCTATTCAATACTTTCGCAAGGAGCTGGCAAATAATGAATATTATTTTTTATCACCCATTCTTTGAGGCAAAACAGTGGTTATCAGGGCTACAGTCGCGCTTACCCACCGCGAATATCAGGCAATGGCGGCGTGGTGACACCCAACCGGCAGATTATGCGCTGGTTTGGCAGCCACCTCAGGAGATGCTCGCCAGTCGTGTTGAACTAAAAGGGGTGTTTGCGTTGGGGGCGGGGGTGGACGCTATATTGGATCAAGAGCGGCGTCATCCCGGAACATTACCTGCGGGCGTGCCATTGGTGCGGCTGGAAGATACCGGGATGTCTTTGCAGATGCAAGAATATGTCGTGGCAACCGTATTACGCTATTTCCGTCGTATGGATGAGTATCAGCTGCAACAACAACAGAAGTTGTGGCAACCCCTCGAACCGCATCAACACGATAAATTCACCATAGGCATTCTCGGCGCGGGCGTATTAGGGAAAAGTGTTGCCCACAAGCTGGCCGAGTTTGGCTTTACTGTCCGTTGTTGGAGCCGTACGCCAAAACACATTGATGGAGTGACCAGTTTCGCTGGTCAAGAAAAGTTACCCGCTTTCATTCAGGGGACACAATTGCTGATTAATCTCTTGCCCCATACCCCACAGACAGCCGGTATCCTTAATCAGTCTCTCTTTTCACAACTGAATGCCAATGCCTATATCATCAATATTGCACGGGGAGCGCACTTATTGGAGCGGGATTTACTGGCAGCAATGAATGCCGGGCAAGTCGCGGCGGCGACATTAGATGTGTTCGCTGAAGAACCACTGCCGTCAATGCATCCTTTCTGGAGCCATCCCCGAGTCACCATTACGCCACATATTGCTGCGGTTACCTTGCCAGAGGTAGCAATGGATCAGGTGGTTGCCAATATTCAGGCAATGGAAGCAGGAAGGGAACCTGTTGGGTTGGTTGATGTTGTGAGGGGGTACTGATTTAGGGGCTGCTACGGTTTGAGGGGACTAACGAGATTGCCGGCGAGGTTTTAGCGCTGCTGATGAGAAGAATTCCTGCTATCATTAGCGCACTATGCTTTGCCTGCAAAAAAGCTATCCCGCCTTAAAAAGACCTTGTGGAGTAGTCATGTATCCTGTTGATTTACATATGCATACCATTGCCAGCACCCATGCTTATAGTACCCTGCACGATTATATCGCCGAAGCTAAGCTAAAAAATATCAAACTGTTTGCCATTACTGATCATGGCCCGGATATGGCTGATGCCCCGCATTATTGGCACTTTATGAACATGCGAGTATGGCCGCGGTTGGTTGATGGCGTGGGGATCTTGCGTGGCATCGAAGCGAATATTAAAAATCTGGACGGCGACATTGATTGTACCGGCCCGATGCTGGATGCCATAGACTTGCTAATTGCCGGTTTCCACGAGCCAGTGTTCCCGCCTCAAGATAAGGCCGCTAACACTCAGGCGATGATTGCCACTATGGCGCAGGGGAATGTGCATATCATCAGCCACCCCGGTAATCCTAAGTATCCGGTTGATATTAAAGCGATTGCTGAAGCTGCTGCAAAATATAATGTGGCGCTGGAATTGAATAACTCATCATTTACACATTCACGTAAAGGGAGCGAAGCGAATTGTCGCGCGATTGCTGAAGCAGTAAGGGATGCTGGTGGCTGGCTGGCCTTGGGTTCGGATTCCCATATTGCTTATTCATTGGGAATTTTTGAACATTGTGAGCGCATTATTGCTGAAGTGAATTTCCCGCAAGAGCGAATTTTGAATGTCAGCCCGCGACGTTTGCTGAATTTCCTTGAGCAGCGTGGCCGAGCGCCGATACCGGAGTTGGCCGGGTTGTGATTTTTATGTGACGTTGTCACATTTCTTTGATTTAGAAACCAATAAGAAACAGGATTATGTAAATGAATGATTTTTCTCTGGTGTGTCGCGTTCTTGGGTCGCTTTTTTATCGTCAGCCACAGGACCCACTGTTAGAACCACTTTTTACGTTGATCAGTCAGGGTAAATTAGAACAGCATTGGCCACTAGAACAAAGTGAGTTATTGGTACGTCTGCAACAGGAGTATCTGCCTGAAGCTCTGGCCGCGGATTATAATGCTCTGTTTGTGGGCGACGAACGCAGTGTTTCGCCTTATGGTTCCGATTATGAAGATGCTCGCCCAGAAGCCGAGGTTAGAGCTTTTCTTCAACAACGCGGTATGCCGCTAGGAGAAGCGCCAACAGACCATTTTGGTGGTTTATTACTGGCGGCCTCGTGGCTGGAAGATCAAGCTGCGGAAGATGAAGTGGCGGCGCAAATCGAACTGTTTGATGCTTATCTACTGCCTTGGTGTGGCCGTTTTTTGGGTAAAGTTGAAGCTCATGCCACCAGTGGTTTTTATCGCACTTTGGCACAGCTGAGCCGCGAAGCATTGCAGGCCATGTGGGATGAACTTTCAGAAAACAGTGATACGGAGGAGTAAGCACCCCGTATCATTATGATTAAATGTGCGGTGCCAATTAGTCCGTTAGTGGGATGACTAATTGGCCCGGTTTCACTTCTAAGCCTTTTGCCAATTTTTTCGCCATCGCCTCAGCTTTACTCTTTTCACCGTCCAGCACATAAGCAGGTTGCTGATCAAAATAAGATTTCAGTGACTGATTTAAATAAGGTGTCAGTGCTTTCATCACTGAATCCATTTTCTCCGGTTTCACCGTATAGTCAGTCAATTCCATATCTTTCAGGAAGATGGCACCTTTTTCGCGATCAAATGTTGGTTGCGCTTTTAAGGTTAATGTCATGTCGGCAGTTTGAGGGCCAAGGATCGACGTAATATCGACTTTGGCATTACCGGTTAATGTGACTTTGCCGGGTTCAGCACGACCAATTTGGCTCTGCAATTGTGTTAACGTGATATGAGCATCAACCAGCCCTGGGATACCAATCTGTTTTTCATAGTTATTATGTTTTTGCAGATAATCATTAACTTCTTGTTCGCTCAAAGTGTACTGAGTCAGTTGGTTACAGCCAACCAGTGTCGCAGTAACCACCAGCGCCGCAGCGCCCCACATTAATTTATTCATTAAAGCCTCGTAACAATGACATTAAACAAACCGAATTGACCTAATAGTAACTGGTTAGCATATCGTTTTGTATTATTTACCCTGTTTGTTCAATGATGGTTGGGATGGAGAATAGTGCAGCAGAGTATGCTGGTTGCCAATCAGATAACCCTGAATCGGGATGGGTAACGCCGGAGCGGGCTGCTCCGGCGAGTGACACGCTAGCTGCCGCTTAACATGGCTGACTCAATGCGGCGTTGATTAAACTGCCAGTACAGCCCAACGAGTGTAATTAAACCAATAACGCCCAGCAGGAACCAGGGTAACTCGGGCATTTCCAGCGTTCGGCCGGTATCGTACATCCAACCCCCGCCGGTGTAACCCAGCGCGCCACCGAGGGCCAGTCCAAGACGGCTAAAGCCCATATAGCTACCGCGTGCGCGCGAATCTGCCAGTGAAGCACTCAGTGTCTCGCGGGCGGGTTCGGCAATAATAGAACCCATATAGAAGAAGCAAATAAACATAAACAATGTTTGCAGATGGGTAATCAGGCCTACAGGGAACAGGCTTAATGTCATTATCAACAAACCGAACATTAAACGCTGTTCAAGGCGAAAACGCTTTTCACTCCAGCGGGCAATCGGGTAGAGCAAAGTCAGTGAGAGTGCGGCTTCAATGGCATACATCCATTTAACCGCGGCAGGGGAGCCGGCAATTTCATTGACTACAATCGGCAGCATCAGCATGACCTGCACCGACAACATGTAATATCCAGTCAGGGTTAGGACATAGGTGACAAAACGGCGATCACGTAGCACGCGCATCAGGCCTTCTTTCATCGGCGCACGTACGGTGGAGATTCGATAAGCCGGCAGCAGCCAGACGTTCCAGCCTGCGGCCAATATAAAGATAACCGCGCCGGTCCAGCAGACAAAATGAAAGTCGTATTGCAACAGCCAACTGCCGATCAATGCACCGATGACTGCTCCCGCACTGTCTTGCATCATCAAGAGGGAATAGAAACGGCCACGCTCATGGGGGCGAGTTAACTTGATAACCAAGGCGGTACGTGGCGGGTCAAAGAGGGTTCCTCCCAAACCAGACAGAGCACAAGCTAGCCACAGTATCCAGGGTTCGTCGGCCATCGCCATTAAGGCAAACCCTGCCGCACGCATCAACATACCGGTGACTATCATGGGTTTTGCGCCAAAACGGTCAGCGATAGCACCGCCGAAGATGCCAAGCCCTTGTTGCACCAGTTGCCTTAATCCCAGCGCCAGACCCACGAGTACCGCAGCCCAACCTAACTGATCGACAAATCGGATAGAGATGAGTGGGAAAACAACGAAGAAACCCAACACAACTAATAAGTTATCAAGCAATAAAAAGTACTTACCCAAGCTCCGAGCTTGCGATACCAAGGCCATGCTTCACCGTCAGAAATTTAAAAAGGAGGGAATAGAAAATACGTTTATAGTTTGAAGTATTATACAAACTATATCCTTTGTGAGAGCGGTAATAATGATAACAACTAATAATAGGGCTGCATACCGTTATGCACGTGTTTCTACAGAGAAATATAGTGGTGGTTACGGGATAAGTCGATAGGTCAATAATTCTGTAAATTACTTTAAAAATCAATTTGATAAATAAAAATCAGCTTTACTTCTAAACGTGAATCATAGGGTTTGGCTGTGTGCAGAAAGTTCCTCAGCATTTAAAGGTAAAAAAATGCGCAGATAGTTCCATATTGAAATTATTTGTCACCGGAGTTATCAGCAGAGACATCATCAATGCGTGTTACGAACAGTTTCGGGGCAGCAGCCAAATGGGGTAACAATTGTTGATAATAAATATGAAATCCACCGGTGGGGAAAAAATGACGTTAGGCCAACTTTGCTTTCTGGCATCTTTTATTAGTATATAAAAATTATAATCTGGCTTTTATCTCAAGCAACTTTGATATCAGTGAACCCGACAGCTATTACTGGTGCTAAGTATAAACTGTGCAAGCAAAAATCCTAATTTTAAGTTGTATGATTGCAGTATCACACAAAAATCAGATATCATATGAAATTGTTTAATGCGGATAGTAGGTTATTATGGACGATAAAAGTATAGAGAAGACTTTGATAGGAAAAAAATTTATTTCCAAAAGGGACATAAAGTTTATATACAAACAAGCAACAGGAAACAATTCTTCATTAGAGGTCACAATAATTAACCTCAAAAGAATATTTTTATTTATGGTTTCTTTGCATCTCTTGCTTTTTTTTATTGGTGTCACTATTTTTATTACAAGCGATTTCTCTTTTTTTAGATCTTATTTAGTTACAGCAGTATTTGGTATCATTATGATGCACTTCGTCGCTCCCATTACGTTAGGAGCGAAGTTGTTTTTTGTATCACTGAAAGAGTAATTTGATTAGCGTTATTTGCTATCGTTAATTGCTTTAACTGATAAAGCATTACCGGTGCCTTCAATCGCTAATGAACCATAT